>JBCKXH010000015.1:0-30674 GCA_038921555.1 Paracoccaceae bacterium
GCAGGTAGGCGATGCGGATCAGCGTCATGGCAGTTCCTCTTTCTGAACGCGGATCATGGCAGACCGCAGCTTGGGCACATCGGGGACTTTGTGTCGGTCCACAGCCTGAATCGAACATCACACGATCATTGTGCCGGTGAAATGACCTGGGTCAATCATCCATGACCATTTTCGACTTTATTGCAGCAAGCCGCCCTTTCGAGCGCCATTCGATGCCAAATGACCAGTATCAGACCGTGAAAGAGGTTGCAGATCGCCTGAAGGGTAAGCGAGGCGATCAACCGCATCACCGATGATCAACGCGCCGCGTGCCCTTCCCGAACTTGATCCACGTCAATGCAGCGACGATGCGAACCCCTAGGGTGAATGGCATCAATTGAAGCACCAAGGGAGAACAATCATTAATCGTCTCAAGTCCAAAGCAGTCATCGTCACCGGGGGCGCTATCGGGATCGGTCGGGCCTGTGTGGCGCGCATGGCCGAGGAGGGCGCGAAAGTCGCGATCTTCGACATATTGAAGGCCGAGGGCGAAGCGCTGGCCGCCACACTCACGGCGCAAGGCCACAACGTCGGGTTCTGGCAGGTCGATGTCGCCGATGAGGCGGCGGTGAGAACCGCCATTGACGCTGCGGCGCTGCGGTTTGGCGGGCTGCATGTCATGGTGAACAACGCCGGCATCTCGGGCAGCCCCAAGCCCACCGATCAGGTCACCGAGGCGGAATGGGACCGTGTGCAGGCGGTGAATGTGAAGGGCGTGTTCTTCGGCACCAAGCACGCGATCCCGCATCTGCGGGCGGCCGGGGCTGGGTCCATCATCAACCTGTCGTCCATCCTGGGCCTGGTCGGTAACGGCGGCCTGGCACCCTATCACGCCTCGCAAGGGGCCGTGCGGCTGATGACCAAGAACGACGCGATCGCCTATGCCCTTGAAGGCATCCGGGTGAACTCGATCCATCCCGGCTATATCTGGACGCCGATGGTGGAAAACCACCTGCGCGCCATGTTTGATGACCTTGAGGCGGCGAAGGTCGCTGTCGGATCGGCTCACCCGGTCGGCCATATGGGAGAGCCGGATGACATCGCCTGGGCGGTGGTCTATCTGGCGTCGGACGAAGCGAAGTTCGTCACCGGGGCCGAACTGGTGGTGGACGGTGGCTATACGGCGCGTTAGGGCGTGATGGGGTTTGATGGTAGCGTTGCAATGGGACGCCGGGCACAAGGCCAAATCTCCTCGAAGGAATTTGGCTCGGGCTGACGAGGGCAGTCAGGTTCGATCTGCCTCATCCCGCGCTAAAGGAATCCCGATGCCCCTGATTGCCCCGCACAGCCAGCCGGTCGAGGCCTGTCTTGCCGCGCTGGAGGCCCGCCCCGAGGGGCTGACACCGGCCGAAGCTATGCTGCGTCTGGCCATTCACGGGCCCAACCGCCTGCCCGAGACGCGGACGCGCGGGCCGTTCCTGCGGTTTGTGGCGCAGTTCCACAATGTGCTGATCTATGTCCTGCTGGGTGCGGCCGTGATGACGGCCGCCTTGCAGCACTGGGTGGATAGCGGCGTGATCCTGGCCGTGGTGTTGGCCAACGCGGCGATCGGCTTCATTCAGGAAGGTCGCGCCGAGGCGGCGATGGCGGCGATCCGCGGCATGCTGGCGCCCAGGGCTGCGGTGCTGCGCGCCCAATCAGCCGGACACGGGGTGCGCAGCACGGTGGAAGCTGCCGATCTGGTGCCGGGCGACATCGTGCTGCTGGAGGCGGGCGACAGGGTGCCGGCCGATCTGCGCATCCTTGAAGCGCGCGGTCTTGCCGCGCAGGAAGCCATCCTGACCGGCGAATCGGTGCCGGTGGACAAGGTGACCCAACCGGTCGCCGCCGATTCCGCCCTTGGCGACCGCCGCTCGATGCTGTGGTCAGGGACACTGATCACCCGCGGCACCGCGCGCGGGCTGGTGGTGGCCAGCGGGCAGGCCACCGAGATCGGGCGCATCGGCGGGCTGCTGGCCGGGGTTGCGCAACTGACCACCCCACTTGTCGCCCAGATGAACCATTTCTCGCGCTGGCTGTCTTTCCTCATCCTGTTGGCTTCGGCTCTGCTGTTGGCCTATGGTTACTATGTCGGCCACCGCGACTTTTCCGAGCTGTTCATGGCCGTGGTGGCTGTAGCGGTCGCCGCCATCCCCGAGGGCCTGCCCGCGGTAATGACCATCACGCTGGCGATTGGTGTGCAGGCCATGGCGCGCCGCCACGCCATCGTCCGCCGCCTGCCCGCAATCGAGGCAATCGGCGCGGTTTCGGTGATCTGCACCGACAAGACCGGAACCCTGACCCGCAACGAGATGGTGGTGGTCGCGCTCGAGGTGCCAGATGGCAGGTTCACGGTCGCGGGCGAGGGCTACGCGCCGCAAGGTCGGATCACGCCGCCCGGCGATCTGGTCGCGCTCGGCTTAGCTGCGGCCCTGTGCAACGATGCCGCCCTGAACCTCCGCGACGGGCAATGGTTGGTTGAGGGCGATCCGATGGAGGGGGCGCTGCTGGCTTTCGCGGCCAAGACCGGCGTGGCGGACAAGGTCGGCTGGCGGCGACTGGACGCCATCCCCTTCGATTCCCGCCACCGCTTCATGGCGGTCCTGTCCGAAGGGCATGGCGGGCGGACCCTGCATGTGAAGGGCGCGCCGGAACGGGTCCTGCTGATGTGCCATGGTATCGACGCAGACCATTGGCACCGCCGCGCCGATGCGCTGGCGATCCAGGGGCAGCGGGTGCTTGCCTTGGCTATGGCCCCTGCGGCGGGCGAAGGGATCGACGCAGGCCAGATCGACGGCGGGCTGACCTTGCTGGGACTGGTCGGCCTGATCGATCCGCCCCGCCCCGAGGCGATCATGGCGGTGGCCGAATGCCGCGCGGCGGGCATCCGCGTCAAGATGATCACCGGAGACCACGCCGGAACCGCCGCCGCCATCGCAGCCCAGATCGGGCTGGAAAATCCCGACCGCGTGCTGACCGGCGCGCAACTGGACAGGCTCGACGACGCGCAACTGGCGCTGGAGGTGACCAGCGTCGATGTCTTTGCCCGCACCAGCCCCGAACACAAGCTGCGTCTGGTGACGGCGTTGCAGGCGGGTGGCCTGTCGGTCGCCATGACCGGCGACGGGGTGAACGACGCCCCCGCCCTCAAACGCGCCGATGCAGGCATCGCCATGGGGCTGAAAGGGTCCGAGGCCGCGAAGGAGGCGGCGGACCTCGTGCTGGCCGACGACAACTTCGCCTCCATCGCGGCCGCTGTGCGCGAGGGTCGGACGGTCTATGACAACCTTCGCAAGGTGATCAGCTCTGAGCTGCCGACCAACGCCGGGGAATCTCTGGTGGTGGTGCTGGCGCTGCTGGCGGGTCTGGCCTTGCCGATCACCGCCGTGCAGATCCTCTGGGTCAACCTGATCACCGGCATCACCCTTGGCGTCGCACTGGCCTTCGAGCCGACCGAGCCCGGCACCATGGCCCGCCCTCCCCGCCGCCGCGATGCGCCGATCCTGTCTGGCGCGCTGGTCTGGCATGTCATTCTGGTGGCGCTGCTGTTCACGGCGGCGGTGTTCGGCATCTTCAGCTATGCCATGGACCGCTTCTATCCGCTGGCGCTGGCGCAGACCATGGCGATGAACATGCTGGTGGTGCTGGAGATCTTCCACCTCTTTTTCATCCGCAACATCTATGGCACCTCGCTGAGCTGGGCGGCGGCGCGCGGCACCAAGGTTGTCTGGATCGTCGTCATCGCCATTACCGCCGCCCAATTCGCCGTCACCTACCTGCCGCCCTTGCAGGCGATCCTCGGAACGAAGCCGGTGTCCCTGCCGGACGGTCTGCTGATCGTCGCCATTGGTGCTGCCTTCTTCGCCATCGTCGAGATTGAGAAGCAGATCAGATTGGGGCTGGGCCGTCGCTGATCCATCCAGATTGCGTCATGCCCTACAGATAGGAATGGATCGGCAATCGGCCGACCAGCCAGGAAATCGCCCGACGCAGGGCGGGGACTTCGGGCTCAAACCACATATGCGCGGGCAGGCCCGGTCGGCTGACCGCAAAGCGCAGCGAGCGCCCCTGCCCTGCAAAGCGCAGCGAGCGCTCCTGCAAGGACAGCGCATAGGCGCGGTCGGGCGAGGATTCGCGATCAACGATCCGGATCAGTTCAGCGACGATTTCGGCATCCTCAAACAGCACTCCCATTTCGGTATTGATATTGGCGGATCGCAGATCAAGGTTCAGCGAACCGATGATGGCCTGTCGCCCGTCGATCAGAAAAATCTTGGCATGCAGGACATCACGGCCTCGGTTCAGTTCTGCCGGTGGGGCGAATTCGTGGATCTGCACCCCGGCCGCCAGCAACGGCCAGCGATAACGCCGGTAGGCACCATGGACCAGAATCATATCCGTCGCAGACAATCCGTTCGTCAGCAGGCTGACGCGCACACCGCGCGCGGCAAGTGCTACCAAGGGCAGCATCCCGCTGTTGCCGGGCACGAAATAGGGTGTCACAAGGCGCACCTCCTCGCGTGCCTCGTCCAGCACGGCGGCCACTGTTTCGGACATCCACGGCGCGTCGCGCCGGCCGTAAGCCTTGCCGATCGGATCGTGCAGGATGCGCAGCGTATCGGTCCAGCGCAGCCCTGCACTCAGCACGGTGCTGCCGTCTCGCGCATCCAGAACCTGCGTGCGGAAAGCCAGCGCGCGCGGCTCTGTCATGCGCCGTGCCAGCCTGCGGCGAAACCGCGTCATATCGACCCTGAACTTCGGCCACAGCGTCAGAATGGGCAGCACCAGGCCATGGTTCCACAGGTGATCGAAATGGGTCTCGAGCTCGGCTACCGCCGATCCCACCACCATCAGGTCGGCGTCGATCGAGTTCCGTCCGCCCTGATCAACCGCCCCGAAATAGGTATCACCGATGTTTCGACCGCCGACGATGGCCAGCCGCCCGTCCGCGATCCATGCCTTGCAGTGCATCCTTCGGTTGAACCGCGCCAGACCCAGCAACATTTCCAGCCCGCGCCGCAGCGCATGGCCCCGGTTGCGGGTCGGGTTGAACAGGCGCACCTCGATGCGCGGATGCTGGTTCAACGCCAGAAAGGCCGGATCAAAGCCCTGCACATTGACATCATCAAGCAACAGCCGGATCCGCACCCCGCGATCCGCTGCGGCCAGCAAATCGGCAATGAGTAGCCAGCCGGTCAAATCGGTGCGCCAGATATAGTAGATCAGATCAAGACTGCGCCCGGCCAGTTGCGCCGAAAAGCCACGGGCAGCGAAAGCTTCGCGGGGATCGAACAGGCCAAGCAATCCGTTTTGCCCCGGATGCGACGCCTCAAGCGGGTTGAAAAGCGCGTCCAGAGCGGTGGTGGGTCCGGTCCGCAGCAGCGCGCGGCCCGGTTTGCCGCGCGCGGTTTCGGCAAAACGCCGCCACGACCGGAACGCCACATACGAGGTCAGCGCCACAACCGCTGTCGCGACCAGCACCCAGATCAACACTCCTCCGCCCCAGCTTATCATGTGCCATCCACCAACGGGTCCGCCGTCGGCTGCACCCCGATCAGCCGCAACCGAGCCTTGATCGGCAGATGATCCGACGCGCGCCGCGCCAAAGGCGTGTCATGCACGTCAAGCCCGATCAGTTCCGCCTGCGCATTGGTCATCATCCGGTCCAGTGCAAACAACGGATAGCGCGCCGGAAAGCTGCGCAGTCTTGATGGCTTGGTGAAATGTGCATTCAGGGCCTTCAATGGCGAACGGGCATCGTATCGCCACTCGTTCAAATCACCCATCAGCAGTATCGGCCAGGCGTCAAGTGTGCTCAGCTTGTCCAGAATGGCGCGGGCCTGCTGCCTGCGCGAAGCGGGCAGCAGCCCAAGATGGGTTGACACGACGCGCAAAGGTTGCCCGGCAATCTTCAGATCGCTGATCAGCGCGCCGCGCGGCTCCAGCCCCGGCAGGAACAGGTGATGGACCTGTTGCACCAGCGCATTGCGCACCATCAACAAGTTGCCATGAAAGCCGTGCCCGTCGCGGACCGAGTCTACCGGCACTGCGATCAGGCCAAGATCGCGGCGCAACGCCTCCAGATCAAGCAGCCCCTCGCGGCTGCCAAACCGCATGTCCACCTCTTGCAAGGCCAGAATATCGGCCCCGATCTCCGCAATCACGGCGGCAATCCTGCCCGGATTGCGCTGCCGGTCCGGGCCCACGCCCTTGTGGATGTTGTAGGAAGCTACAGTAAGGTCATCGGATGCAGTCACGGCAAACAGTCTTTCCGGCAAAGGGCAAGGCGTGCCGCATTGCGCGCAGGATGCGCCTGTAGTGCAAGAGAAAACCACGGCCCAACCCATTCGGCAGCCCAACCCAATTGGGTGACAGCCAAGTCTGCCACAAGGCGCGCAGCACAGGCGGTGCGGCCAAACCCGCCGCCTGATCACTTTTCCGGATCGGATTGATCGGGATCGGCCTGGCCAATACCCTTGAAGATCGGCCTCAGCGGCAGCATCCACAAGAACCCCAGCCCGACATAGACCGCCAGTTCGACCAGAACCGAGGGGCGCTCGATCAGATCGACCAGATTGACCGCCAGGATGATATAGGCCGGCAGCCCGACGATCAGGATCAACAGGGCCAGGCGGCGACGGGACTTGTAGGTAAAAGCCATGGTCAATCCGCAAACGGATCGGTGACTAGGATGGTGTCGTCACGCTCGGGGCTGGTTGACAGCATTGCGACCGGGCATTGGATCAACTCCTCGATCCGCCGGACATATTTGATCGCCGCAACCGGCAGTTGCGCCCATGACCGCGCCCCTGCCGTATTGTCGTCCCAGCCTGCCATTTCCTCATAGATCGGCTTGCAGCGCGCCTGTTGATCGGCGGCGGTCGGCAGGTAATCCAGTCGCTTGCCGTCCAGATCATAGGCGACGCAGATCTTCAGCACCTTGAAGCCATCCAGCACATCCAGCTTGGTCAGCGCAATGCCCGACACGCCGCTGGTCACACAACTCTGCCGCACCAGAACCGCATCGAACCAGCCGCAGCGCCGCTTGCGCCCGGTCACAGTGCCGAACTCATGACCGCGTGCGCCCAGACGCTCGCCGTCGTCATCCTGCAACTCGGCCGGGAAGGGACCCTCGCCGACCCGGGTCGTATAGGCCTTGACGATGCCCAGCACGAAATCAATCGCCCCCGGACCGATGCCGGTGCCGGTAGCGGCCTGGCCGGCAATGACGTTGGAACTGGTAACGTAAGGATAGGTGCCAAAGTCGATGTCCAGAAGCGCGCCCTGCGCCCCCTCGAAGAGGATGCGCTTGCCCGCCCGCCGCGCCTCGTTCAGCACTTTCCACACCGGCTTGGCATAGGGCAGAACTTGTGGCGCAATCGCCCGCAACTGGTCCAGCAGGCTTTCGCGGTCGATCGGCTCAACGCCCAGACCGCGGCGCAGTGCGTCATGGTGGGCCAGCAGCCGGTCAACCCGCGCCTCCAGCGTCGCCGCATCGGCCAGATCGGCCACCCGGATGGCCCGCCTGCCCACCTTGTCCTCATAGGCGGGACCGATGCCGCGCCCGGTGGTGCCGATCTTGGCAACCGAATTCTGGTTCTCGCGCGCCCGGTCCAACTCGCCATGGATCGGCAGGATAAGGGGCGCGTTCTCGGCGATCATCAGGTTGTCGGGGCTGATCTCGACGCCCTGACCACGCAGCGTTTCAATCTCGACGATCAGGTGCCAGGGGTCCAGCACCACGCCGTTGCCGATGACACTCAGCTTGCCGCCGCGCAGGATGCCCGAAGGCAGCAGCGACAGCTTGTAAACCTTGCCGCCGATGACCAGCGTGTGACCGGCGTTGTGGCCACCCTGAAAGCGCGCCACGATGTCGGCACGCTCGCTGAGCCAATCGACGATCTTGCCCTTGCCCTCGTCGCCCCACTGGGCACCCACGACCACCACATTCGCCATTCCGAGCCCTTTGCGCAGCTAGACCGCACATGGTATAGACGTGACGCCTTGCGGGTGAAACCGCAAACTTGCAGTGCATTCCGAAAGGTGTGGCGCGGTTTTCAGACAAAATGCGCGCAAAAACCGACCGAAAAATCCTTGCCCGCGAGACCCTCCGTGGCGCACAATGCCCTGCCCCTTTGCAATGGAGTAACGCGATGATCCGGTATATGACCTTCGGCACCAATGACCTTGCCCGCGCCCGCGGCTTTTATGACCCGGTGCTGGCAACCCTCGGGCCTCTGACCATATCCCAAGGCCAGACAGAGGTCGGCTATGGCAGACCCGACGCCGACGCCGCCGGGGCTGGGCCCTGCCTATATATCACCGCCCCCTATGACGAAGCACCCGCAAGCCGTGGCAATGGCACGATGCTGGCCCTCAAGGCCGCCACCCGCGCCCAGGTTGACGCCTTCCACGCCGCAGCCCTTGCCCATGGCGGCAGCGACGAAGGCGGCCCCGGCCTGCGCTATTCGCCGACCTTCTATTCCTGCTACGTCCGCGACCCCGACGGCAACAAACTGTCCGCCGTCTGCGATGGGCCAGACTGACCCATTCATCTTTTCATAAATATCCCCGCCGGAGGCCCTGACCCCAGGCCGCAAAAGGTGAGTATTTAGCAAAGGGTAAGCCAAAGGCCTTTGCACGCGGCCCCGGCTTTGGCGCGGCTTGAACAAAGGGATCTGGGTTCTGCTTGATTGGGGCGTCGTAGCACTGGACAACTCGGCCACCAACACTTGGGCAAACATCTACAGCCGGTCGCTGGTGCTGGCGATCGGCCTGATATCTGACGCTCAAGGGCTTGCGGGCCGCCGCGCGTCCGCCTAGATAGGCGCGTCACCCGGAAAGGCCCGCCATGGAAAACGTCATCCTCGCCATTCATCTGATCCTGGCCCTGCTGCTGATCGGGGTCGTGCTGTTGCAGCGCTCAGAGGGTGGCGGGCTGGGGATGGGTTCGTCCGGCGGCGTCGTGTCGGGCCGCTCAGCCGCAACCGCGCTGGGCAAGGTGACCTGGATTTTTGCCGGCTGCTTCATCGCCACCTCGATCACCCTGACCATTCTGGCCGCCAGCGATTCCGCTTCCAGATCGGTGATCGATCAGATCGGCGGCACCGTCCCGGTTGAGACCCCGGCCCCCGCCACCGAAACCACCTCCCCGCTGACCGCCCTGCCGCCCACAGACGCCCCGGCAGAGCCGCCCAAGGCCGGCAACTAACCACCAGTGATTGTTGACACTTCGGGCTGCCTGACCGCATATAGCGGCCGGCTTGTGTTATGGCATGATCTGCGCTATATCTCAAATCCCGTGATGCAGCGATTCTTCACCACCTGATCGCCGCCCTGAAACCAGACACGGGAGCCTGCAATGGCACGCTATATCTTTGTCACCGGCGGCGTGGTTTCCTCGCTTGGCAAGGGCCTTGCCTCGGCGGCGCTGGGGGCTTTGTTGCAGGCGCGCGGCTATACCGTCCGCCTGCGCAAACTGGACCCCTATCTCAACGTCGATCCCGGCACCATGTCGCCCTTTGAACATGGCGAGGTTTTCGTCACCGACGACGGTGCCGAGACCGACCTCGACCTTGGCCATTACGAACGCTTTACCGGCGTCCATGCCCGCCAAACCGACAGCATTTCCTCCGGCCGGATCTATTCCAACGTGCTGGAGAAAGAGCGTCGCGGCGATTACCTCGGCAAGACCATTCAGGTCATCCCGCATGTCACCAATGAAATCAAAGACTTTCTGCGCATCGGCCAGGATGAGGTTGACTTCATGCTGTGCGAGATCGGCGGCACCGTCGGCGACATCGAGGGCCTGCCGTTCTTTGAATCGATCCGCCAATTCATCCACGAACGCCCGCGTGGCCAGTGCCTGCTGGTGCACCTGACCCTGCTGCCCTATCTCGCCGCCGCGGGCGAATTGAAAACCAAACCCACCCAACACTCGGTCAAGGAACTGCAAAGCCTCGGCCTCGCCCCCGACGTCCTCGTTTGCCGCTCCGAACACCCGATCCCCGAGCGTGAACTTGAGAAGATCGCGCTGTTCTGCAATGTCCGCAAAGAACACGTCATCCCGGCCTATGACCTGAAAACCATCTACGAAGCCCCGCTCGCCTATCACCGCGCCGGCCTTGATCAGGCCGTGCTGGACTGTTTCGGCATCTCGCCCGCCCCCAAGCCCAACCTGACGCAATGGGAGGACGTGATGGACCGTCTGACCCATGCCGAGGGTGAGGTCCGCGTTGCCGTGGTCGGCAAATACACCCAGCATGACGACGCCTATAAAAGTATCGCCGAGGCGCTGACCCATGGCGGCATCGCCAACCGCACCAAGGTCGTCACCGAATGGATCGACAGCGAAATCTTCGAGCGCGCTAATTCCGCCGCCTATCTGGAGGGGTTTCACGCCATACTGGTCGGCCCCGGCTTTGGCGAGCGCGGCACCGAGGGTAAAATCAAAGCCGCAGGGTTCGCCCGTGAGCGTAAAATCCCCTATCTGGGCATCTGTTTTGGCATGCAGATGGCCGTGATCGAAGCCGCCCGCAATCTGGTCGGCCTGATCGACGCCTCGTCTGAGGAATTCGCACATGAGGGCAGCACCAAGCATTCAACGCCGGTCGTCTATCTCTTGAAGGAATGGGTGCAGGGCAACCACACCGTCACCCGCAAGGCTTCTGATGCGAAGGGAGGCACCATGCGCCTTGGCGCCTATACCGCGCTCTTGAAACCCGGCTCAAAGGTCGCGCAGATTTACGGCACCACCACGATTGAAGAGCGCCACCGTCACCGCTATGAGGTTGACATCAAATACCGCGCGCAACTGGAGGCTAAAGGCATGATCTTCTCGGGCATGAGCCCGGACGGCAGGTTGCCCGAGATCGTCGAAGTGGCCGACCACCCGTGGTTCATCGGAGTGCAGTTCCACCCGGAGTTGAAGTCGAAGCCCTTTGCGCCGCATCCGCTGTTTGCCGATTTCGTGCGGGCGGCGATGGGGGTGGAGAGGTTGGTTTGAGGGGGGAAAGAACTCTAAAATGGAAATACTTGGTTTTCAGATTCCCGGCAGCTTGATTGCTATCGTGTCGATCTTCGCCATAAGCATTCTTTCTGATCACGCAGAAAGAAAGGAAGAAGACAAGAATGAAAAATTTGACGAACCGTCTCGCCTTCAGGTTTCTTGGAGTATTCGCCACGCACGGCAAGACCTGCGTCTGATCGCGCTCTTGCTTGCGGCAATATTGGTGACCCCATGGGTCAAGTTTTGAAATAGCCAAGGCGAATCTCAAATGATTTTCAGTTTGGATCGAATTCAACAGATAGATATCGAGACAGCAAAAGGAAGACACCGAGTCAAGAAATGCCGCCACTTACGCTGGATATCTAGGGCGGGGAGCGCCGCCCTAGTGTTCCCCATCTGACGTAAGGTTCCCATTTGAGTTGGCATGTGTCATTGTCGGGGCTTGAGCGAGCCGTAGCGTGCCGTAGCGAACCGTAGGGTGTGCATTCATGCGCACCATTTTCCCCGCATTTCGGTGCGCATAAATGCGCACTGTCTGCCCCGTTGCGCGGGCTTGCTGTAGCGGGATCAACCCGCGCAGCCTCGCCCGCGTGATGAGCAATGGCAGACAGCGTTCATCAATGCAAACGTCCGGGATGGCACAGCTAACCAAATGCTAATTGACCGCAACCGTAACGCGCAAAAATGTTGCTGGAATAGACGTTGTATCCTTGCTCGAACTTTTGTTTTGGCTGTTGAACAAAGCCTCCAGCTCTTTTTGCAAATCGTCGGCCTTGCCGTTCTTTTCGGCTGCTTCAAAAGCATTCATGGTTGGTCCATAGAATGTCCTGAATGTTTCCAAAAGTTTTGACGGCTCGCCAGGAAATTCCAAGTTGAAACTATCCCTCACGAAGGAAACATTCTCCGCTGGCACTCCCGCGGCCACAAACCTTTCGATGACGTTGCTCTCAACTCCCCAGGTCATCGGGCTGATGAAGCCTTCCGGCGGCGCGGGCGAGTAGGCGGCGCTTATTTTCAGGATCTGGGCAATCAATGTCGGGTCACCTGGAATCCAGTTTCCCATGACGATCCGGCCTCCGGGCCGCGTTACGCGCACCATCTCCTTGGCCACATCGAACGGCCTCGGTGCAAACATCGCGCCGAAGATGCTCACGACCAAGTCAAAGGAATTGTCCTTGATCTCGTGAAGGTTGGACGCATCGCCTTCCTGAAACCGGCAATTCGTCAGGCCCTCGGCTTTCGCACGCTTGTTGCCGGCTTCAACCAGGTTGCTGGCAATATCGACACCAAGCACCTCCGCCCCAAGCCTTGCCTCCGGCAATGCCGTTGTGCCATCGCCACATCCCAAGTCCATCACCTTGAGACCTTTGGTGATCCCAAGTCCATTGACGAACGCCTCTCCGCTCTTTCTCAAGCTTTGAGCGACGCGGGTAAAGTCGCCCTTTTCCCAAAGTGCTTTGTTCGGATTCATTGACGTGCTCCCATTTTGAGGCTTTTCACGAATGTGTTAGTCCGACATTCACCGGATGAACGGCGACCGTCCATCTTTGGCGAAGGTCAAGCACCGGCCAGCAACCCTGTCGAGCGGCACTTCAACTAGATCAGGCAATCTTGGCTCTGAGTCAAGCTAAAAAAAATGCGTCCCGGTCGATCGCGGGGCGTTTTAACGAACGGATGCGGGTGGGATTTGTGCCAGTCCTTCATGGCTTGCATCGGCGTTCCGCTCCCCAGGGCTGACTGCAGCAGTTGCGTGTTGTAAAGATGGGCATAGCGCATCAGGGTCTGCTCTGCCGCCGCCGCCGCCGCCTGCCCCGCGCAATCCCGCGCAATCGCCGATGTCATGGTAAACGCGAAGTTAATTAAAATCGCCAACCCATTGTAAACACAGGTAAAAACACGATGCCCCGTAAAACGACATCCGCCATTTGCCCCCCCACCGTCCTTGCTCTATAAGCCCACCCATGATCCAGAATCCGCCCCACCTGCGCCCCGATCTCGCCCGCTCGCTGATCCCCGACACCCGGCGTCAGGGCCAGCCCACCATCGGCATGGTCTCGCTCGGCTGCCCCAAGGCGCTGGTTGACAGCGAGCGCATCCTGACCCGCCTGCGGGCCGAGGGCTATGCGATCTCTCCCGACTATCAGGGGGCCGATGCGGTGATCGTCAACACCTGCGGTTTCCTCGACAGCGCCAAGGCCGAGAGTCTGGCGGCGATTGGCGAGGCTTTGCGGGAAAACGGCCGGGTCATCGTGACCGGCTGTCTGGGGGCCAACCCGGAATATATCACCGGCGCCCATCCGCGCGTGCTGGCGGTGACCGGGCCGCACCAATACGAGGCGGTCCTCGATGCCGTCCACAAGGCGGTGCCGCCGAGGCCTGACCCGTTCATCGACCTGCTGCCGGCCAGTGCCGTTACCCTGACCCCGCGCCACTACAGCTATCTCAAGATCTCTGAGGGCTGCAACCACAAGTGCCGCTTCTGCATCATCCCCGACATGCGCGGCAAGCTGGTCAGCCGCCCTGCCCATGCCGTCCTGCGCGAGGCGGAAAAGCTGGTCGAGGCGGGGGTGCGCGAACTCTTGGTGATCAGTCAGGATACCTCGGCTTACGGCGTGGACCGCAAGCATGACCTCTCGCCGTGGAAAGGCTACGAGCTGCGCGCCCATATCACCGACCTTGCCCGCGAACTGGGCAAGCTGGGGGGGGCGAACAGGCCGTGGGTCCGGCTGCACTATGTCTATCCCTACCCGCATGTCAGGGACCTGATCCCGCTGATGGCGGACGGCCTTATCCTGCCTTACCTCGACATCCCCTTCCAGCACGCCCACCCCGACACCCTGCGCCGCATGGCCCGCCCGGCCGCCGCGGCCCGCACACTGGATGAGATCGCCGCCTGGCGGGCCATCTGCCCCGACATCACCCTGCGCTCTACCTTCATCGTAGGCTTTCCCGGCGAGACCGAGGCCGAGTTCCAGACCCTGCTCGACTGGATGGATGAAGCCCGGTTGGACCGGGTTGGCTGCTTCAAATATGAAAACGTCGCCGGGGCAAGGTCGAACGCTTTGCCTGACCACGTCCCGGAGGAGGTCAAGCAAGAGCGCTGGGACCGTTTTATGGCCAAGGCTCAGGGGATCTCGGAAGTCAAGCTGGCGGCCAAGGTGGGCCGCAGGTTGCAGGTCATCGTCGATGAGGTCGATGCGGAGGGGGCTAGTTGCCGGACCATGGCCGACGCCCCGGAAATCGACGGCAATCTGTTCATCGATGCGGGTTTTGCGGGCCTGAAACCAGGCGATCTGGTCACGGTCGAGGTTGAGGAGGCCGCGGAGTACGATTTGTGGGGTCGGCTGGTCTGAAAGGGGCCAAAAAGCGCCATGTCGTGGCATGTCGCAGAATGTGACATCACGTTTTTACCTGTGTTCACAAGGGGTTGTCGGAACTCATTAACTTTCAGGCAAGGAATGACATCGGCGATTGCGGGGAATTGCGCGGGGCAGGTGACGGCGGCAGAGTGGGGGCGGGCTCAGCACTGGCCTGAATCGCAGCCGCACCTTTGGTGTGGTCGTCGCTTGCTTGCGCAAGATGAATCAGCATGGCAGCCCCCCGTCCCGAATGTCCCTCAGAACCGATCTCGCCATGAAAAACGCGGATCGACGAGGGTCTATGTGATCATCGGGGATGGAACAGTTGCTTGCATAAATTACTCAAAGTTTATTGGATCCGTCGCACGCCGAAGTTCATAGGGCCACTCAAAAAATTGGTCACTTATGCTCCATTTTTCACCATATCGTTCGCGAAGAAAGGCTTCCGGATTGGCTGGCGCAGAAAATTTTTTATCATAAAGTGTAATCGATGAAAAAGGCAGCATGATCTCTAGAGGAATGTCGCGAATGCTCTCCTCTTCCATGCACAAAAAAACCCGCCCATTGCTAACAAAGACAGGAAATAGATCGATTGTAACACCGTGCTCTGGAGAATGAACATGAATATTCCACACCGCATTAGATTCATCAAAATCAGATCCAGCAAAAATTTCAAACCCGTTTTCACGGAGTATATCCGCGATTTCATTTCTATCTAAGATAACATCGTTAATATTTACTGCCTTAGAAAAAAAGCACATATCCACATCATCATCGTATGGAATAAATCCATGATCCCGTATGGCTCCAAGCAGAGTGCCATAGAGTAGGCAATTCTGACGACCATGTTCATTCAATATCTGCATCACTCGTTGGAGCGCATTGATGTAGTTCTCTTGGTTCGACAGAAGACAGCTCTGCATTAAGCCGTGGCGACTAAAGAAGAAATAACGCCCAAGGTGAAAACGCTCACAATGGTAATTAACCAGTTTCTCGAGCGTTCGTAAACGCCCCTCATCCTGGACCAAATGTTCAACGAAAGAAAAACTTCTAAGCACGCGATCTTGATGCAGACAATAAACTAGGTAGGCTGCAAGGATATTGAGATCAGTATCGTCTGCAGGAGCACTTCCCCGAATATCAAGTAGACCAACCAATTTTGGCATTATGTCTAAAATTGCCCCGAAACGTGGTGAATCAATGATCTCGCATACCGCCACCTTGACCATATCGCTCATTTCTTTGGTATTGAGTTTTACCGCATCATGAGTGGCGAGGTCGTCAGGCAGCCATTTACGTAATTCGGTAAGATTATCTTCGTAATTTTTCAAGGAGTCGTTACGCCAAACTTCTATCCAACAATCATTTTCACGCAATTCAACAGCTAAAGTTCGGTTACGTTTAGACCATTCACCGCTGCGGTTGAAGATGAGCATGCTTTCGACAAATATTGGTTGATCGAATGTGATTTCAAACCAAGGTTGTTGCTCACGCTTCGTATGAATACATCGATATATATTATTCGACTGCAGGCGGATCAAATCGACGCCAAATCTTTGATCATCATTGTATAAACTGCTCATCCGCATATTACAGCCATGGGCAAGGTTTAAAAACTCATTTCGCAATCCAAATAACTGCAAATTCGAAAGATTCAAAACCTCTGGTGCATCGCTCTTGATAATCAATCGAACAGACTTAACCGTGCGCTGAATAGCAACTCGAGCAGCAGTGGATTTTGTGCAGCCGAAGAAGCCATGCCCTGGAAATAAAGTTTGCATTGGGTTCGCGTTCATTTTATTGATGTGATAATGCTGGACATAATACGAAGGGCGGACTGCAGGTGCTCAATTTCCGTCAAGTCTATTTTTGCGAGCATCTGCTTCAGCTGGGTGCTGGAAATATTGGTCGTCCTGGTAAAATATTCGACAGAACAGTGCGCCTGCAGGAAGTCGAACTTACCCTTCCAATCATCGCCAATTACGAAGAGGTCAACGTCATGCGTTGAAATATCTTCTACTTTTTGCTCCCAACTTACCTCGGGAATGACTAGATCGACAAATTTAATCGAGGCCACAATTTCAGCTCGATCTACATAGGGCATAACGCAACTTTTCCCCTTGCCTTCGTTAAATTCATCAGTCGATACTGCAACTATTAGCCTATCACCCATGCCGCGCGCGCGCCGCAGTAGATTAAGATGACCTATATGAAATAGATCAAATGTACCATAAGTTATTACTGTTTTCATATTTCAGTACTCTTTTTCTTATATATAGGTGTCGCGTTCCGGACGATTGCGGGGCGCTTTGATGAACGACTGCGAGTGGGATTTGTGCCAGTCCTTCATCGCTTGCATTGGCGTTCGGCTCCCCAAGGCTGACTGCGGCAGTTGCGTGTTGTATGAGCCGTGAACGCCATCGGTTCGAGAGAACGGCGAACGACATAGCGCATCAGAGTCTGCTCCAAGTCAAGGGCAGAGTCGAAGCGGTTGGTTCTCAGCACGTCGCTGATGCGGCCGTTGAAGCGCGCGACCATGCCGTTCGCCGGGAAAACGGTCCCCCGGACCGTTTCCTGATCCGTCTCACTCTGGGGAGATTCCGGGTTGTGTGGGAAATAGTCGGGGTGAACCCCGACCTGCCGGGGTTGCGGGTCGGGCGGTCTGTGGTGTAGAGGGTGCCATCACCGAAATGCAGTCGGAGCAGGGGTCATGGCAGGCCATTCCAAATGGGCGAATATCCAGCACCGCAAGGGCAAGCAGGACAAGTTGCGCTCAAAGATGTTTTCGAAACTGGCGAAGGAAATCACCGTCGCGGCCAAGATGGGGATGCCAGATCCGGACATGAACCCGCGGCTGCGGCTGGCGGTCAAGGCGGCCAAGGCGGTCTCGGTGCCTAGGGAGGTGATCGACCGGGCGATCAGGAAAAGCCAGTTGGGCGATGCCGCGGACTACGTCGCAATCCGCTATGAGGGCTACGGTGCCAACGGCATTGCCATCATCGTCGAGGCGTTGACCGACAACCTGAACCGCACGGCCAGCAATGTGCGCAGCTATTTCGCCAAATCCGGCGGCAACCTGGGGCAGACCGGCTCGGTCAGTCATGGCTTTGACCGGGTGGGCGAAGTGTCCTATCCGGCCTCGGTCGGGTCGGCGGATCAGGTCATGATGGCGGCGCTGGAGGCGGGGGCTGACGATGTGGCAAGCGATGCGGACGGTCATTGGATCTATTGCTCGGCCGCGGCGCTGAATGCGGTGTCGGACGGGCTGGAAAAGGCGCTGGGCGAGTCGAGCGAAAGCAAGCTGATCTGGAAGGCGCAGGTTGTGACCGAGGTTGACCTGGAGACGGCGCAAAAGCTGATGAAGCTGATCGACATGCTGGAAGAGGATGACGATGTGCAGACCGTGACGCATGATTTCGACATGTCCCAGGATGTCGCCGCCCAGTTGGCGTGACCGGGGCACAACTTGCCTGTGCGGGTCCGGTCAGTGCAGTGAGCCGGACCCTACGCAAAGCGCTTCAGGACGCCGTTGCATCTCATCCGGGAATTCACCTGGCCCCTTCCGCCCTTCTTGCCGGCTTTTCGACCGGGTTGGGCCTGATCCTCGCGAACGGGGCGCAGAATGCCTTTGTGCTGCGGCAGGGCATAAGGCGCGAGCGGGTGGTGGCGGGTGGTGGCGAGTGTCTGCTGCTGACCTGGGCCAATCCGCATGTCTATCTGGATACGATGGTGTTGCTGGGGTCGATCTCGACCCAATACGCGCCGGATCAGGGTTGGTTCGGGGCGGGGGCGGTGGTGGCGTCGGTCAGTTTCTTTGCCGCCTTGGGCTATGGCGCAAGGGTGCTGGCGCCGGCCTTTGCCAGCTCACAGGCCTGGGTTGGGCTGGAGATCGTGGTGGGGCTGACGATGTGGGGCATTGCGGCGGCGCTGGCCTTGGGATGAGGGGGAAAAGTCGGGGTGGCCCCCGACTTGGCGGAGGTGTTGCGCGGCAGGGCGAAGTGCCGTGCGCCCGGGTTACCGGGTTTAAGGACTGTTTACCTAGTTTTCGCGGCCAAGGCGTTCCCGCGGAGGTATCCATGCCCGATACGACGAATATTCAGTCGCTGCCCCTGATCCAGCCCTCGCAGGCACAAAAACATGTGACCCATAATGAGGCGTTGAAGATCCTTGACCTGATCGTCCAGATGACGGTTGCCAGCCGGACCGTCGCGGTCCCGCCAAACTCGCCCGCGCTGGGCGCCAGCCATATCATCGGCGCCGGGGCAACCGGGGTCTGGCTGGCCCATGTCGGCAAGGTTACCACCTTTACCGGCATCGTGTGGGAGTTCTACCCGCCGAAGGTTGGCTGGACGGCCTATGTCGTGGATGAGGCGACTGAGGTCGTGTATAGCGGGGCGGTGTGGTCCTCGGCGGCGGAAGGCCCGGCGATCTTTGCCCAGGTTGGGGTGTCGGCCACCCCGGATGCCACCAACCGGCTGACGGTAGCCTCGCCCGCTTCGCTGTTCTCGCATGACGGGGCGGGGCATCAGTTGAAGATCAACAAGGCCACCTCGGGGGACAATGCGTCGCTGCTGTTCCAGACCGGCTTTTCGGGTCGCGCCGAGATGGGCACGGTGGGCCAGGACGATTTTGCCATCAAGGTGAGCGCCGATGGCGCGGCCTTTACCGAGGCAGTGGCATTTGACCGGGTGACCGGGCGGACCAAGGTGCAGAAGGGCTTGCGTCTGAGCCCGGCAGCGGGCGATCTGGCCAGCCCGGTCGATGGCGAGGTCTGGTATGACAGCACGCAGGCCAAGTTCCGCGCTCGGCAGAACGGCGCCAGTGTCGATGTGATCGGCGGGGCGGTGGCTGCCGCCAATGTCAACATGGCGGGCGGTGGCACGGCGCAGGATTATGCCGGCTTCGACACCCGCGCCGCCTTTGTCGCGTGGTCGGTTGGCAAGACGCCGGCGGTGGGGGCGATCATCGAGGCGGCGGGCTATTCTTACCGCTATATCAGCACCGGCGTAGCGATCAGCGATTTGGCCGGATGGGTGCCGCTGGGCTATGCTTTTCCCGACCACTGGGCGCACAACCTGAGCCCCGGCGTGACCAACATGGTCGCGGCAATGGCTCTCGCGCTGGGCTATTCGGCGACGGTCTATCTGGCGGGCGGCAGCTATGCGGTGGGCTCGACCCTAGCATGGGACAATGCCACGCTGGTCGGCAACAACGACCGTGGCACGGCGCGGACCGTGATCCTGGGCCTGTCGGCCAGTATTCCGGTCGGTCAGGCCGTCGTCGCGCCGGGTCGTTCGTCAACCGTGCGGGCTGTCCAGATTGCCTATGACACGCTGACCGGCACGGAAACCCAGGATCAGCGGGTCGGTCTGGACACCCGTGGCCTGGCGCTGACCCTGCAGCGCGGCTCGGTCATCGACGAGGTGGTCTTTGACAATGTCGGCACCGCGATCAGCGACTATGGCACCGGCGAATTCAGTGTCACCTATGGCACACTGGAGATTGGCAGCCACAGCTATCGCGGCGTGGACATTCGCGGCACCTCGCGCACCGGGTCGGTCTGGCTGAACCTGTATATCAACGGCGGGGCAACCTATACGCCCGAAGGCGGCTTTTGCATCACCGGGCAGGGGGCGGGCGGTTTTATCGGTCAGTTGAACGTCGAACACGCGGCCTATAGCGGCTATCCGGTCAGGCTGGAGGGCTTGCAGGGGCTGGTGATCAACTCATTGCATATCGAGGGCGTGGACTGCACTACGACCAGTTTTGGCTATCTCGGACTGGACAGCGCCTCGGTTACCATCCAGTCGCTGAACGTGCTGAACACCAGGATGAGCACCGACAACACGGCGGTGGTCCGGCTGGCGCGCGCCGCCTATCAATCGACGGCGGTTTCGCCCCTGTTGACCACGGTCAGCACAACATCGAACCTGAAGATCGGCAAGCTGCACCTCAAGGGCCTCGCCTCGCCCAGCAACACGATATACCCAAGCTATCCGGTCGGGCGGACCGGGGTGCGCAATTGCCCGGGCTTCAACGTGTTCAAGCGGGACACCGCGTTCACCGATCAGAACTGGCTGGTCGAGGTCGATGACTACCTGTGGGGCATCTTTCCCGCACAGGCGGCCGACAAGCCCCATCTGGAGTTCCCTGAGCTCAGCCATAGCGGCGTCATTCAGGTCAATCGCTTCGCCGACCGCGGCGGCAGTCTGGTGCCTTATGAGAACTATGTCCAGAACGGCGCCTATGACAAATGGCTGGCGAGCACGGCAACCGTGACCAGCGGCGCGCAAGAGGTGGCCAACAAATGGACGCTGCGCGGTGCCACGGGGTCGGTCACGGTGGACCGGGTGCAGGACGCCTTTGGCTCGGTCGGGCAGTATGACGCAAGGGTCACCGTGGGCACGGCGGGCACCGGGCAAAGCTGGGGTCAGGACCTGGCCTTTCCGGTGGAATGGCTGGGCCAGAACCTGCGCCTGAGCTTCGAGATGAAGGCGCAGGTGGCAGGAAGGGTGTTGGAGCAGATCACGGCGACCTTGCAGAACAACGGCGCAGGCAGCCCTGCCACGGTGTTCAAACAGGTGCTGAGCGGGTCGAACGCCACGCTGGATGCCACCACGGGGTTCAAGACCTATGTGCTTGACTTCACCGCGGTTGATCCGGCGTCGGTCACCACGCTGGGCACGGCGGCGGTCATGCGGCTGTCGTTCCAGTTCAACGACACGGCTGCTAGCCGGGCACCGGTGGTGAGCTTGCGAAATGTCGTGCTGGCCAAGGTGGCGGGGGCCAGGTTCGCCCGCAGCCCCTATGACCGGCTGGCGCTGACCACGGCGGATGTGGCGGGGTTGGGGGCACTGGCGACGGCGGGATCGGTGAACCTGTCCACTCAGGCGACCGGCACCTTGCTGGCGGCACAGGAGCCTGCCCATACCGGAGACGTGACCAACACGGCGGGGTCACTGGCGCTGACCATTGCGCCGGGGGCCGTCATACCTTCAAAGCTGGCAATCAGTGATCCTTCCATCGGCTATCTTGACCTGGACATGATGGATGTGGATTTCTATGCCTCATCTACCAGTTCGGCCTATACCTTTGCGGGCACCACCCTGACAAACTTTGGGCGACAGATAATGAGTCTGCCCGCGCTCGGCACCTTGCAGGTTGTGGAAACCGACTGGTTCGTAGTTGAGGCAACAACGAATTATCGGGCAGTTGTGTGTGCCTTTCTGGCTACCGGATCAGGTGGTTCTGGCACCGCAACGATCAGTGTCGAGTTCGGGACCATGGACGCGGCGGGGGTGATTACACCTGCAACGAAAACCTTGGTTCACACCCGCACTGACTCAACCTCTATAGTGTTCACCCCGCTAGACATGGTGGCGACATCGACGGAACGCAGAGCTAGGTTTGTCATGGAACGGGTAGCGGGCGGCACAGCGGCAGCCAGTTTCGGGGGTTTGCGTCTGCGAAGACAAGTCAGCACAACCCTGATCGTTGATGCAAATGTCACCAATGCCAAGCTGGCGGTGATGGCGGCGAACACGGTCAAGGCCAATGCTACGGCTGGCTCTGCGGTGCCGACTGATTTGGCGCTGGCGGCTTCCCAGCTTCTCGGGCGGGGGGCCTCTGGCAATATTGCGCCGATCACATTAGGCGCACGTCTGGCGATGGCGGCGGATGCACTGAACGCGACACCGGCAGGCTCAACTACTCAGGTGCAATACAACAATGGCAGTATTTTTGCCGGGGCGACAGAGGTTGAGATCGAGAACAACCAGTTGCGGTTGGAGGCCACCACCAGCCTGACCGTTCCCACTGCCGGAGGTGCCAAGCTGATTGGCCGCGCCGATGCAGGGCGGACGGTGCCCGCCTTCCTGACGGCGGAGGGGATTGCGCGCGAATTGCAGGTGTTCCTGGGGCGGTCCTCGCCAACAATTTGGAGGGGGCATGTAGGACAGGCAGGCGTCCTGGTCTTTGGCAGTGCTGCTCCGACGGCGATAGGAACAATAACAGCAGCGTTCATAGCTACGACCAATAAATACACCTACACTAATATGGTCGAGTATCTGGTCACAGTGGCCGCAACTAATGCCATCGCTGGGTTTCGCGGCTTTCTTGCTTTGGCCACGGTAGGGGGGCCGAGTGCAGGGCTGGGCGGCTTTACCTTTGTGGGCCGCTGGGGTCCGGCGACGGGTGTTGCCACCGCGACCACGCGGGCGCTTTTCGGACTGGCACTCGTTTTGACAGCCCCGACTGATGTGGAGCCATCAACCTCGGTGTCCTGCATCATCATGGGCTGGGATGCGGCGGATACCAACATCCAGATCATGCACAATGACAGTGCTGGAACCTGCACCAAGATTGACCTAGGGGCCGCCTTCCCGGTGCCGACTGTGAATCGGGAGCATCTGTATGAACTGGCGATGTATAGCCCCAAGGGCATTACTCAAACTGTCGCATGGATGGTCACCGACCTGATCTCGGGTGCTACGGCCAGCGGAACAATCGCCACCGATATGCCTGCCGCGACAGCGATCCTCTCACCGCGCGGCTGGATGAGCGCCGGAGGCACCTCATCGGTGATCGGCTTGGCGCTGAATTCGATGATGCTGGACCCGCTGCTGTAATCGGCGCGGCGAAAGGGTGCAGGGGGCGGTCTTCGGGTCGCCCTTTGGCATTTGACAGGGTCGGAAATCGTATTAGAGCGGGATGAGGCAGATCGAACCTGACTGCCCTCGTCGGCCAGAGCCAAATTCCTTCGAAGAGATTTGGCCCTGTGCCCGGCGCCCCATTGCAACGCTTCCGTCAAACCCCATCATGCTCTAGACAGGGGCAGGCAAGAACGCAGGGCCAAACCTGAGGCGGATCTAGATGAAAATTGCAATGATCGGGACGGGCTATGTCGGTCTGGTCTCTGGCGTCTGTTTTTCGGACTTTGGCCATGATGTGATCTGTGTCGACAAGAACTCCGACAAGATCGCGCGGTTGCAGGCCGGCGAAGTGCCGATCTTTGAGCCCGGTCTGGAAGAGTTGCTGGCCAAGAACGTCGCCGCCGGGCGGCTGGCCTTCACCCTTGATCTGTTGGGGGCGGTGGCGGGGGCGGATGCCGTCTTCATCGCGGTGGGCACGCCGACGCGGCGCGGCGATGGCCATGCCGATCTGACCTATGTGATGCAGGCCGCCGCCGAGATCGGCGCGGCGCTGACCGGCTATGCCGTCATCGTCACCAAATCGACCGTGCCCATTGGCACCAACCGCCGCGTGGCCAAGGTGCTGGCGGCGGCGACCGCACAGGAATTCGACGTCGCCTCCAACCCCGAGTTTCTGCGCGAGGGTGCCGCGATCGACGATTTCATGCGGCCCGACCGCGTGGTGGTCGGCGTGGAAAGCCAGCGGGCGCGCAGGGTGATGTCCGACATCTACCGCCCCTTGTTCCTGCGCGAGTTTCCGGTGGTGTTCACCGGGCTGGAAAGCGCCGAGATGATCAAATACGCCGCCAACGCCTTTCTGGCCACCAAGATCACCTTCATCAACGAAATCGCCAGCCTTTGCGAACGGGTCGGCGCCGATATCAAGGATGTCGCCAAGGGCATGGGGCTGGATGGCCGCATCGGCAACAAGTTCCTGCACGCCGGCCCCGGTTACGGCGGATCGTGTTTTCCCAAGGATACCAAGGCTTTGGCCCGGATCGGTCAGGAACATGGCGTGCCGATGCAGATCACCGAAACCGTCATCAAGGTCAATGAGGAGGTCAAGCGCCGGATGATCGACAAGATCACCGATCTCTTGGACGGCCAGGTCAACGGCAAGACGGTGGCCGTGCTGGGCGTCACCTTCAAGCCCAACACCGACGACATGCGCGACGCCCCCTCATTGACCATCGTGCCCGCGCTCTTGGGTTTTGGCGCCAAGGTCCGGGTGGCCGATCCGCAGGGCAAGCGCGAGGGCGAGGCGCTGTTGCCGGGCGTCAAATGGAGCGAAAACGCCTATCAGGCCACCCAGGGCGCCGATGTCGTGGTGATCCTGACCGAGTGGAACGAGTATCGCGGCCTTGATCTGAAACGCATCGCGCGCAAGATGAACAGGCCGCGCATGGCCGATCTGCGCAACGTCTATTCGCTGGACGAGGCGACCGAGGCGGGCTTTGAACGCTATGTCAGCGTCGGGCGCTGAGCGGGCGGGCCGACCTGTCGCGGCCTATTTGTCCAAGGCGTCATAGACATGGCGTTGCAGGCTGAGCAGCCCAAGCACAAAGGTGATCCCCGACACCATGAACACATAGAACGGCGAGACCCAGCCGGTGTCATAGAACGGATAAAAGCCGTGCCGCATCTCGGCCACGATATGGGCGGCCGGGTTCCACCACAGGAAGTTGAACAGCCAGTCCGGCAAATCCTCGATCAGGATCAGCACGCCCGAAGCGATCATCAGCGGGCGGCTGAACATGCCCCAGACATTCTCGTAAGCCGGGAACATGACGAACAGGACCGAGTTGAAAGTGCCGATGCCGATGGCCAGCGCCCCGGCCATGGTCAGCGACTCAATGACCGGCAGCAATTCGACGCTCACCCGCAGGTCGTAATAGTGGATGATCGTGTAGGATAGGATGATGAACACGATGATATTGATGAAATAGTTCAGCAAAAACCGTGCAATCAAGGTGTCAAGCACGGTGACCGAGGGGAAACCCAGCAGCTGGCGCGAAAAGCGGATCGAGCCGGATACGCTTTTGCTGATCTGGCTGTAGAAGTGAAAGGGCACTATCCCGGTCATGTAATACAGCGGAAAATTGGTGCCAAGGCGCGGCGTCCGGGTGAACAGCGAAAAGACGATCGACAAGATCACCACCGTGACGATCGGGTTGATGATCGACCACAAAAAGCCCAGCGAAGACCGGCTGTCGCGCGACCCGATCTCACGCAGGATCAACGCCATGACCACACGAACCGTCCGAAAGCGCCGGGCCTTGGGCTCTTGCGGCGGGCGGATCGGGGCGAAATCAACAGGATCGGCGGTTGTCGGCTGCATTTTTCCGCGAATTCTTCGGCCAAGGTCGGCGCTAAGGGCGGGGCGCGCCACTCAGCGCTTGTGGCCCCTTGCCGATTTGCGCTATCTGCTTAGCAGCAAGTGAAGTCAGACGCAAACCGCCGCGCGCAACTGGAAGAACCTGATTGACCCCACCTTCAGCCAAGCCAGATTCCAGCGCAACCGGCGGTGCCGAGCCGGATACCGCAAGCGATGCTGGCGGCGTGGTGTCACAGGGTGAGGGGCCACGGCCACCGGCCTTGGGTAAACGCCGTGCCGCTTTCCTGAAATTGCGGGCGGCGCGCCAACTCGCTGCGGCTGCGGCGGGCAATGCCGAAGGCCGCACCCTTGATCCGGGCGCGCGGCGCCAGGCTGGCACCAATGCAGGCGCCAAAACAGGCCCGCGTGCTTTGGCCAAGGCAGCTCTGGCCGAGGGCGGCGATGCTGCCAAGGCGACGGATGACGATAAGCCACCGCAGGATTTGGCCGTTGTGCCCCCCCCCCCGCCGCCAAGGTTGAGGTGCAACCGACTGAAGCCGCCTTGGTCCCGCCTGCCGCCGCACGCCCTGCTGTGGGGGAAGAGGACGACGAAGACGGTGATGACCGCGCCCCCGGTCCGGGCGCGCGGCGTCGGGTTGGCGCGCGGGCCGAACGGCGGGCGCCGCGCTTTGGCAAGGCCAATGACCCCAGCCATTATGTCGTGGCCCCGACGGTCAGCGCCGCCCAGATGCGCCCGCGCCATTACGGCGTGATCGCGCTGTTCGTGCTGTGCGTGATCGTGCCGAGCATCAGCTATTCCTGGTATCTGTGGACCCGCGCCGCCGACCAGTATGAAAGCGACGTGGGCTTTGGCAGCCGCACCGAGGAAGCGGCCTCGACCTTTGATTTCCTGGGTGCTTTGGGCGGCAGTACGGCGTCCGGCTCGAAAGACATGGACATCCTGAACCAGTTCATCATCAGCCAGGAACTGGTGGCCAAGATCGACGCCGAACTGGACCTCAAGGCGATCTGGTCCAAGGTGCCGGATGACCCGCTGAACGCCTTCAATCCGGATGGCACGATCGAGGATCTGGTGGCGCATTGGCAGCGCATGGTTCTGGTGAGTTATGACAGCGGCACCGGGCTGATGAACCTGCGGGTCTTCGCCTATGACCCATTGGACGCGCAAAAGATCGCCAAGGCGGTATTGGACGAAAGCACCAGCATCATCAATAAGTTAAGCAAGACCGCCCAACAAGACACCACCCGCTACAGCACCGACGTTCTGACTGCGACCGAAGCCAAGCTGGCCGAGGCGCGGCTGGCGGTGCTGGATTTCCAGGTCCGCAACAACATCGTTGACCCGATGAATGTGGTGGCCAACCAGCTTTCGGTGGTCAGCACGCTGAACCAGCAACTGGTCACGGCGCAGATCGACTTCGACATGCTGGCCGGCACCGTGCCCGCCAGTGACCCGCGCCTGACCCAGCTAAGCCGCCGCCTTGAGGTGATCCGCAACCGGATCAGCGAGGAACAGGCCAAGGTCGGGGCGACCTCCGACAGCGCTTCGCCCGGCTTCGCCAAGCTGATGGCCGATTTCGAGCGGCTCAAGCTCGATCAGGACTTTGCCCAGCAGGCCTATCTTTCCGCCCTTGCCGCCCATGCTCAGGCCCTGACCGACGCCCAGCAAAAGACCCGCTATCTGGCAACCTATGTCGACCCGACGCTGGCCGAGGCACCGACCGCCCCCAACCGGCCCCTGACCGCCGCCCTGACCGCGCTGATCGGCTTTCTGATCTGGTCGGTGCTGGTCCTGACCTATTACGCGCTGCGCGACCGGCGCTAAGGCCCATGATCGCGCTGGAACACATCACCAAGGCCTATTACTATCGCGGCCAGCCCAAATACATCGCCCGCGACATCTCGATCACCTTTCCGTCCCATACTAGGGTCGGCTTGCTGGGGCGCAACGGGGCGGGCAAATCGACGCTGCTGTCGATCATCGCGGGCAGCCTGAACCCCGATTCCGGGCGCGTCCATGTGACCGGCACGATATCCTGGCCGATCGGGCTGCAGAACTGCATCCATCCCGAACTGACCGGCGCGCAGAACGTCAAGTTCATCGCCCGGGTCTACGGCGTCGATACCGAGGAGCTGATGGATTTCGTCGCCGATTTCGCGGAATTGGGCATGAATTTCAACGAACCGGTGCGGACCTATTCCTCCGGCATGCGGGCGCGGCTGAGTTTCGGCATGTCGATGGGCATCCGTTTCGACACCTATCTGATCGACGAGGTCAGCGCGGTGGGCGATGCCGGTTTCAGGAAGAAAAGCCGCATGGTCTTTGACGACCGCATGTCCAGGGCCGGGGTGATCATGGTCACCCATTCGGCAGGGATGATGCGGTCGATGTGCACCTCGGGCGCGGTCCTGGAAGACGGAAAGATCACCTATTTCGACGATGTCGAAGCGGCGTTGGAACGTCACGCCATCAATTCGCTGGGCGAAGACTACAAAAGGTCAAAGGAGTTCATGGAGGAATGAAGCAGGATCGCGGCTTCACCCGCGCCATCGACCAATAGCCAGATCAGCCGGTCCAGCGGCAGATAGGTGACATAGGCCTCAGCCACCCCGGCGCTGCCGGCCCCCGCCACGGCCACGAAAGTCACGCTGAAATCGGCTTTCACAGCGCCCGCGATGCCGAACACCAGATGATCGCCCTCGGCATTGCTGAAATCGGTGATCCAGTCGCTGCCCTGCCCGCCAGTGCCGGCATGGCGAAACTCATCCGCCCCTGACCCGCCGGTCAGCGTGTCGACGCCCAGACCGCCATCCAACGTGTCATCGCCGCCCCCGGCCCGCAGCACATCGGCCCCAGACCCGCCGTAGACCAGATCGCGGCCATGGCCTCCGGTCAGCAAGTCGTCACCGCCGCCGCCGAACATTGTGCCAAAACCGCTGCCACCGCTGATCTGGTCGTTGCCGTCACCGCCATAAAGCCGGTCAAAACCGTTGCCGCCCAGAAGGCTGTCATTGCCCAGACCACCCAGCAACTGATCATTCCCGAGGTTACCGAAGATAAGGTCACCCTCGGTGCCGCCGTCCAGAGTGTCATGGCCATTGCCGCCCCGAAGGGTGTCGCGGCCCGCCCCGCCGAACATTCTGTCATCGCCCAGCCTGCCTTCCAGGCTGTCAGCCCCGTCATTGCCCAGAAAATGCACCGCGCCACCGCCGCCCAACAGCGTGTCGGCAAAGTTCGAGCCGGCATAGATTTCGATCCGCAGATAGCTGTCGCCGGCGGCGAAGCCCAGGTTGCGCGCCAGGTCGGCAAGGTCGATCAGCACCGCCGCCGTGGCCATGCCATAGTCGGCCCGGTCGGTACCGCTGCCGCCATCCATAACATCCGCGCCCTCGCTGCCCATCAGCACATCATTGCCGCCAAGGCCCAGCATGGTATCGCTGTCGGTCGTGCCATTCAGCCTGTCGGCGGAGGCCGTGCCGATGATCAGCGCGGGGGCAAGAAAGCCCCACACCCACAGCCCGGCGACCCCAGTGTTGCCCAAATCCTGCGCCAAAGCCAGTTCTGCCGTCTGGTTGCCCGAGGCGCCCAGCAGCACCGCCGACCCGCTGGCCGTGGCGCGGTGGCCGATCAGCGCGGCAATGCCGTCCAGCCCGCCCCAACCGCCCTGCAGGTCGCCTGCGGTCCAACTGATGTTCTGATAGCGATAGACCACCTCGAAACCACTATTGCCACGGTCAAAAAGCTGGATCTGGAAGGTGTCGGTCAGGCTGGCATTGCGGCGATAAAAGCCGACCTGATCCCAGGTGATGGTGACGCAATCGCGCGCCGTATCGACGTCCAGCCAGACCCCGCCACTTTCGGCGCCCTCGCCGTCCAGCCTGGTGTCAACATCGCCGTTGAAGATCGCAAAGAACGGCGCCGCGATGGATCCGGCGGTGGCGGCCACGCCGGACACCGCGCTGCCAAAACTGATCAAGCCATCGGTTGCGATGAAAAGCTCGTCGGCAGCATACTGCACCCCGCCCAAGCTGAAGCCGCTTTCAAAGACCGCCGCGACATTGACCTGTGCGACGGTGTCATCGCCGCGCGGCAGTTCCGTCTCGCCATAACCTCTGGCCCCGCCCAGCCCGGTGACTGCCGTGCCGTTGCCCGTGATATCGCCCAAACCAGCCCCCGTCATTCGGACATCAAAGTCGCCCGGACTTCAAAGCCACTCTGCCGCGCCGGGCTTACTCCGGCGTTAATTCAGAAAGCTATTGGCCGAAAACGCCAATTCTCCAGATCTCCCCAATTTGATTAAAACTTTGCCTCCTTACCCTTTCATAAATACTCTGCGGGGGTGTGGGGGTGCAAAACCCCCACCGACCTCGATGCAGCGATCCCCCCAACCCGTGAAACCAAAAGACCCAAGCATTTTAGCCAAGGGCCACGGTCCTGCCCCAAAGCCTCCACACCGCCACCGCCGCGCCAAGGGAACCTCAGGATGGGTGACGAATGGGGTCTTTTTGGTGCAGATCGCTCTGGTGGCAAACTATTCGGCCGCGGCGCTTGGGGTTGGCGCGGTTGGCGACGGCATGGCGCTGATCGTCGCGGGCGGCATTGCGCGGTTGGTCTTTTCCGAGGCCGACCTGAACCGCGCGATGAGCCTGTCTCTCGGCGCGGCCGCGGCCCCCGGCAGCGGCTATGTCTCGCAGCAAAGCCTGTCGGCACCAATCCCGATCGGCAATCTCGACCCCGGCCGCTCGATCGCATTCCAGTCCGCAGGCAGCCTGGTGCGCGCCTTCCTGTTTGACAGCCAGAGCGGCGCGCTGACCGCTTCCGTGCTGGACAGTGCCGGACAACCCGGGGCGGCGGTGACGGTCAGCACCAGCATCGGCAGCCTGCGAGGGGTCGAGACCTTCGCCGTGATGGGCGGTGCCACCGGGGATTACGCGGTTCTGTCAACCTGGAACACCCCGGGCCTGCAGGTGTTTCACCTCAACGCCAATGGCTCGTTGACCTTGGCCGAGCGGATCGAGGACAGCGCCAAGTCCTATCTCGCCAATGTCAGCGACACCGCTTCGGTGACATTGGGCGGCCAGAACTATTTGTTGGCGCTGTCGTCACTGGAAAACGGCATCACCTCTTATGCCATTGCTGCGAATGGCAAAGCGGCACTGGTTGACAGTCTGGGCAACCATGACCTGCTGGCGATCAGCGGGCCTGCCGCGCTGCAAGTCATCCAGGTCGCCGGCCTGACCTATGCGGTGATCGCCGCGACCGG
>JBCKXH010000016.1:0-29080 GCA_038921555.1 Paracoccaceae bacterium
GCCGCCATAGCGCATCGCCGACAGGGTCTCGCGCGCGATGACCCGGCTGCCGATTGCCGCCTCCCACGCGCCATGGCCTTACTTGGCAGCGCCGATGACCGAGGCCGCTGCCGCAAGGCCCGGACCATGCGGAATGCCCAAGGCCAGCAATCCGGCCTCGATCACGGCGAGGGCGCCCAGGGTCATATGGGCGTTGACATGGCCCATATGCGCCACCCGCAGCGCGCCATCCGCAGCGGGGTCGTCGGGGCTGGACATGCCCAGACCGATGCCAAGGGTCACGCCGCCCTCAGCCTCGGCCCAGCGGCGCAGGCGGGTGGCGTCGGGGGCACCCAGCAGGGCAGCGGTCACCGAATGGCCGCGGGCGGTGGGGTCGGGCACGTTCAGGGCGATGCGCGGATTGGTCTGGCCCCAGCCGTCAAAGGCCGCCCAGACGGCGCGGGCCAGCAGGGTGTGGCGGGCCCAGACCTGCGGCAGGCCCTCCTCATGCAGGATCATGGTCAGCGCCTCACGCAGGCCGAACAGGTGGTGGGTGGGGGCGGTGCCATGCCAGTGTTGCCAGAACTCCTCAGGCTTGGCGCGCAGGGTCCAGTTCCAATAGGGTGTGCGCAGATCGCTGGTCTGGCAGCGTTCGGCCGCCGTGTCGGAGAACCAGACAAAGCCCATGCCGGGCGGCGTCATCATGCCCTTTTGAGAGGCGGCAACCGTGACATCGACGCCCAGATCGTCCATGAAGAACGCATCGCAACCGATTGATGCCACACAATCAACCGCCAGCAAGGCCGAGTGGCCAACGGAATCCATCACGACCCTCAGGGCGGCAATGTCGGTCTTGACGGTACTGGCGGTATCGACATGGGTGACCAGAACCGCCTTGAAATTCGGCTCGGCCCGCAGAGCCGCCTCAACCTGCGCCCAATCGGGGGGGGCTGCGTGGCCAAAATCCAGCAGCTGAACCTCAACCCCAAGGCCGCGCGCGGATGCCGCCCAGCCAAGGCCGAAAACCCCGGTCGCCAGCACAAGGGCCTTGTCGCCCCGGCTGAACAGGTTGGTATTGGCAGCCTCCCACGCGCCATGGCCGTTGGCGATATAGGCCGCGACATGGTGGCTTGTGCCGGCCAGCGCGCGCAGATCGGGCCACAGGGTCTGCACCAGATCAATCAGATCGCCTTCATAGATGTTGGGCGAGGCCCGGTGCATGGCGGCCAGAACCCGGTCGGGTATGACAGAGGGGCCGGGGATGGCAAGATAGGGGCGACCGGACATGGGCGGGACTTCTCCGATTGGGGTGGGGCAGGCCATGGCTAACCTTTGGTCAAGGCGGGGTCAATCCGGGGCCGCTTGCGGCAGGGGCCCCGAGCGGCTAGGACTTCGGCGCACCCATGGCCATTCCGGCCTGCGGATCAGGATCACGGCGACCGGCATGGCAGGGACATTGAAACAGCGGTTGCAGGCCTGGCAACGGCGGCTGACCGAGCGGATCGGCGGCGACATCGCAACGCCCGAGGCACGCCGCGCCGCGTGGCTGCATTATCAATGGGTTGACCATGGAATTCTGCGCGTGCTGTGGCGCAATTTCCATGAGGTCGCCCCCGGCGTCTATCGGTCGAACCAACCGTCGGACAGCCAGTTGCGCGCCTGCCATGCGCGTGTCGGCCTGAAAACGGTGCTGAACCTGCGCGGCTCCTCGAAGCACAGCTTTTACCTATTTGAATCCGAGGTTTGCCGTGACATTGGGTTGAGGCTTGTCGATCTGCCGTGGGCGGCCAGTCAGGCGCCCAGCGTGCCGCGGCTGGAACTGTTGATCACGCTCTTGGAAACCATGGAAAAGCCCTTTCTGATCCATTGCAAATCGGGCGCCGACCGCACCGGCATTGCGGCGGCACTCTATCTGCTGCTGGTCGAAAAACAGCCGATCGAAGTGGCCAAGCGGCAGTTGAGTTTGCGCTATATCCATGACTCCAACTCTCCGGCAGGCATTCAGGACCATTTGTTGCGGGTTTATGAAAAGGACTTTCGGCACAGCTCGGCCATCGGGGGAATCGGCTTTCTGGACTGGATGCGAACGCTCTATGATCCGGTTGAACTGACGGCATCCTTCGCGCGGTGGCGGGCGGGGGATCGGAGTTTGACCTAGATGAGCGATGGCAGGGTGGCGGTGCGACAAGTGCTGGGCTGGCTGTGGCGCGACCATCTGAAGCGCCGGATTCCGATGTTCCTGGTGGCGCTGGGGTTCATGGCGCTGGAGGGCGGCTCGGTCGGGGCGCTGTCCTATCTGGTGCGGCCGATGTTCGACGGCATCCATCAGGGCGCCGGGATGGCATTGGTCTATTGGGTGGCGCTGTCGGTGGCGGCGGTTTTCGTGACGCGCGCGCTGGCGGGTTTCGCGCATCGGGTGATCCTGTTCCGGCAGGCCGAAAAGATTGCGGCCGATATGCAGGCGGCATTGCTGGCCCATGTGATGAAGCTGGACCTTGGGTTTTTCCTGAAAAACCCGCCGGGCGGGCTGATCGAGCGGATTGCCGGCGACAATGCCGCGCTGAAGGCTCTGTGGCCGCCGATGCTGCAAGCGCTGGGGCGCGACAGCATCGCGCTGCTGTCGCTGCTGGTGGTGGCGACGTTGATCGACTGGCGCTGGACGCTGATTGCGGTGGTGGGGGTGCCTTTGGTGCTGGGGCCGCTGACGCTGTTGCAGGCAAGGGTGCGGGCCACGGCGCGGGCGGCGCGGGCGGCGGCGGCGCTGCTGTCAACCCGGCTGGATGAGACGTTCCACGGCATCCGCACGCTGCAACTGACCGGAACCGAGCCGCAGGAATCCGCACGCTATGCCAAGGCTTTGACCACATTTCTTGGCTTTCAGATCCGCTCGCAAACTGCTGCGGCGGCGATACCGGCGCTGATTGATCTGGTGGCGGCCTTGGGATTTGCCGGGGTGATGCTGTATGGCGGGGCCCAGATTCTGGCCGGCGAAAAGACGCTGGGCGAGTTCATGAGCTTTTTCACCGCGATGGCGCTGGTGTTCGATCCGCTGCGACGGCTGGGATCAGTCTCGGCCCTTTGGGCGCAGGCGCGCGCCAGTCTGGAGCGGATGCGCGGATTGCTGGACGTGGCGCCGGGTCTGACCAGCCCTTCCGTGGCAAAGCCCATTCCGCTGGCGGCGGGTGGCCACCGGCTGGAATTGCGCGATGTCAGCTTTGCTTACGGTGAGATGCCGGTGCTGAGCGGTGCCAGTTTCGTGGCCGAGGCCGGGCAGACCACGGCGCTGGTCGGGCCTTCGGGGGCGGGCAAGACCACGGTGTTCCAGCTGCTGGCCCGCATGGCGGACCCGCAGGAGGGCCAGGTGCTGCTGGGCGGGATCGACCTGCGCGAGATCGACCTGCGGGCGCTGCGGCGGCAGTTTTCGGTGGTCAGCCAGGATTCGGCGCTGTTCGACGAGACGATTGCCGCCAATGTGCGGCTGGGTGCGGCGGATCAAAGCGACGCGGCGCTGCTGCGGGCGCTGGGTGATGCCAATGCGATGGAGTTCGTCGCTGCCATGGCGCTGGGCAGCGAAACACTGGTCGGGCCGCGCGGCTCGGGTCTGTCGGGCGGTCAGCGCCAAAGGGTGGCGATTGCGCGGGCATTGCTGCGTAACGCGCCGATCCTGCTGTTGGATGAGGCAACCTCGGCGCTGGATGCACGGTCGGAAAAGCTGGTGACGGAGGCCTTGACGCGGCTTGAGGCCGGGCGCACGACGCTGGTGATCGCGCACCGCTTGTCAACCATCCTGCAAGCCGACAAGATCGTCGTGATGAACAAGGGGCGGATCGTCGATCAGGGGCGACATGAGGACTTGCTGGCGCGCGGCGGGCTTTATGCGGACCTTTACCGGCTGCAGTTCAAGGAATAGGGGCATGACGAGGCGGGTGGTTCGACTGACGGGCAGGCAAGTGCTGAGCTTTCTGCAAGGCCAGGTCAGCAACGACGTGCTGGCGCTGGCCAAGGCGCCGGGCGTGGTCTGGACGGCGCTGCTTTCGCCGCAGGGCAAGTATCTGGCGGATTTCTTTGTGGTCAACACCGGGCAGGATTTGCTCTTGGACCTGCCCGAGGCCTTGGCCGACAGCACATTGCAGCGCTTGGCGATGTATAGGCTGCGGGCGGATGTGGTGATGACCGCCACTGACCTGCCGGTGGTGCGCGGGCTTGGCGACGCACCGCTAGGCGCTCTGCCCGACCCGCGCCATCCTGATCTGGGCTGGCGGTTCTATGGTGCGATGGCTGCGGTCGAGGTTGATTGGGATGCCATAAGGGTGCGCCTTGTCATCCCGGAAAGCGGCATTGAACTGATCCCCGGCGAAAGTTATCTGCTGGAAACCGGCTTTGAGCGGCTGCACGGCGTCGATTTTCGCAAGGGCTGCTATGTCGGGCAAGAAGTGACCGCCCGGATGAAGCACAAGACCGAATTGCGCAAGGGTCTGGTGCGGGTCACGGTCAGCGCGCCGGTTGCCGTTGGAACTTCCATCCTGTCGGGTGGCAAAGACGCCGGAACACTTTACACCCAGTCAGCCGGCAAGGGGCTAGCCTGGCTGCGGTTTGACCGCAGCGAGGCGATGACGGCGGGTGCTGCGGTGTTGACGCTGGACGGCTCAGGGTTGACGCTGGACGGCTTGTTAACGCTGGACAGTTCAGGCGCGCTCTGAATATTCCATCAGTTCGGTGTGGACGATGATATCTTCGTCCGGGCCGATGAAAGGCGGGATCATGATGCGCAAGCCATTGTCCAGAATGGCGGGTTTGAAGCTGTTGGCGGCGGTCTGACCCTTCTGCACCGGCTCGGTTTCGACCACTTTGCAACGGACTTTCTGCGGCAGGGTGACGTTAAGGGCTTCTTCACCATAGTATTGTAGTCTCACCGTCATGCCGTCCTGAAGGAAAGGTCTGCGATCGCCCAACAACTCTGCATCAATCTCGGTCTGCTCATAGGTTTCCGAATCCAGGAACACCAGACGACCATCGGCTTCATAGAGGAACTGCTGTTCGCGGTATTCCAGTTCGACCTGTTCGACCTTGTCTTCCGAACGGAACCGCTCATTCAGTTTGCGGCCGTCGCGCAGATTCTTCATCTCAACCTGGGCGAAAGCGCCGCCCTTGCCGGGTTTCACATGATTGACCTTGACCGCAGCCCACAGGCCAGAATCATGCTCGATGATGAAGCCCGGGCGAATTTCGTTTCCGTTGATCTTGGACATTGCGGAAAAACCTTGTCAAAAGGTTAAAGTGAAGGTGGCAGACCCTATATATGGTCGGCAATCTGGGGGCAAGCCAACTAGATGCAGGGCGTCACCAAGGGAGCCATGCAAAAATAGCATGGCTGCCATTCGATTAATGACATGACGAATCATCATCAAATGGTTACAAGCGCAGGACGCCGGAAAAGACAAGACCAAGAAGCAGGACAAGAAATGGCCGATTTCATAGACAGCACCGCCTTCAACTTCGAACAGGGCCAACGCGCGCGCAAGCTGTTTGCGGCGGTTGTTCTGGCTTCTTTGGATGACGCGATTGCCGATGACAAGAAATACGGCAACGGCTCCGAGCAGATTGCCCGCTGGGCCCGGTCGCGCGATGGCCGCGAGGTGTTGTCCTGCGCCGGGATCGACCCGAACGAGCGCGTGGTCAAGGGCTTGATGGAGTTCGTGTCCAAAGGGGTGCGCACCTCGGTCGCGCTGTCGCGGGAAGAAAGCGAACGTCGCCACGCGGCGGAACTTGAGCACGCCGAAGCGGCGTAACGCCTGGCTGCACTCCGATTTGAAACGCGCCCCCCGCCGGGCGCGTTTTGCATTTGGGTCCAAGGCATTGCGGCCCGATAAAGCGCGAGGGCTATTCCAGATCTTGCGTGGCAAGGGCGCGCGCGATTTCCGCCCGAACCAGTTTGCGGACGTTGCGGGTGATCCGCGCGCCCAGACCGCCCTGCAATTCCTCGCGGATAATGTCGCGCACCAGTTCGCGCAAGACCGCCTCGTCAAAGATCATTTCGTCGTTGAAGGTGGCGACCGTTTCAATCCGCTCATCCTGGCGCAACTCGGCGACCGCCTCGGCCTCGGCCCGGTCGGCGTCGGAATGGTCGGGCTTGGAGGGCTCGAGCCTGGGGTCGTCTGGCCCGGCTTTGCGCAATTCCGGTTCCAGATCGTCTGGGTCAGGCGCGAAACTCTCGGTGTCCTGATCAGGATCGGTCTGCGCCCACGGCTGGATTTCGGCTTCGGGCGGGCAGGTCGCGGCGCTGATCTCCGCCACAGCGGCCCAACCCTCATCGGTCCATGCCATGCGACCGATCAGCGGCACCGGGTCACCGACCTCGGATTCCCATTCGATGTCTTGCGTATCGACCGCCCGTTCAAGGGTGGCCACTGTAGGGTCGATCACCTTAGGGTCGATCACTGGCTCGGCGCCAAGGTGCAGGCGCGGCACAGGCTTGGGCCGGGCGGGTGGTGCTGCTACGGCCACAGCGGCGGCGCTGCTGTCCTTGTCGCCCACCACGCGCAGGGCCGGGGTCAACAGCAGCTTTGCTTCGGGCCTCGGGGCTGCGGAGGGCCTGGGGCCAAGGCTAGGGCTGGGGCGCAGATCCTCGGACACCAGACGGCGGATCGATGAGAGGACATCCTCAATCTCGACGGAACTCATCGCTTCGGACATTCGCGCTCATATGCTCCTGACGAGGGCTGGATGGCAGGAAGTGTAGAACAGACCCCGACCCTACACAAGAACCGGCCCGACACAAGAAACTGCCATCGCAAAACGTCGAAAAGTCGAAAGAAGTGGCCGTCACTTGCCGAGGGTCTTGAGGATGCGGTCCAGTTTGGCACCGCGACCAGAGGTGGCCGGTGCCCGTTTGACCGCATTCAGATAGGCCGAAGGGTCAAAGGTCGGGATGCCAAGGTTCAGGTGGTCGGCGGTCAACAGGCCCATGGCGGACAAAAGCTGATACTGGCTAACATACAGATTGGCCGCCGATTGCAGCCGCGCAACCTTGGCCGACAGCAGGTTCTGTTCGGCGTCCAGCACATCCAGCGTGGTGCGCGAGCCAAGCTCGGCCTCTTGCTTGACGCCGTCATAGGCGGCCTGTGCGGCGCGGATCTGCTGATCGCCGGCCGCAATCGAGACATTGGCGACAAGAATGTTGGACCAGGCGCTGCCGACCGCCTCTTGGACATTGACGCCGGTTTGCAAAAGGCCGGCATTGGAGGCCTGCGATTGCGCAATCGCCTTGCGCAGGGCCGAGGACAACTGGCCACCGGCATAGATGGTCTGCCTCAGCGTGATGTCGATGCTTTGGTTGATCGCGCTGGAATTGCCATCGGAAAAGGTCTGCGACAGCGCGGCCCGGCCATCGACCGTGGGCAGCATCTGCGCCCGCGCCAGTTCAACCCCGATGTCCGAGGCCCGGGCCTGATGCTGCGCCTGCAGGACGACGGGATGATTGCGCAGGGCAATCGCGCGCGCCTCGGTCAGCGAACCGGCGGTGGTCGGGCGCCTTGGCACGGCGCTTATCTGACCGGGATAATGGCCGATGGCGGCGTTGTAGCGTTCGCGGGCGATGTTGTAATTGCCCTGCGCCGCAGCAAGGGCGGCATCGGCCGAGGCCAGTTGCGCCTCGGACAAGGCGACATCGGTGCGGGTGACCTCGCCCACTTCAAAGCGGTCACCGGCGGCGCGCAGGTTCTGGGTGATCAAGCGGACGTTGGATTGCTGGGCGGCCACCAGTTCACCTTGCAGCCCCATGTTGACATAGGCGGCCACGGCGTCAAGCAGCACGTCCTGCTCGACGTTGACGAGGGATTGCCTTGTGGCCAGCACCAGTTCGTTGCGCAGCTTGATGCCCAACTGCCCGCGACCAAAGTCAAAGAGTGTCATCGAGGCGATCAGCGAAACCGTCTCGCTGAGCGTGATGTCGGATTGATCGGGACTCGGGAAGCCAAAGAAATCCCGGCGATTCGCATCAAAACTGCCCCGGGCACTGATCGCGGCCTGAAAACTGAACACCGGCAGAAGCGTGCCGACGGCGGTGGCCAGGTCCTCATCTGCGGCGCGCAGCACGGCCTGATTCTGTTCCAGAAGATGCGAATTGCGGTAAGCCGAGATCAGCGCGTCGGTCAGGGATTCCGCCGACAGCGTGATGGGAGCAAGGCTAGCAAGGCAAGCAACGGCTGCAATCCAGAATTTTCGCATCGTGCACCTCAATAGAATCTTTCGCTGCACTGCCACATAGGCAGCCGATCATGCTCTTGCCAGTTGTCTACAACACGAATTCCCGCGCGGCCGCAAATCCGGGCAACACCGGCGCATCGGCGTTGAAGGCAGAACGCCAGTTCACGCCGCCCGCATCCTTGCGGCCGATCCGCACGGTGCCCAAGGCACCCTGCATGAAGATCGCGGCGATCCGCCCACCTTGCTTGAGTTGGCCAAGCAGTGCCGAAGGGACCACTTCGACGCCGCCTTCGATCAGGATCACATCAAACGGCGCCTCGGCCACGCAGCCTGCCTGCAACGGGCCGCTCACCACCTTGACCCCGCCATGGCCCGCAGCCGCCAGACGGCTCCGGGCGGATTGCGCTGTGGCGGCATCCCCCTCAAGTGCCAAGACATTTGCCGCCATCTGCGACAACACGGCAGCACCATAACCCAGACCGGCACCCAGATCCAGAACATGATCGCCCGGTGAAATATCCAGAAAGTCCAGCATCTTGGCCAGCGTCCTTGGTTCCAGCATGACGCGCCCGGCGGCAAATTCGATGTTCAGGCCGACATAGGCCGCCTCGCGCCGGGCGTCGGGCACAAAGTCTTCGCGTGGAACACTCAGCATGGCGGCGATGATCGGGAACTTGGTCACATCCGAGGGGCGAACCTGGGTGTCGACCATGATCACGCGGCGGGTGGCAAAATCGTTCATCAGACAGCTCTTGGGTCAGGGAATGCCCCGGTTGTCTTGCCACAGATGGCCAAGGGGGGCAACGGGCGAAGCGGGTTATTGGCGCAATAGGGGGATGTTGCCTTGCTGCATGGCAGAGTGGGGGATTTCACATCCCCCACACCCCCGGTGGAGTATTTTTGCCGAGATGAAGGGGGGCGAAATTTTAGGCAAATCGGCCGGTATCGGGTCGAGTTGGGTTATGCCGGTGCCACCGCCGGCATGATCTCGACCTCGGATCCGCTGGTGATCGAGGTGTAAAAGCAGGAGCGGCGATTGGTGTGGCAGGCCGGGCCGGTCTGGCTGACGAGGGCCAAGAGACAATCGCGGTCGCAGTCCAACCGCAGATCGTGCAATTTCTGGCCGTGCCCCGAGGTTTCGCCCTTGACCCAAAGGGCTTTGCGCGAGCGCGACCAATAGGTGAGTTGACCGCTGTGCAGGGTTTGCGCCACGGCGCTGGCGTTCATCCAGGCGAACATCAGCACCTCGCCACTGGCGGCATCCTGGGTGATGCAGGGGATCAGCCCGGCGGCATCATATTTCAGGGTCATCGGGTCAAAGGTCATGCGGTTCTCCTTGGCGGGCGGCGCAAACGAGCCTATCTAAGGGGGCAAAGCGGGGAAAGCCAACATATGAAGAGCGATAGCGAGCTTGTGAAATTGTATTCGGGCCGGATTCTGGCGCTGGCGGCCGATATTCCGCATCTGGGACGGTTGGCCGCACCGCAGGGGACGGCGCGCAAACGCTCGCCTTTATGTGGGTCAACCGTGACGGTGGATGTGGTTTTGCAGGGCGGGCTGGTGGCCGAATTCGCGCAGGATGTGAAGGCCTGTGCGCTGGGTCAGGCCTCGGCGGCGCTGCTGGGACAGGTGGTTGTAGGCTGCCGTCGAGCGGAGTTGCAGGCGGCGCGGGATGCCGTGGCGCGGATGCTGAAAGGCGGGGCCGTGCCGGATGCGCCTTTTGGCGGTTATGAAGTGCTGGTTCCGGCGCGGGATTACCTGAACCGCCATGCCTCGATCCTGCTGGCGCTGGAGGCTACCTGCGAGGCGGTGGAGTTGGCCGAGGCTGCTGGATAAAAAGACCTCCGCGCATCCGGGGGATGGCGGAGGCCACTGGCATTACCGAAACCGGCGGCGGAAGGGCAGTTCACCTCGGGACAGAGGGTCCGCAGGCCGGTTTGATCAGAACGCAGGCAGTTAGGCGGTGCCGGACAGGGTCAGCCCGACGAAAAGCAGCAAAAACAGGACGGCGACACCGGCGGCATCCTCAACCAAGGACGGGGGCGGGCGTAAAGACAGCTTTTTCACTTGGGCGGCCATGGCATCCTCGGGGGTTTGTTGCTGCATTGTTCTCATATCCTTAACCCGTTGTAAAGAACTAAATGAGAACATTGGCGAACAAAGCGGGTCAACCGACCGAAATCAGCCGGATGGCGCGGTCCTGATCCAAGAGCCACAGCAACAGGCGGGCCGCCTGCCCGCGCGGCGAGGTGAGGTCGGGGTCGTCGGACAACAGCTTGCGCGCGTCGCTTTGCGCCACTGCCATCAGGGCGGATTGGCGTTCCAGATCGGCAATGCGGAACTGTGGCAGGCCGGATTGGGCGGTGCCGATCAGGTCACCGGCGCCGCGCATCGCGAGGTCCTCCTCGGCAATGGCAAAGCCGTCTTCAGTGTCGCGGATGGTCTGCAAGCGGCGCTTGCCGGACTGCGACAGCGGGGCCTGATAGATCAGCAGGCAGGTTGAGGCACCCAAGCCGCGCCCTACCCTGCCGCGCAACTGGTGCAACTGGGCGAGGCCGAAAATCTCAGCCCGTTCGACCACCATGATGGTGGCGTTGGGCACGTTGACGCCGACCTCGATGACGGTGGTGGCGACCAGAACGGATGTATGCCCGGCGGTAAACCGCGCCATGGCGGCGTCCTTTTCGGCAGGCAGCAACTGGCCGTGGACCAGACCCACCACGCCTTCGCCCAATGCGGCCCGCAGGGTGGTGAAGCGCGCTTCGGCGCTGGCATAATCCATCACCTCGGAATCCTCAACCAGCGGGCAGACCCAATAGGCCTGCCTGCCCTCGGCCACCGCCTGGCGCAGATGGGCCACCACCTCGTCGATCCGGGACGAGGCGATCAGCGCGGTCTTGATCGGCTGGCGGCCCGGCGGCTTTTCGTCCAGCACCGAGATGTCCATGTCACCGTAAGAGGCCAGCGCCAGCGAGCGCGGTATCGGCGTGGCGGTCATCACCAGCACATCGCAGGCCCGGCCCTTGGCACCAAGTTCCATGCGCTGCGCCACGCCAAAGCGGTGTTGTTCATCGACGATGGCCAGGCGCAGATCGGCGAATTCGACGTCTTTCTGAAAGACGGCATGGGTGCCGACCAGCAGCGGAATCCGCCCGGCGGCAAGGTCAGCCAGTTTCGCCTGCCGCTCTGCCCCCTTGTCGCGCCCGGTCAGAAGTTCCAGCCGCACCCCGGCGGCGCGGGCGAGCGGGGCCAAAGCCTCATAATGCTGGCGGGCGAGCAGTTCAGTCGGCGCCATCATCACGCCCTGACCGCCCGCCTCGACCGCGACCAGCAGGGCCGCAAAGGCGACCAGCGTCTTGCCCGAGCCGACATCGCCTTGCAGCAGGCGGTTCATCCGCAGGGCGGTTGCCATGTCAGCGGCAATTTCTTCTATGACGCGAGTTTGCGCGCCGGTTAGCGGAAATGGCAGGTTTTCCAACACCTTGCGCTGCAAGACTCCAGTGCCGATGCTGGAATGACCCTTGCCGCGCCGCAGTAACGCCCGCGCCAAGGACAGCGTCAGTTGGTGGGCGAAAAGCTCATCATAGGCCAGACGCTGACGGGCGGGGGCAGTTTGGACCACGTCTTGCGGCCCCAGTGGTGCATGAGCGGCGGCGATTGCCGTGCGCCAGTTCGGCCAGCCCTGCCGCGCCATCAGGGCCAGGTCAATCCATTCGGCAAGCTCGGGACATCGTTCAATGGCGGCGGCCACGCTTTTAGCCACCAGTTTTTGCGTGATCCCGGCGGTCAGCGGATAGACCGGTTCAAAGTGCTGCAGGCCGGTCGCTTCCTCGGGGCGCAGGATGTGGTCGGGATGGGCCATCTGGGCCACGCCGTCGAAAAGCTCGACCTTGCCCGACACGATGCGCCGCTGCCCGGTCGGCAAGAGGTCACGCAAGAAATCGCCCTTGGCGTGGAAGAACACCAGCATGAATTCCAGCCTGGCATCGCGCACCATCACCCGGTAAGGCCGCCCGCGCGAAGCGGCGGGGAAGTGGCCGCCGATCTCAACCTCAACCGTGGCGGTGCAGGGCAGCGTCACGTCGCGCAAGGAGGCTACCGGCGTGCGGTCGATGCCGGAATGCGGCAGCAGGAACAGGAGGTCCTTTGGCCGCTCGACCCCCAGTGCCGCAAAATTCCGGGCGGATTTCGGCCCGAGCCCTTTCAGGGTTTCCAATTCGGAAAAGAGGGGAAACAGAACCTCAGGGCGGCTCATCTGGCACCTGCGAGGATCAGCCATGCGTCCTCGTCGATGATAGGGATGCCAAGCGCCGCGGCCGCCTTGGCCTTGGAACCGGCACCCGGACCGGCGATAACAAGGTCAGTTTTGGCGGAAACCGAGCCTGCGACCTTGGCCCCCAAAGCCTCGGCCCGGGCCTCGGCCTCGAATCGGGTCATCTTTTCCAGCTTGCCGGTGAAAACAAGGGTTTTTCCGAAGATGGCGTTGCTGGGGTCTACCTTTGCAACTTCCAAACTCTCAGAAGTTACTTGTTCAAGTTCCAAACTCTCAGGAGTTACTTGTTCAAACAACTCGCCAAGCATCCTCGAATTTTTCGGGTTAGCGAAGAAGTCGATAATTGATGTCACGGTCTTGGTCCCGACTTCGACCATCGGCAGGACATCCTTGCGTATCTTGTCATCAGATTTAACGAAAGACTGCATTTTCTTTGAAGCCGTGCTCCAGCCCCCAAACTGCCCAAAGAAGGCATCCAGTGATCCAGAAAAATGGAGAGATTTCGAAAATAGACTCCAGAAATACCTTAACCGATCAACATGTTCCGCCAAACCATTTGCGAATCCTTCATGGCCACCAAGCCCATCCAACATCTTGGATTTCCGGTCCGGGTACCGCGTGTCCGGCTTGGATATCTCAGAAAATACGCGGCCAGAAACCTCTCTTGCCTGTGCTTCTGTCAGACTTGAAATGTGCGTCCGAATAGACTTAAGGAGGCCATGCCCAGCTATGCCGTCAAAATAGTAGATCTTGTTCCAGAAATTCAACTCACGGAACCTTACTTCCCGGGCGATCGAAATTACTTCCTCCCAATTCGGGTTGTTAAAGTCAAAACTAGCCCAAGTTTCAGTAGTTTTCTGTATCCGTGCATTTGCCACTTTGTGCAGGGTCTGCTCGAGCGCGGCCCAGCTAACATGGTGTTTGGCCAGATCTCTTGATTTCGTCTTTCCAACATCCGGGATTCCGAGCGAAACGATAAACCTATCCAACCGTATGCGGCGCTTGGCCTCGATGGCTGCGAAAAGGTTGGTCACCGATTTTTCCCCGAATCCGTCGCGATTCTTCAGCTTTTTCAGCGGGTTATTGGCGTCTCTTGCAGCAAGGGTAAAGATGTCGGCCGGGGTTTTGACGGGCAGGTCGGTGTCGTTGAAGAACATCTCGATCTGCTTGGCGCCAAGTCCCTCGATATCGAAAGCCGCGCGCGCGACGAAATGTTTCAGCCGCTCAACCGCCTGCGCGGGGCAGATCAGGCCGCCGGTGCAGCGGCGCGTCGAATCACCCTCGCCCCGGTGGGCGGGTGAGGCGCATTCGGGGCAGGCGTCAGGGAAGATATAGGGTTCGGCCCCGGCGGGCCTTTGGGAAAGGTCCACGTCAGCGATCTTGGGGATGACATCGCCGGCGCGGAAGACCTGAACCCAGTCGCCGATGCGAATGTCGCGGCCGTCGCGAATCGGTCGGTGCTTGGCGTCACGCCCGGCGATATAGTCCTCATTGTGCAGGGTGGCGTTGGACACCACCACGCCGCCGACGGTGACGGGGTGCAAACGGGCGACCGGCGACAGAGCGCCGGTGCGGCCGACCTGAATGTCGATGGCCAAGAGCCGGGTCCAGGCCAGTTCAGCCGCGAATTTATGCGCAATCGCCCAGCGCGGCGTGGTCGAGCGGAAGCCCAGACGCGCTTGCAGGGCCAGATCGTTGACTTTGTAGACCACGCCGTCGATGTCATAGCCCAAAGTGGCGCGTTGCGACTCGATCATGCGGTATTGGGCCAGCAGGTCGGCGGGGGTTCGGCAGATCGCGGTCAGCGGGTTGACCGGGAAATTCATCGCGGCAAGCCGGTCGATGGCGGCCTTTTGGGTGCTGGCAAGCGGCTCGGACAATTCGCCCCAGGCATAGGCGAAGAACCGCAAGGGGCGGGCGGCGGTGACCCAGGCGTCCAACTGGCGCAGGGAACCGGCGGCGGCGTTGCGTGGATTGGCAAAGGTCTTCTCGCCAGCCTGGGCCTGCCGCTCGTTCAGGGCGGCAAAATCGGCGTGGCTCATATAGACCTCACCGCGCACCTCCAGCACTTGCGGGGCCTCGGTGACCTGGCGGGGGATGTCGGCAATGGTCAGGGCGTTGGCTGTAACATTCTCACCCGTCTCGCCATCGCCGCGGGTGGTGGCTTGCACCAGATGGCCGCCTTCATAGCGCAGCGACAGAGAGAGGCCGTCGATCTTGGGTTCAGCCGTGAAGGCAATCGGCCCCTCTTCTCCAAGGAATTTGCGGATGCGGTCTTCGAAATCCAGCACGTCCTGATCGGCAAAGGCGTTTTCTAGGCTGAGCATCCTGACCCGGTGCGTCACCTTGCCAAAGCCCGAACGCAAGGCCCCGCCGATCTGATCGGACGGGCTGTCACCGCGTTTCAGTGCCGGAAAGCGTGCTTCGATTGCGGCGTTGCGGCGTTTCAGCGCGTCATAACCGGCGTCCGAGATCAGGGGGGCGTCAAGCCTGTGGTAGTCGAGATTGGCTTCGGCAATTTCTAGGGCCAGTCGCGCAAGCTCGGCACGCGCCTCATCCGGCGACAAGTCCCCTACCGGGCGCGTGGCGATCGGCGCTGTGGTCATGGCATCCCCCCGTTTTCGTCAAGGGTAAGGGGGGACGCGGCCCAGGTCCAGTGTCAGGCTGAGGCCGCGAGCCGGGGTGCGCTGCTCTGATGGGGTTCGCGCAGCACATAGCCACGACCCCAGACGGTTTCGATATAGCTCTGACCGCCCGTCGCCTCAGCCAGTTTCTTCCGCAGTTTGCAGATGAAGACGTCGATGATCTTCAGTTCCGGTTCATCCATGCCGCCATAGAGGTGGTTGAGGAACATTTCCTTGGTCAGCGTGGTGCCCTTGCGCAGCGACAAAAGCTCCAGCATCTGGTATTCCTTGCCGGTCAGATGGACGGACGCGCCATCGACATCGACGGTCTTGGCATCCAAATTGACATTGACTAGGCCGGTGCGGATCATCGATTGCGAATGGCCCTTGGAACGGCGGATGATCGCATGGATCCGGGCGACCAGTTCTTCGCGGTGGAAAGGTTTGGTCAGGTAGTCATCCGCGCCAAAGCCGAAGCCCTTGATCTTGTTTTCGGTGTCATCCGAGCCCGTCAGGATCAGGATCGGCGTATCGACCCGCGACAGGCGCAACTGGCGCAAAACCTCGTGCCCGCTCATGTCCGGCAGGTTGAGGTCCAAGAGGATCAGGTCGTAATCGTACAGCTTGGCAAGATCGATCCCATCCTCCCCCAGGTCGGTACAATAGACATTCAGATTCGCATGGGTCAGCATCAGTTCGATGCTGCGCGAAGTCGTCGGATCGTCTTCAACCAGCAGTACGCGCATTTGACTCTCTCCGTCTCGCATCAGGTTCGTTAACGACTTTGGCTGCCAATGGTTAACGGACCGTTACTCTGCCAGAACGGCAAGCAAAAACAACTTAAAGTTGTCGGTATTTTTGGATTGTGGTGACGCGAAGGGCCTTGTCACCGTGGGTTTCGACCGCCTGACGCCAAAAACCGAACTCTTCCTCGGACAAAGCATAGCGTTCAAGTGCCTCGCCTTGCGTGATCAGGCCGTGCAGGACGGCTTTGACCACGATGGCCTTGCGGCGGGCGACCCAGCGGCGGGTGTCTGCGGGGGGCAGATCGGCCCGCGACAGAATCACCCCATCCGGAAGCATTACCTGCCGCGGCCCGTCAACTTTCTTGAGATACATGTCAAATCCTCGTCCTAGGCGGCCAACCTGCCGCATCGTCCTTAAACAAGCGTGAAGTCTTGCCGGGGGGATGGGTTGAGAGTATGGGACATTTTCCTATATTGCTGTGGAAAATCCCAAGGATCGCCGCAATCATGCTTGATGTTCAACTGAATTCACTGGGCCTGCCCAAGCCGCCCTCGCAAACACGGGTGGTGGTGGCGATGTCGGGCGGGGTCGATAGTTCGGTCGTGGCGGCAATGCTGGCCGAAGAGGGTTATGACGTCGTCGGCGTCACCTTGCAGCTTTATGACCACGGGGCGGCGCTGGGGAAAAAGAAGGCCTGCTGTGCCGGGCGCGATATCCATGACGCGCGGCGGGTGGCCGAGGCGATGGGGTTTCCGCATTACGTGCTGGATTATGAAAACACCTTCCGCGCGGCGGTGATCGACGAATTTGCCGATTCCTATCTTGCCGGGGCCACTCCGGTGCCGTGCATTCGCTGCAATGAGCGGGTCAAGTTCAAGGACCTGCTGGCGACGGCGCGCGATCTGAATGCCGATTGCATGGCCACCGGGCATTATATTCAGCGCAAGCTGGGGGCGGGGCCGGAGTTGCATAAAGCGGTCGATGTGAGCCGGGACCAAAGCTATTTCCTGTTCTCGACCAAGCCGGACCAGTTGGAGTTTCTGCGGTTCCCGCTGGGCCATCTGACCTCCAAGGCGGCGACGCGGGCGTTGGCGGCGAAATATGGGTTGTCGGTGGCGGACAAGCCGGACAGTCAGGATATCTGTTTCGTGCCGAACGGGAACTATGCCGCCGTGATCGAAAAGCTGCGGCCGGGGGCGGCGGGGCCGGGTGAGATCGTCGATCTGGCGGGGCGGGTGCTGGGGCGGCATGATGGGGTGATCCATTATACGGTCGGGCAGCGGCGCGGGCTGGGGATCGGGGGGTTGGAGGATCCGTTGTATGTGGTCCGGCTGGACCCGGCGGCGCGGCGGGTCATCGTGGGGCCGAAGGCGGCGCTGGCGACGCGGGTGGTGCCGGTGAAAGAGATCAACTGGCTGGGTGATTCGCCGTTTGAAAGTCAGGCGGAATGGCAGTTGGAGGTCAAGGTCCGTTCAACCCGGCCTGCGCGGGCCGCGATTGTCAGGCCGCTGTCGGCTACCGAGGCCGAGGTGGAACTGCTGGAGCCGGAGGATGGCGTTGCGGTCGGGCAGGCTTGTGTCTTCTATGAGGCCGAGGGGACGCGAATGTTTGGCGGCGGCTGGATCTGGCGCGGGAGGTAGGGGGCTCTCACGCGTGAGATGGTAGGTAAGGTGTTGAATTTTATGGATTTTGCAAAATTAGCGGTTTGGCTGCACTGCGCGCTTTAGAATAAACATTCTGCGAACGAACCTTGCTCTTTCGTCGCGTTGATTGCTTACGCGAGGCGTTGACGACGCTTTAGGAGGCGTGTCAGCTTCATCTGCGATTCCCCTGCAGGAGTGTACCGTGCGAAAACTTATCATGACCTGCGCCATAGCCGCTTGTAGCACTGGCGTCTCCGCTGCCGATGTAAGGTATCTTGGGGAGAACATCGAGGGGCGTCCAGTTGTCTCTATTGTGGGAGATCTCGAAAGAACGGACATTGAAAGGTTCGCCGACGTTACTCGGGACCTCGAAGCGGCAGTGGTTCTGTTCGAAAGCTATGGGGGCAGTCTTGAGGCTGGACTGGAAATCGGTACAAGAATCCGAATGCGCGGTTTTTCGTCTCTCGTTGCGAATGGTAAACAATGTCGCTCCGCCTGTGCACTTGCTTGGTTAGGCGGTGTAACGCGATTTTCAGGTGAAGGTGCTGTCGTGAGTTTTCACGCCGCTTACAATATCGAAGACGGTATCGCGCAAGAATCGGGCTCTGGAAACGCGCTTGTCGGCGCATACGCTGCAAATCTCGGTTTGCAGCAGGATACGATCCTTTTCCTGACCACTGCGAGTCCAGAAGAATCTAATGTTCTGACGCCCGAGTGGGCGGATTGGCTCGGGCTGGCGGTGACCTTCGGCGATACAAACAATATCGCTTCGATAATAATATCAGAGAGTAAAAAAGACGATAGGAAGGTGACGGTAGCAGCGGAGGACGTAGAAGGCGTTCTGCAGCGTGCAAATAACGGTGACGCGGAATCGCAATGGATGGCCGCGCTGATATATCTTGAAGGGAAAGTCGTTGAGAAAGACCTGATCCAAGCGTTACATTGGTTTACTTTGTCGGCGGAAGCAGGATTTGGGCCCGCTCAGCATGCTTTGGGCCTGAGGTATTTAAGGGGCGAAGGCGCAGAGAAAGACCCCTCGAAAGCCGCGCAGTGGTTCCGGCTGGCGGCTGAGCAGGGTGACGCCGAGGCGCAGGCCAATCTTGGCTTCATGTACGAAAATGGCCAAGGCGTGCCGCAGGACGATGCCGAGGCGGTAAAATGGTACCGGCTGGCGGCTGACCAGGGTGACGCGGCTGCGCAGATCAATCTTGGCGTGATGTACAGCCTTGGCCAAGGCGTGCCGCAGGACTATGCCGAGGCGGTGAAATGGTACCGGCTGGCGGCTGACCAGGGTGACGCGAGGGCGCAGAACAACCTTGGCTTCATGTACGCAAATGGCCAAGGCGTGCCGCAGGACTATGCCGAGGCGGTGAAATGGTACCGGCTGGCGGCTGACCAGGGTGACGCGGAGGCGCAGGTCAACCTTGGCGTGATGTACGCAAATGGCCGAGGCGTCCCGCAGGACGGTGCCGAGGCGGTGAAATGGACCCGGCTGGCGGCTGACCAGGGTTTCGCGAGGGCGCTGTTCTACCTTGGCTCCAAGTACGCAAATGGCCACGGCGTGCCGCAGGACGATGCCGAGGCGGCGAAATGGTACCGGCTGGCGGCTGAGCAGGGTCACGTGATTGCGCAGTACTATCTCGGTTGGATGTACAGGAAAGGAACTGGCGTCATCTTTGATGCCGCTGAGGCGGTGCGCTGGTTCCGGCTCGCCGCAGACCAAGGTGACGCGATGGCGCAGTTCACCCTTGGCAATATGTACGCAAATGGCGAAGACGTGCCGCAGGACTACGTTACTGCCCACATGTGGCTGAACATCACCGCCGCAAATGGAATGAAATCTGCGGCTGATGTGCGAGACCACCTTGAACAACATATGCCGCCCGAAGATATATCGGAGGCCACCCGGCGCGCAACGCTCTGTATGGCGTCCAACTACGCCGATTGCGATTGAACAGCGATTTCCTGGCCGCCTCATCACTACGGCCAAAAGCCGCAGCGGGAACTGGTGATGACAGGTGCCGCAGCAAAGAACCGGCGGCCTCGCCTTGGGTTGTGATCTCGCCGGACTGGATCAGGATGATGATTCTAGCAAACATCATCCTGATCTGGTGGTTTGTTGGGATTTTATCCGGTGGCGGGAGTAGGGCGTGAACCCCGAGCTACAAATGGGCCAGCACCGAACGTGCGGCACGCAGGCCGGGCGGCTCGCCACCAAGGCCGAGGCGCTGCATGGTCAGAATCATGGCGGCGTCTTGCGCGTGGCGGTTCTTCAGCACCTCCAGCACGGCGGGGGCGATCAGGTCGGCGCGGCAGCGCGGGCCGAGGAATTCGGGCACGATGCGGGTTTGCGACACCAGATTGACCAGCGTCACGCTGTCGATCAGCAGGGCGCGGCGGGTCAGCCAGAAGGTGACCGGGTGCATCTTGTAGGCGATCACCATCGGCAGGTGAGCTGCGGCCAGTTCCAGCGACACCGTGCCCGAGGCGGCAATCGCCACGTCGCACGCGGCAAAGGCGGCGCGTTTCAGCGTGGGATCGGCAATCAACTGCGGCCTCACCGCCCAATCGGCGGTCAGTTCCGCCACGAGCCCGGCCAGATGCGGCACCATGGGCAAAGCGACGCGGACATGGGGGTAAATCCGGGCGATCCGTGCGATGGTGTCACCGATCACCGGGGCCAGCCTGGTCACCTCAGCCTTGCGCGAGCCGGGCAGCGCCAGAATCAAGGGGCGGGTGCCGTCCATCAGGTGACGTTCCTCAGTTGTGGCCAGAGGCTCGGCCACCACGGGATGGCCGACAAAATCGCAGGTCATACCGCAAGCGGTCATATAGGGCGGCTCAAAGGGCAAGAGGGCCAGAACATGGTCGATCACCCTGGCCATTCTGGCGGCGCGCGCAGGCCGCCACGCCCAGACTGCGGGTGCGACATAGTGGATCATGCGCTGCTGGGGTCGCGCGGCTTTGACCAAGCCTGCCACGCGCAGGCAGAAATCCGGGCTGTCGATGGTGATCACGGCGGCGGGTTCCAGCGCCACGGCGGCGGCGGCCGCTTCAGCGATGCGGCGTTTGAGGGCGAAATACCTCGGCAAAACCTCAACCAGACCCATCACCGAAAGCTCTGCCATCGGGAACAGCGAGGTCAGGCCCTGTCCTGCCATCATCGGGCCGCCGATGCCGTGAAATTCAACCTGGGTCAGGTGTTTCAGGCCAGCCATCAGGGCGGCACCCAGACGGTCGCCCGAAGGCTCACCTGCGATGAGGAAGATTTTCAGCACGGTAATATCCTTGGAGCGCGTCGCCTATGAGGACCGGATGTGCGACCTGCCGGTGGCAGGTCGCCCGGTAGGGTTGCCTGAAGGTGCCAAGCCGCAAGGCAAGGGGGGGCGGGCTTGGCCTGTAGGCTCGTAAATCCGGGCGCGCCTGCCTGGGGGGCGCGGGAACGCGCCTGCCCGTGGGCAGGCAGGCGCGCCCGGATTTGACGCGGGTCAAATCCAGCAAGCAGAAGAAGATCTGAGCGAAATCCGTCGTCACTTCGGGTCTGCGCTGAGGACCGGATGTGCGACCTGCCGGTGGCAAGTCGCCCGGTAGGGTTGCCTGAAGGTGCCAGCCGCAGGGCAAGGGGGGGGGGGTGGGCTTGCCGAGATCGGTCGTAAATCCGGCAAGCAGAAGAAGATCTGAGCGAAATCCGTCGTAACTTCGGGTCTGCGCAGAGGACCGGATAGACGACCTGCCGGTGGCAGGTCGCCCGGCAGGGTTGCCTGAAGGCGCAAGCCGCAGGGCAAGGGGGGTTGGGCTTGCCCTGCAGGCTCGTAAATCCGGCCGCGCCTGCCTGGGCGGGCGCGGTATCGCGCCTGCCGGGGGCAGGCAGGCGCGGCCGGATTTGACGCGGGTCAAATCCGGCAAGCAGAAGAAGATCTGAGCGTTGGCGTTATGGTGTCGAAATGGAAAGCAGCCTGCGCTGGCGAAATCCGTCGTCACTTCGGGTATGCGAGTCTGATCAAAGGCGACGCGCTCTAGCACGGCAATATCCTCAGCACGGGCGCGACCACAGGAACAGGCCAAGGCGGGCGGCGTCGGCCTGCATCACGGCCAGATCGAGGCACAGCACCTGACCGGCCTGAAACGCCACGCCGCCAAGGCCTGCTGCGGCGACAAGGCGCAGGGTTTGCGGGCCGATGGTGGGCTGGTCGATGCGGCGGTCCTGACCGGGCTTGGCGGCCTTATACATGAGGCCACGGCCAAGGGCGGCGTTGGGGCGCAGGGCTGCGGGCAATAGGGCCACCTGCGCCAGCATGGCATCGGTGCCGGGCAGCGCCTCAACCGCCAGACAGAGGCCTTGCGCCACGCAAGCGCCCTGCCCGACATCGACCGCGCCCAGTGCTGTGACGATTTCGCAAGCGCGGGCGGCGTCGGCCTGATCCTGCGGCGAAAGATGGCCCGCCAGCAGGCCGGGGCCGGGCAGCAGGGCGGGGGCAAGGTCGGCGATGGCGCGGATGGTGAAGTCGTGGTCCTCAAAGATCGCGATGATGGCGCGCAGGGTTTCGTCATCGCCCGCTTGCATGGCGGCGATCAGGCGCGGCACCAGTTGGGCCGTCGCGGGGTCAAACAGCGCGGGGTCAAGCCTTGGGCGCTGGACGGCACCGGCAAAGGCCACCTCGGTCACCTCACGAGCTGCCAGCGCGCGCAGGGTCGGTATCAGCCGCTCCAGCCGAAAGGTCAGGTCCGGGGTCAGGCCTTCGGGGGCAAAGCCGTCAAACGCGCAGATCAGCGGGCGGCCAGCCATGGCGGCGACCATGGCGGCGACCACGGCGGCAGGCAGGGCCCCTGCCCCGGTGATCAGGGCCAGTCTGGTCATTTCGGCGTCAGGAACGAACGGTCGGAGGCGGCAAGGACGAATTCGGTCATCGCGGCCACCTGCACCGAGGTGGTGGTTTCGGCTAGGTGGCGGGCGCGGTCCAGAAAGCTGCCGTCACCATGGGCCAGAACCTCATAGGCCGCGCGCAGGGCGGCGATCTCAGCCCGGTCCATGCCACGGCGTTTCAGGCCGATCAGGTTCAGCCCGTCCAACTCGCCGCGCGGCCCCTGCACATGGCCGAAGGGGATGACGTCATTGGTGACCATGGTGACGGCACCGATGATCGCCCCCTGCCCGATGCGCACCCATTGGTGGATGCCCGACAGACCGCCGATGATGACATCGTCGCCGATCTGGCAATGGCCGGCGATGGCAACCTGATTGGCCAGGATGACCCGGTGACCCAGTTGCGCGTCATGGCCGACATGCGAGCCGGTCATCAGCAGGCAGTCGTCACCGACACGGGTGACGCCGCCACCGCCCGAAGTGCCGGTGTTCAGCGTGGCACCTTCGCGGATGCGGCAGCGCGCACCGACGATCAGGCGGGTGCGTTCGCCCCGGTATTTCAGGTCCTGCGGCACCTCGCCCACCGTGGCATGGGGGAAGATCACGGTATGGGCGCCGATCTCGGTCCAGCCGGTGACGACGGCATGGGATTTGACCTGCACCCCTAGGCCCAGGGTAACCTCGGGGCCGATCAGGCTGAACGGGCCGATGGTGACATCCTCGGCCAGACGGGCGGCGGGATCGACGACGGCAGAGGGGTGGATGTGCGGCGACGCCATGGCTTAGTCCTCGGCCTTGGCCTTGGGCAGGTCGAACATGGCGGTAAAGGTCGCCTCGGTGGCCAATTCGCCGTCAACCCGCCCTTCGCCAGCGAATTTCCAGACCCTTCCACCGCCGCGCAAAACCTTGACATGCAGTTCCAAGACGTCGCCCGGCACCACTTTGCGGCGAAATTTCGCGCCGTCAACCCCCATGAAGAACACCTTGGCCTGCTTGTCGATCAGCCCCATCGTCACGCCGACCAGCACGCCCGAGGTCTGGGCCATCGCCTCGATGATCATCACGCCGGGCATGATTGGCATGTCGGGGAAATGGCCCTGAAAATGCGGCTCGTTGTTGGTGACGTTCTTGATGCCGACGCAAGACTGGCCCGCCACGATGTCGCGCACCTTGTCAATCAGCAGGAAAGGATAGCGGTGGGGGATGATGCGCTGGATCAGGGCAAGGTCCGCGTCGCGGATAGGGCTGCCGGGTTCAGTCATGCTTTCGCCTCTCATCGTGCGGCCGCACGGCTGCGGCAGTCTGTCCTGACCAGATCAGGATGATGTTTGATCAAAAGCATCATCCTGATCTCGTTTCTTGGTGGTCGCGTGAAGATTGAGTAAAACCGGTAACCAGTTTTCCTCATCACGCTCTAGCAACTAACCCCAGGCGAAACAAGGTTGTCTCAGGGCGGGGGAGTGGTGGGGGTGGCGGGGGCGCTGCCGTCGCCAAGGCGGGCGTCAAGGGCGGCGATGGCGCGGGTGGTGACGTCGATGCTTTTCAAGGACAGCACGACCGCATCGTGATTGAGGATGGCATAGGCGCCCATCTCCCGCATCAGCTCGGCCAGCACCGGCACTGCCGACTGGAAGAACTGCTGGCGTCCGGCGTCGCGGTCGGTGGTCAGTTGGCGGGCCTTGGTCTCTTGCGCGGCCCTGATCTGTTCGACCCTGGCGTCGAAGGCTCCCGCCAGGGCGGCGAAGGCATCGCGGCTCAACCCGGCGCGCTGGGTGGTCAGGGCGGCTTCCTCGGCGGACAGATCGGCCTCGATGCGGCGATTCTCGGCGGCAAGCTCCTGGATGGCGGTCAGCGAACGGGCCTCAAGTGCCCGCCCATAAAGCGAGCCGGCATAGAGGCGGTCCTGATCCAGCGTCAGGATCTGCGCCGCCGCCACCTGCTGCGCCGGGGCGGTCATAGGTGCCACCACGAGGCAAATCCCAAGGCACAGCGCAAAGGTCAGGCGGTGCTGCATCAGAACCTGGTCGCGATGGTCAGATCGAAGGTTTGCTCCTGATCATAGCTTTCCTTCTGCAACGCCCGGGTGAAGTTCAGGCGCAACGGGCCGATCGGCGTGGTCCAGTAGATCGTCAAACCCACCACCGCGCGCAGGTGCATGGCGTCATCGACCGTCCCCCCGCCGCTGCCCGCCACATTGTCCAGCCCCCAGACCGAACCGACATCCAGAAAAGCGCCGCCGGTGATGCCGTATTCCTCAGGCAAGCCAAGCGGAAAGTCAGTTTCCAGATGGGCCACGGCATAGATATTGCCGCCCAGCGCATCCTTGTTGTCGGCAAGCTGGTCGCGCGGGCCAAAGCCGTTGGGATCAAAGCCGCGCAGCTTGCCGTTGCCGAAGAAACGCTCGGTCACCGTGCTGTCATAGCCGTTCAGGGCCAAGATCACGCCGCCCTCCAGTATGGCCCGCAGATCGAACTGATCCTGCGCCACTTTGGTCTGTGCCAGCGCCAGAAAGCTGGTCTTGACGTAGCTCGCATCGCCGCCAAGGCCCGCCAGATCCTGCCCGAAGCGGAACAGCAAGCCGCCAGTGGGGTTCAACCCGCTGTTGCGATTGTCAAACGCGAAGTTGTAGCCGATGGCTGAGGTCAGGCGGGTGCCCTCTTCTGCCAGCAGGGTGGCGGAACTGTCCGGGTCAACGTTCAGGATGGTCGCCTGCGACAGCGCATAGTCCAGCTTGAGGCGGCTGAAATCGGACAGCGGAAAGCCGATCGACGGCGAGATCGCCAGGACCCGCGTGTCATAATTGGCGTGGAAGGCGTTGGCGCGGCCATATTCGGCGCTGAAGCCAAAGGCCACATCACGGCCAAGCAAGGCCGGTTCGGTGAAATCCAACACCGAATCGATGGTGTCAGTGCCGCTTTGCACGTTGATCGTCAGGCTTTGACCGCGCCCCAGAAAGTTGGTTTCGGCAAAGCCCAGGTTCAGGCCGAAGCCATTGGCGATGCCGTAAGTCGCACCGAAGGACAATGAGCCGGTCGGCGCCTCGGATACCGCGACTTTGACCACGGCTTGACCGGCGGAACTGCCGCCACGCGCCTCGACCGAGACATCGCTGAAATAGCCAAGGGCGCGGATGCGTTCGGCGGCCTGCCTGATCGCGCTGGGGTTCAGGGGATCGCCTTCAATGGTGCGGAACTGGCGGCGCACCACCTGATCCAGCGTCGTGGTGTTGCCCTCGATGTCGATGCGTTCGACAAAAACCCGCTCACCCCTTGTCAGCACGAAGGTCACGTCCAGCGTGCCGTCATGGTCATTGCGGGTGATGCGCGGATCGACCCGGATGAAGTTCAGCCCCATATTGAGGGCCAAAGCCTCCAGCGCCGCCACGTTGTTGTCAACCACATTGGGCGAATAGGTGACGCCGGGGCGCAGGCGGCGCAGCTTGTCGAAGGGGGCGGGGTCAAGGTCTCCCACCTCGGATATGGTGGTCACCGCACCGATCTTGAAGCTGCGGCCTTCCTGAATGGTGAAGGTCAGGAAGGTCGCCGCGCGGTCGGTGGAAAACTCGGCGGTGGCGTCAAGGATCTGAAAGTCGATATAGCCGCGCGACAGGTAGAAATCGCGCAGAAGCTGCTGATCAAGCTCAAGCCGCCCTTCGTCCAGCGTGTCGCGCTGGATCAGCGCATGAAGTATCCCCGCCTGTTTGGTGCGCAAAAGCTGGCGCAGCCGGTAGTCGGAAAAATCGCGGTTGCCGACAAAGTTCAGCCGCTGAATCTCGGACACCGCACCTTCGCTGATCTCGAACACCAGATTGACCCGGTTGTCGGACAGCCGGATGATGCGCGGGGTGACGGTGGCGGCCATGCGGCCGCGGGCGCGGTAAAGTTCGGCGATTGCGGCGGCGTCAGCCTCGGCCTGGGCGGGCGAATAGACCAGCCGGCCGCGCGATTTGGTAGCACCGGACAGTTCGGCATCCTTGAGCCGCTGGTTGCCCTGAAAATCGACCAGGTTGATCATCGGCAGTTCCTTGACGCGGATCACCAGCCTGCCACCCTGCGGCTCCAGCACCACGGTCTCGAACAGGCCCGAATTCACGATGCGCTGCCAGGCGTCGTTCAGGGCGGCGGCGCTGACCTCTGTGCCCTTGTCCAGCCGGGCAAAGGCCAGGATGGTGGCGGCATCGACGCGGGTGTTGCCTTGGGTCGTGATGGTGGAAAAGCTGTAGCTTTGGCCAAAGGCCGGCGTCGCGGCGGGCAGGATGGCGGCCAGCGCAAGTGCGAGCAACGCCGCACCAATATGCGCTGAAAGCCAAAGCTTGGCGCTTGTCGTGATCTGCATATCCTGCCCCATCGCGTCACCTGTTCCAGCCTGACTAGCTTTTCAAGCCAGCGATGTCAAAACCTGTGGCGTTGTGGTTTGGCCCCGGCCAGCGGGCCGGGCGGGTTTTGGCGTAAATAGCTGTGGATAAGCTGGGCGGCTCATCAAGCCCAAGCGGGCTTTCCTCGCCGCCCTGCCCTCGTTGCCCCGCCCAATGCTGGCCTGTCCAATGTTGCCTTTCCCGTGAAGAAAGCCCGCTTGGGCTTGATGAACGGCGGCCTGAAGCGTCAGTTGCACAGAAAGAGGTCGTTCGAGAAGGCAAACAGCATCAGCCCCAACAGAAGGGCAAGGCCGATGGTCATCAGAACCTGCTGCGCCTTGGCATGGGGTGGGCGGCGGGCGACGGCCTCATAAAGGTAGAACACCAGATGGCCGCCATCCAGCACCGGGATCGGCAAGAGGTTGGCCAGACCGATGGTCAGCGACATCAGGGCCAGGGTGCCGATGAAGGCCTCAACCCCCGCCGTGGCTGCGGCCGAGGCGATCTTGGCCATGCCGACCGGGCCGGCCAGGTTGCACGAACTGATCTTGCCCGCGACGATCTGGGCGATGCCGTTCAGGTTGGTCTTGGCCATGATCCAGCTTTGCCGGACCGACAACCGGGCCGCCTCAAAAATGCCGGCACTGCGCCGGGTCGGCTCAAACAGCAGCCCGCCCGAGACGCCGATCAGCCAGCGCGTGGTGAAGCCGCCCTGCATGTCGGGCAGATCGACGCGGCGCGGCGTCAGGGTCAGGTCCAGCACTTGGTCGCCGCGCTGCACGGTCAGGGCGACCGGCTGGCCCTGCGACGCCTCGACCAGCGGCGGCATCTGGTCAAAGCCCGCGATGTCTTGCCCGGCCACCGCCAGGAAAAGGTCGCCAACCTGCAACCCGGCGTCCTCGGCCGCCGAATTCAGCGCGACGGCTTGCACCAGGGCGGGCAACGGGTTGGGGCCCTGAAAGGTCAGGATCTCACCAGCGCGTTCAATGACATAGGTGACGGTGGCGCGGTCCCTCAGCGCCTTGGCCTGCACGGCGAGGGCCGCAAAATCGGGGGTCGGAGTGCCGTCCAGCGCCAGGACGCGATCGCCAACCTGCAAAGGATTTTCGCCCATGGACAGGTTGGGGGGCAGGGGGCGCAGCGCTCCGATGACAGTGCTGTCATTGCCGATGCCGGAGGACAAGATCAGGCCGAAGAACACCAGAAGGGTCAGCGCCAGGTTGAAGGCGGGGCCGGCCAGGACGGTTAGGGTGCGCGCCCACAGGGGCGCGCCCGGCAGGGTGCGGCGCTTTTCCGCCGCGCTGAGGCCGCTTACCACAGCGGGGCGCGAGGCGGCATCGGCATCGCCGCGAAAGCGGACATAGCCGCCCAAAGGCAGGGCGGCGATCTGCCAGCGCGTGCCGCGTTGGTCGGTGCGCGACCACAGAATGGGGCCGAAGCCCAGCGAAAACACCTCGGCATGGATGCCGCACAGGCGGCCGACGATGTAATGGCCGAACTCATGCACCGTGACGATGATCGCGATGACCACAAGCAGGGCGGCAATCGCCTGCATCCCACCACCCAAGGCCGACATCAGCGACGAAAAATCCAAATCCTGCCCCTAAATCCTTGCTTCACGCGCCCTGATTGCTTCACGCGCCCTGAGGCGGGCCAAGTGGTCCATCGCCAGAATGTCATCCAACGACGTCGCGGCTTTTGCAAGGCCGATCTCTGAGGAAACCTTGGCAAGCGTGGTGTCAACCAGATCGGCCATCGCCATGAACCCGATGCGGCCCGCGATGAACAGATCCAGCGCCACTTCCTTGGCGGCGTTGAAGGCGGCACCGGCCAGACCGCGCGCCGCCATCACCTCACGCGCCAGCCGCAGGGCCGGATAGCGCGCAAGATCGGGGGCGCGGAAGGTAAGCGCGCCAATCGCGGCAAGGTCAAGCCGCGCCACCGGCAGTTCGGCCCGGATCGGCCAGTTCAGCGCGTAGCCGACAGCATGGCGCATGTCGGGCGCACCCAGATGCGCCATCAGCGCGCCGTCGCGGTAGCCGACCATGCAATGCACCAGCGATTCGGGGTGGAGTATCACCTCGATCTGATCGGGTGCTACCCCGAAGAACTCGCGCGCCTCGATGAGTTCCATGGCTTTGTTGAACATCGAGGCACTGTCGATGGTGATGCGCTGCCCCATCGACCAGTTGGGATGGGCCAGCGCCTGTTCCAGCGTGGCAGAGGCCAGAAGCTCCAGCGGCCAATCCCGCAAGGCGCCGCCCGAGGCGGTCAGGATGATCCGCTCGACCGCGGTGATGTCTTCGCCGGTCAGGGCCTGAAAGATCGCGGAATGCTCGCTGTCAACCGGCAGGATGCGGGTGCCGTGCGCCTTGGCGGTGGCCAGCATCA
>JBCKXH010000017.1:0-27540 GCA_038921555.1 Paracoccaceae bacterium
CAAGGCCAGGGCACCGTGGATGGCTTGCTCGAGCGTGGTCGAAAATGATGGCACTTCAGCGTGCTCCTGTTTTGCAGGTCCATGGGGCACCGGAGTGTCCGGTGGGCCCAATACGACCGTGGCCTCATACTGTTAAGGATTCGGTGTTATTCGGCAATTTTCAAGTGCTATTTGGTGTGGAAAACGCATTCGGCGAGAGGCGTGGTGAAAAAGTGATGATGTGAGGTCAGAATCTGTCCTTGCGGGCGCGGATTTCGGCGAAGGCTCTGGTGCCCGTGGCATCGGGCAGGCCGATCAGCGCCTTGATATGCGGCAGGCGGGCGCGCAGGAAGGGGTTGGTGGCCAGCTCAACCGACAGGCGCGAGGGCACGGTGGGGCGGCCTTCGGCGCGGGCACTGGCGACACGCGCGATGCGGGCAATGAGGGCTGGGTTGTCGGGCTCGATGGTGGCGGCGAAGGCCAGGTTCGACGTGGTGTATTCGTGGCCCGAGCAGATCATTGTCTCAACGGGGAGGGAAGCGAGTTTCATCAGGCTTTGCCACATGACGGCGGGCGAGCCTTCGAGCAGGCGACCACAGCCGCCCGCCATCAGGCTGTCGGCGGTGAAGGCGTAGCCGGGCAGGATGAAGGCGAGGTGGCCGATTGTGTGGCCCGAGACATCGAGGACTTGCGCTACGTCGGGGCCGATGGCTAGGCTGTCGCCTTGCGCAAGGGCGCGGGTCAGCGGCGGCAGGCGGTGGGCGTCGGCCGCGGCACCGAGGACGCTGGCGGAGGTGGCGGCGACAAGGTCGGGCACACCCTGGATATGGTCGGAATGGTGGTGGGTCAGCAGGATCTGATCAAGCCGCCAGCCGCGGGCGGCAAGGGCGTTCAGGATCGGCAGCGCCTCGGGGGCGTCGATGAGGGTGGTGTGGCCGGAAGCACCGTCATGCAGGAGGTAGGCGTAGTTGTCTTTCAGGCAGGCGATGGTGACGAGGTCAAGCATGGCGGTCTCCGGGTGGGTTGGCGGCAGGGTGGGTTGGCGGGAGGGTGCCGCAAGGCGGGGCGGGACGCAACCCCGATGAGACGGCCCGCCGTGCTGCTTGACGGGGGGTGATCCAGTGGAGCGCCTGCGGCGCGTTGTTTTTTTCTCGCCTCTGGCGCCATGCGCCAACCGGCTCGGGGTGCGGTGAGTATTTGGGCCAAGTTGAATGGGGGTGTGGCGTTGGGTCGCATCATTGCTATGGTGGCGCGGACAGGCGGGGGGATGGGCTGCAATGCATCTGGACGTGGTTGATATGCGCAATTTCTATTACCGGACCCAGTTGGGCCGGGTGGCGCAGCGGGCGATCCGCGACCGGGTGGTGGAGATGTGGCCGCCCATGGCAGGGCAGACCGTGGTAGGCTTTGGCTTTGCCGCCCCCTTGATGCGGCCCTATCTGGCGCAATCGCGCCGGGTCATCGCGCTGATGCCGGCCCCGCAGGGCGTGATGCCGTGGCCGTCTGGCGAGGCCAATGTCAGCGTGCTGTGTGACGACGCGGCCTGGCCCTTGTCAACCGGGTTTGTTGACCGGCTGATCGTCATGCACGGGCTGGAAACCTCGGAGAATTCCGGGGCGGTGCTGGAGGAAAGTTTTCGGGTGCTGGGTCCGGGCGGCCGCGCCCTGTTCATCGTGCCGAACCGCATCGGGCTGTGGTCGCGCCGCGATGGCACGCCGTTCGGTTTTGGCAGGCCCTATTCCAACGGCCAGTTGGAGGCCGAGTTGAAGCGGCACGGCTTTACGCCGGAACGCAGCCAGACCGCGCTGTTTGCGCCGCCGTCGCAGGGGCGGCTGTGGCTGAGATCCTCGGCCGCGTGGGAATGGCTGGGACGCCGGGCGCCGTGGCTGGCCGGGGGCGTGCTGATGGTCGAGGCCAGCAAGCAGGTCTATGCCCCGACGCGCGGCGGTCTGGGGGCGATTGTGCGGCGGCCCCTGCGGGCGCTGGAGGGGATGCCTGTGCCGCTGCCGGTGCCGCGCGGCGAGGGGACTTGAGGTTGCTGCCAACGGGGCCCGGTTTGCCGCGAGTCCGATTTTGGCAGGAAGTTTGCACTGGCGCGGTGATTTGCCTCGGAGTATTGTTGGCACTATGCGGGAATTCATCTGTCAGGATGAGAAGAAACCGAAAAAGAAAACATACTGAGCCACGCTGGAACCGCAGGTGTCTTGACCTATCAAAGGGGAATGAAATGCTGTTTGCGCGCATATTTTTCGCTGTTGCCTTGTCAGTTCTGGGCGGTTTCGCCAATGCCGAAATGGTTGACCTGGGCCTTCTTCCGGCCGGTGATCTGGGCACCACACAGACCACGGTGAGCGGGGTGACGTTTTCCGGGACCAGTGGACTTGCCCACATCAACCATTTCGCCGCGTCGGGGGGCACGATCTGCTCTTTTGATCCGGGCAGTTTCAACTGTGCCAATGACATGACCGTGAGCTTCAATGGCAAGGTCAAGCGGCTGCGCTTCAGCGTTGCGGGTGCGCAACCGGGGGATTCGGTTGCGGTGCAGGTGTTCCGCCGCTCGCGTGATCTGGGCGTGGTTCAGGTCACGGCCGACGGGCTGGTCAATCTTGCCAGTTTTCGCGGGGTGACCCGGCTGGTGCTGGATGACAACAGCACGGCAGCCGGCATTTCGATCGGCAAGATCAAGTTTCGCCGCCCGGTTGCCATTGCCGCGACCCGTCGCCATCGTGCGGGTTCCTGATCTGATCTGAACTGGAAAGATCGGTGCCGGCCCCGGTCTGGGGCCGGTGTTCTGCTGTCGATGCGCTAGGTGTTTCGCGGCGGCGGCGGCGCTGGTTCCGGCTGGTTCGCCTTGGCCGCAATCTACAAAAAGTCGCAGCCTTCTGTTCTGGCCGGGAAGCGGGGGGAAACCGCAGTTCGCAGCGCAACTGCGCAGGCTTTCCTGGTTGCGGGGTTGCGGAGCCTCTGCTATGCCCCGCGCAAATCGACGAGACGCGGGCAAGTGATGGTCGCGCCAGTGGAGTCCTTTGGACCGCATAATGGCGGAAACCGGGGGCCAGACAGCGGAAGGGTTGAGGTGTCCGAACCAGCATCAATCGCACTCAGCATCGCCGGGCGATATGCGCAGGCCTTGTTTGAACTGGCCAGGGAAGGCGGCGCGCTGAAGGCGCTGGCGGCGGATGTGGCTGCCCTGGGTGCGGCCTTGCAGGTCAGCCCGGAATTTGCCGCCATGATCGCCTCGCCGGTGACCCCGCGCGACGAACAATCCGCCGCCGTGCAGGCCGTGGTCGCCAGGATCGGGGTTTCGGCCCTGCTGGCCAACACGCTGGCCCTGATGGCCAGCAAGCGCCGCCTGTTCGTGATGCCGCAACTGGTGGCCGACTTGCAGCGCCGCATCGCGATGGAAAACGGCGAAGTCACCGCCGAGGTCACCTCGGCTGCCGCCTTGACCGCCGAACAGGCCGAAAAACTGATTGCCACGCTGAAGGCCAACTCTGGCAAGGCCATCAAACTGAACGCGACCGTCGATGAAAGCCTCATCGGTGGTCTTATCGTCAAGCTGGGCTCAACCATGATCGACACCTCGGTCAAAGCCAAGCTCGCCGCACTCCAGAATGCAATGAAAGAGGTTGGGTGATGGGACTCCAAGCGGCAGAGATCTCTGCGATCCTGAAGGACCAGATCAAGAATTTCGGCAAGGACGCCGAAGTGGCCGAGGTTGGCCGGGTGCTGAGCGTCGGCGACGGTATCGCCCGGGTCTATGGCCTGGACAATGTGCAGGCCGGTGAGATGGTGGAATTCCCCGGCGGTATCCGCGGCATGGCGCTGAACCTGGAGGTCGATAACGTCGGCATCGTGATCTTCGGGTCGGACCAGGACATCAAGGAAGGCGACATCGTCAAGCGCACCAAGTCCATTGTGGACGTGCCGGTGGGCAATGCGCTGCTGGGTCGCGTCGTGGACGGTCTGGGCAACCCGATCGACGGCAAGGGCCCGATTGCGGCATCCGAGCGCCGGGTGGTTGACCAAAAGGCGCCGGGCATCATCCCGCGCAGATCGGTGCATGAGCCGATGGCGACCGGGTTGAAAGCGGTGGACGCCATGATCCCGATTGGCCGGGGTCAGCGCGAGTTGATCATCGGTGACCGGCAGACCGGCAAGACCGCCTTGGCGCTGGACGCCATTCTGAACCAGAAGTCGTATAACGACGCGGCTGGCGATGATGAAAGCAAGAAGCTGTACTGCGTCTATGTCGCCATCGGACAAAAGCGTTCGACCGTGGCGCAGTTGGTCAAGAAGCTGGAAGAAACCGGTGCATTGGCCTATACCATCGTGGTGGCTGCGACCGCCTCTGACCCGGCACCGTTGCAGTTCCTCGCCCCCTATGCCGCAACCGCGATGGCGGAGTTCTTCCGCGACAACGGCCGTCATGCGTTGATCGTCTATGATGACCTGTCCAAGCAGGCGGTGGCGTATCGCCAGATGTCGCTGCTGCTGCGCCGCCCACCTGGGCGTGAGGCCTATCCGGGTGACGTGTTCTATCTGCACAGCCGTTTGCTGGAGCGTTCGTGCAAGCTGAACGCAGATTTCGGTTCGGGTTCCTTGACCGCGCTGCCGATCATCGAAACGCAAGGCGGCGACGTGTCGGCCTTTATCCCGACCAATGTGATTTCGATCACCGACGGCCAGATCTTTCTGGAAACCGAATTGTTCTTTCAGGGCATCCGCCCGGCAGTGAACACCGGCCTTTCGGTCAGCCGGGTGGGCTCAAACGCCCAGACTGCGGCCATGAAGTCGGTCGCTGCCAAAGTGAAGCTGGAACTGGCGCAATACCGCGAAATGGCGGCGTTCGCGCAGTTCGGCTCGGACCTTGACGCCTCGACCCAGCAACTCTTGAACCGTGGCGCGCGGCTGACCGAGTTGATGAAGCAGGCGCAGTATTCGCCGTTGAGCAGTGCCGAGATTGTCTGCCTGATCTATGCCGGCACCAGCGGTTATCTCGACAAGATCGCCGTCAAGGATGTCGGTCGCTTCGAGCAGGGTCTGCTGAAACATCTGCGTGGCGCGGGCAAGGCGGTTCTGGCCGACATCACCCTGAACGACCGCAAAGTTGCGGGCGATCTGGAAAAGTCGATCCGGGCCGAGCTGGACGCTTTTGCCAAAGACTTCGCCTGAGGGTGCGGCAGGGAGATGAACGATGCCCAGCCTTAAGGACCTGAAGAACCGCATCGCGACGGTCAAGAACACGCGCAAGATCACCAAGGCGATGCAGATGGTCGCCGCGGCCAAGCTGCGCCGGGCGCAAGACGCTGCGGTCGCCGCCCGGCCTTACGGCGAGCGCATGGCGGCTGTGGTGGCAAGTTTGGCGGCTTCGGTCGGCAAAAGCGACGGCGCGCCGAGGTTGCTGGCCGGAAACGGTTCCGACAAGGTGCAACTGGTCGTCGTGATGACATCCGAGCGCGGCTTGTGCGGCGGCTTCAACACCGCCATCGTCCGGCTGGCCCGGGCGCGGATGAATGGGTTGGCAGCCTCGGGCAAGACGATCAAGATCCTGACCGTCGGCAAGAAGGGCCGCGACCAGTTGAAGCGCGACTTCAGCCAGTATTTCGTCGGTCATATCGACCTGACCGAGGTCAAGCGCGTCGGCTATGGCAACGCTCAGACCATCGCCCGCGACATCCTTGCCCGCTTTGCGCAGGGTGAATGCGATGTGGTGACGCTGTTCTACAACCGCTTCCAATCGGTGATCGCCCAGATCCCGACCGCGTTGCAGGTCATTCCGGCAACGTTTCCTGCGAGCGCGGCCAATACGGTCTATGGTTATGAACCCGGCGAAGAGGCCATTCTGGCTGACCTTCTGCCGCGCGCGGTGGCCACCCAGGTCTTTACGGCGCTGCTGGAAAACGGTGCTTCCGAACAGGGTGCAAGGATGAGTGCCATGGACAGTGCGACGCGCAACGCGGGCGACATGATCAACAAGCTGACGATCAAATACAACCGGAGCCGTCAGGCCGCGATCACCACAGAGCTTATCGAAATCATTGCGGGCGCTGAGGCTTTGTGAAATGGATGATGTAATTCTCAAAAGTGGAACGATCACCGTAACCAAGACGATGGCAAAATTTGGAGATACTTCCTATCCCATCGCAAACATTGGCGCTGTCTCTATTGAAGAGAGCGAGCATTGGTTGGGTGGACTCGGTGTAATAATGGTTGTTGCGGGCCTTGCTATGATGTTCTTTGGTAATTTTGGCGGAGGCACAGCTGTATCGGTTCTGGGTGCCGTGCTTGTGTGGTATGCCATAGACAAGGGGACAGCGAAACTGATGCTGCGCACATCGAGCGGAAACCAGCAAGCATTTGAATCAAAAGATAAAACTATGGTCAAGAAAGTGAAGTCCTCAATCGAAGAGGCGATCGCGGCTCGCGGTTGAAATGGAGAACAAACATGGCTAAAGCACCCAAATCTGCGGCTGCAACGGGCAAAGTGACGCAAATCATCGGCGCCGTGGTTGACGTGCGGTTCGAGGGCGCGCTTCCCGCGATTCTGAATGCCGTTGTCACGGAAAACCACGGGCGCAAGCTGGTTCTGGAAGTGGCGCAGCATCTGGGCGAGAAAACCGTGCGCACCATCGCCATGGACGCGACCGAAGGTCTGGTTCGTGGTGCCCCGGTGACCGATACCGGCGCGCCGATCATGGTTCCGGTCGGCGACGCAACGCTGGGCCGCATCCTGAACGTCATCGGCGAGCCGGTGGACGAACGCGGCCCGGTGAACGCGACCGAATACCGCTCGATCCACCGTCCGGCACCAAGCTTTGCCGAACAGGCAACCGAATCGGTGGTTCTGGTGACCGGCATCAAGGTGATCGACCTGCTGACACCCTATGCCAAAGGCGGCAAGATCGGCCTGTTCGGCGGCGCGGGCGTCGGCAAGACGGTTCTGATCATGGAACTGATCAACAACATCGCCAAGGTTCACGCCGGTTATTCGGTGTTCGCCGGTGTCGGTGAGCGCACCCGTGAGGGCAACGACCTCTATCACGAAATGATCGAATCCGGGGTTATCAACCTCGAAGACCTGACCAAGTCGAAAGTGGCGCTGGTTTACGGCCAGATGAACGAGCCGCCGGGCGCACGTCTGCGGGTGGGTCTGACGGGTTTGACGCTGGCCGAACAGTTCCGCGATCAGTCGGGTGCGGATGTTTTGTTCTTTGTGGACAACATCTTCCGCTTTACCCAAGCCGGCTCTGAAGTGTCGGCCCTCTTGGGGCGCATCCCCTCTGCCGTGGGTTATCAGCCGACGCTGGCGACCGACATGGGTGCTTTGCAAGAACGCATCACCTCGACCAAGGCAGGCACGATCACCTCCGTTCAGGCGATCTATGTGCCCGCCGATGACCTGACCGACCCGGCCCCGGCCACAACCTTCGCCCATCTTGATGCCACGACGGTTCTGTCGCGCGCCATCTCGGAACTGGGCATCTATCCGGCGGTGGACCCGCTGGACAGCACGTCGCGCCTGATGGACCCGGCGGTTGTGGGGCAGGAACACTACGACGTGGCGCGCTCGGTTCAGGTCACGCTGCAACGCTACAAATCGCTGCAAGACATCATCGCCATCCTTGGCATGGACGAGCTGAGCGAGGATGACAAGCTGACCGTGGCGCGTGCCCGCAAGATCCAGCGTTTCCTGAGCCAGCCATTCGATGTGGCCAAGGCTTTCACCGGATCGGAGGGCGTTCAGGTGCCGCTGGAGGTGACAATCGCCTCGTTCAAGGCGGTGGTGGCGGGGGAATACGACCACCTGCCGGAAGCGGCCTTCTATATGGTCGGCGACATCGAGGACGTGAAAGCCAAAGCCCAGCGTCTTGCTGCGGCTGCGGCCTGAGGTTGCATCATGGCAGGCACGCTGCAATTCGACCTTGTGAGCCCCGAGCGCCGTCTGGCGTCGTTTGCTGCGACCGAGGTGCAGATCCCGGGCGCTGAAGGCGACATGGCGGCGATGGAGGGCCATGCCCCGGTCATCACCACCCTGCGCCCCGGTGTTGTGCGGGCGAGCTCGGCGGAGGGCGTCAAATCCTATGTGGTGTCGGGCGGTTTCGCCGAAATCACCGCAACCAGCATCTCGGTTCTGGCTGAACAGGCGGTGCCGCTGGAGGAAATGACCCCGGCGCTCATGGACCTGATGGTGGCGGACGCGACTTTGGCGGCCGCTGTCAACCCGGACAAGGACGCTGCCGACAAGGTGGTGGCCGACCTGCTGGCCCTGCGGTCTGCGGTTGGGCATTGAACAGCTTTCTGTCCAAATATTGACGGAAAGGCCCTGATTCGTCTCGGAATCCAGCAGGGGGCCTTGCCAATTGATGGCCTTTCATTGGCGGAATTCTCAGCTAGATTGCGTCGGCGGACAGGGTCGGGAATGAAGCGGTTCAATTCAGGAAAAATCGGAATCCAGCAGGGGTCGCGGGTGTTGTTCTCGGACTTCGCGGATGGTGGTGCGATGTGGACCGGGCAGGGTGAGCGCGAAAGTGATCATCTGATCAGCTTCAAGGAAGCCTTTGTCGATGCGCCGGTGGTGAGTGTTTCGATCTCGATGTGGGACATCGACAACAAGCACACCTCACGCGCCGACATCACAGCGGAAAAGATCACCGCCCAGGGCTTTCATCTGGTGTTCCGCACCTGGGGGGATACAAGGGTGGCGCGGGTGTTGGCAGACTGGACAGCGATTGGCGCGGTGAGGGACGATGACGATTGGGATGTCGAGTGACGGGCCGGGCAATTCGCTTGCCCCAGAACGCGCGGCCTTCAGATCAAACGTTGCTCTTAAAACTTGAATCCACCGTAATTGCCCTCATAGATAGGCACCAAGGTTTCGGTCTCGAACAGCGATGACACCGAAGTGCCATTCCAGATGTTCAGGATGGCTTGGGCAAAGATCGGCGCGGTTGGCACGATGCGGATGTTCTTGGCGGCGCGCACCAGATCGGTGGGCTCGATGCTGTCGGTGATGACCAGCGACTTCATCACCGAGCGCTCGACCCGCTCGACCGCGCCATTGGACAGAACACCATGGGTGACATAGGCGTGAACCTCGGTTGCGCCATTGTCCATCAACAGCGCCGCCGCCTTGCACAGGGTCCCGGCGGTGTCGGCAATGTCGTCGATCATGATGCACTTCTTGCCGGCAACCTGGCCGATCACCGTCATCTCGGCCACTTCGCCAGATTTTTCGCGCCGCTTGTCGACGATGGCAAGCGGCGCAGAGATCCGCCTGGCCAGTTCGCGCGCCCGCGCCACACCGCCGACATCGGGCGAGACCACCATGATGTCACCCATCTGGCCTTTGAAATGATACTCGATGTCCAGTGCAAAGATCGGGCTGGCGTAGAGGTTGTCAACCGGAATGTCGAAAAAGCCCTGAATCTGCGCGGCGTGCAGGTCCAGCGTCAACACCCGGTCCACCCCGGCCCGCGCGATCAGATTGGCCACCAGCTTGGCGCTGATCGGCGTGCGGGCCTTGGCGCGGCGGTCTTGCCGTGCATAGCCGAAATAGGGGATGACGGCGGTGATCCGGTGGGCCGACGACCTGCGCAGGGCGTCGGTGATGATCAAAAGCTCCATCAGGTTGTCATTGGCCGGGTTTGAGGTTGGCTGGATGATATACATATCCTCGCCCCGGACGTTCTCGAACACTTCGACGAAAATCTCCTGATCGTTGAAGCGCTCGATCCGGGCCTTGACAAGGTTGACCGACATGCCGCGATGCATCGACATCCGCCGCGCGATGGCCTTGGCCAGCGACAGGTTGGCATTGCCGGAAATCAGTTTCGGTTCGGAGATGGCAGCCATTCAGGCAGTCCTTTTGCGGGGGGGCGCGTGACGGATTCGGGACGTTGACACCGCTTATCACTGGGATAGGGTCTTGCAAACATCAGTCCTGAGAGGTGCGGCAAATGGTGCAGATTGACTACTTCTTCGCCACGATTTCCCCGTTTGTCTATCTGGCGGGCGGGCGGCTGGAAGAGATCGCAGCACGGCATGGCGCGACCATCCGCTATCTGCCGATCAACGGGCCGGACCTGTTTCCGCGCATGGGAGGGCAAGTGCTGGCCGAACGCCACGACAGCCGCAAGACTTACCGCCTGCAAGAGCTGCGCCGCTGGTCCAAGCGGCTGGGGCTGCCGCTGGACATGGCGCCGCGGTTCTTTCCCGTCAACCCGGCACCGTCATCCTACGCGGTGATCGCGGCAGCCGGGATCGGCGGCGGTGATCTGGCCGGGCTGGTGCAGGCATTTGCGCGTGCGGTCTGGGCCGAGGGGCGCAACGTCGCGGACGGCGATGTCGTGCAAGAGATCGTGGCGAAATATGGCTTTGATCCCAAGGCGGTAAACCGGGGCATGTTCGACGCCGCCGAGGGCTATGCCGGAAATCTGGAAGCGGCGGTGGCGCGCGGGGTCTTTGGTGTGCCGTTCTATCTGGTGGGGGATGAACGGTTCTGGGGGCAGGATCGGCTGGAGGATCTTGACTTGCATCTGGCGGGCAAGATTTAAGGTTGGGGGATTTTCCATCCCCCAGACCCCCGGAGAGTATTTGTGCCGAGATGAATGTGGATCAGGGACGCAACATGTCAATCTTCTCACTTTTCAGCCGCAAGGGGCCTACGGGTTTCGGCTATGCCTCGACCGCCGAGGAGGTGACGGCGGGGCTGAATCTGGCGGGCAAGACGGTGCTGGTGACCGGCTGCAACTCGGGCCTTGGGCAGGAAACGATGCGGGTTCTGGCGCTGCGGGGGGCCGGGGTGATCGGCACCGCGCGGACCTTGGCCAAGGCGAAGGAGGCGGCGGCGAAGTGCGGTGCCGTGGGGCTGGAATGCGAACTGTCCGATTCTGCCTCGGTTCGCGCTTGTGTGGCGGCGGTCAGGGCGATGGGGGTCGGGTTGGATGCCATCGTGGCGAATGCGGGGATCATGGCTTTGCCCGAGTTGGCGACGGCCATGGGTTATGAATTGCAGTTTGTCACCAACCACATCGGGCATTTCATTTTGGTGACGGGACTGGAGGAGTGTCTGAGTGCCGATGGCCGCGTGGTGATGCTGAGCAGTTCGCTGCATTCCAGCGCGCCCGCTGCGGGGATTGATTTCGACAATCTGGATGGTGCCAAAGGTTATAGACCGTGGGAGGCCTATGGCCAGTCCAAGATGGCCAACCTGTTGTTTGCCAAAGAGCTTTCGCGGCGGTTTGCGGGCACGGGGCGGACGGCATATGCCGTGCATCCGGGGGTGATCACCACCAATCTGGCGCGCAGTCTGAACCCGGTTTTGCGCAATCTTATGGCGGTGGCGGGGCCGCTGATGATGAAATCCATCCCACAGGGCGCCGCGACCGAGTGTTTCTGCGCGGTTCACCCGGCAGCCCCCGCGCTGAGCGGCAATTACTTTGCCGATTGCAATGTGGCAACCTGCCGGGCCGACGGCAACGATGCCGCCCTTGCGCGGCGGTTGTGGGACCTGTCGCTAGAAATCGCGGCTTAGGGCCTTAGGGCTGTTACCATTGCGTCGACATCGGCCTCGGTTGTCGCCCAGCTGGCCACCAGACGGGCGGCTTCGCGGTTGGGTTTGGCGGGGAGGCGGTAATAGATGGCACCCTTGGCTTCGGCCCGGTCGTGGGTTCCGGTGGCCCATTCGGGGAACAGGATATTGGCATCGGCGGGGTGCAGCAGGCCCGCGCCGGGAATCGAAGCCAGGCCTTTGGCAAGGCGCTGAGCCATCCGGTTGGCGTGGTAGGCGAGGCGCAGCCACAACCCATCCTCCAGATAGGCCGCCATCTGCGCCGACAGGAAGCGGTGCTTGGAAAACAGATGACCCCCGCGTTTGCGGCGCAATTCGAACTCCCAGGCCTTGGCGGAGTCAAAAATCACCACGGCCTCTACGCCCATGCAGCCGTTCTTGGTGCCGCCCAGCGACAGGATGTCGATACCGGCCTGCCAGGTCATCTCGGCGGGGGTAGCACCAGTGGCTGCCAAGGCATTGGCAAGGCGCGAGCCGTCCAGATGGCAGGGCAGCCCGCGGGCGCGGGCAAGGGCGGTCAGGGCGGCGATTTCGCCAGGCGTATAGATCGTGCCGGCCTCGGTGACATTGGTGACGGACAACATGCCGCGCTGCACGCCATGCACACCGCTTTCACCAATGCGGTCAAGGGCTTGGGTCAGCGTATCCGGCGTCATCTTGCCATGGGCGCCGGGCACCAGTGCCAGCTTGGCGCCGCTATAGAACTCTGGCGCGCCGCATTCGTCAAGGGCGGCGTGCGCCTCTTCATGGCAGAAAACCGCGGTCCACGGCTGGGCGTAAAGTGCCAAGGACAGCGCATTGGCGGCAGTGCCGGTGGCGACGAGGTAGACGGCAGCCTCGGGTGCTTCGAACACCTGACGGATCAGGCTGCGGACGCGGTCCATGATCGGATCGGCGCCATAGCTGCGGGCATAGCCGTCATTGGCGCGCAGCATGGCGGCCATGATGTCGGGGTGGACGGCGGAGCCGTTGTCAGAGGCAAAGAACATCAGGGTCTCTCATCAATGACATATTGGTCCCAATCATCTTCGGGGACGGCGAATTCGGGCGTGGTCCAGCCGCGCACGGAATTTCCCGAACTATGGGTGGTTTCGGGGTCGCCGGTGACCAGAGGGTGCCATTCGGGCAAGGGATCGCCCTGATGCAGAAGGCGGTAGGCGCAGGTGCGGGGCAGCCAATAGGCAACTTTGGGCAGGGTCTTGGGCGACAGGCGCAGGCATTCGGGCACCAACTGGTGGCGGTTGGCATAGTCGCCGCAGCGGCAGGTCGTGCCGTCCAGCAGTTTGCAGGCGATCGAGGTGAACTCGACCTCGCGGGGATCCTCATATTCCAGCTTGTTCAGGCAGCATTTGCCGCAGCCATCACATAGCGCCTCCCATTCGGGAGTGGTCATTCTGGATAGGGGGACGGTTTCCCAAAAGCGGTCGCGCGTGGTCATGGCGGCATAACTGGCTGAAAGGCGGCGGAAAGGGAAGGTGGGAAAGCAGGATCTAGAACAGGATGATGTTTGATGGAAACATCATCCTGTTCTAGATTCTTGGTGGTCGCGTGATTATTGAGGAAAACCGGATTCCACTTTTCCTCATCACGCTCTAGGCGGTCAGAATTTCGCGGGCCTGTTCGCAATCGGCTTTCATCTGGTCAAGAAGGCCGGGCAGGCCGTCGAACTTCATCTCGGGACGCAGATAGTCGATCAGGGCGACCGAAAGGTGGTGGCCGTATAAATCGCCGTCGAAATCAAAGAGAAAGCTTTCAAGGTTGGGCTGATTGGTGCCGAACATCGGGCGGATTCCAAGGGAGCCTGCGCCGATGTAATGGCCGGCCTGCGCGCCGGTCAGGACATCGACCCGCACGGCATAGACGCCGAATTTCGGCAGATGCAGGCCGGTCACCTCCATATTGGCGGTCGGATAGCCCAGTTGGCGGCCGCGCTTTTCGCCGTGGATCACCTCACCCTCGATGCGGTGCCAGTGGCCAAGCATCGAGGCCGCTATGCGCGGATAGCCTTGGCTCAGCGCATCGCGGATGGCGGTTGACGAGATATCCTGATCGCCGATCTGAACCAAGGGTGCTACGGTCGTGCGAAAACCGTATTGTAAACCAAGGGCTTGCAGGTCGCTCGCTGTCCCGGCGCGGCCCTTGCCAAAGCGAAAATCCTCGCCTACGACGACATGGGAAATCCCAAGGCCCGCAGCCAGAACATCCCTTGCAAAGGCCTCGGGCGTCAGGCTGGCGAGCGATTTATCGAATGGCAGTTCGTAAAGATGCAAGACCCCCAGTTTGGCAAGGCGGTTGGCGCGGGACTCGGCGTTCATCAGGCGGAAGGTCGGGGCGGTGGGGGCAAAGAACTGGCGGGGATGCGGCTCAAAGGTGACGACGCCAAGAGGGGCGTCTTGGGTGCGGGCAAGGTCGATGACGGCCTGATGGCCGAGATGGACGCCGTCGAAATTGCCCATGGCAACCGAAGCGCCGCGGGCGGGGGGGGCAAGTCCTTGCCAGTGGTGGTGGGTTTTCATGGTCAACGCAACTGGCCAATGGCGAAAGTTGGCGAGAGGGACTGTCTGGCAAGCCACTGATCCAGCAGGGTTTTATCCGGGTTCTCCGGGTCGGGGCCGAATTCGGCGGCCGCGATGCCAGCGGTGACGAAAAGGCTGTCGATACCCTCGGCGATGGCACCCTGGATATCGGTGGTTATCCCGTCGCCAATGGCCAGAATTGTCATGTCTTTTCCGCCAGTTAGCGATGAAAGCCTGCGGCGGGCGAGGTGGTAGATCGGCGGATGCGGTTTGCCGAAGTAAAGGACGGTGCCGCCGATCGCCTCATAAGCCTCAGCCAGGGCACCGGCGCAGTAAAACCGTTTGTCGCCAAAATCGACAATCACATCCGGGTTGGCGCATAACATGGGTAAGCCATTGATCTTGCACTGTAAAAGCACGTCGCGGTAGTCGGCGGGCGTTTGGGTCTGGTCGTCGGTCAGGCCGGTGCAGATCACGCCTTCGGCTTTCGCAAGGGGCACACGGCTGATTGGTATGGGGTTCGGCAGATCATCGGGAAGGTCGGTAAAGAAAACCTCATCCCTGGGCGCGCCGATGAAGAAAACGCGCTGCCCGACGGCACCATTCAGCATCGCATATTGGGAGGCATCGCCTGAGGTTACCACGTCATCCCAAGCGTCGCGGGGCACAGACAGCGCATCCAACTGACGGATAACGCTGGAGTTTGGCCGGGGTGAGTTGGTCAGCAGCAAGACCCGCCCGCCCCGCGCGCGAAATTCCTGCAAAGCCGCAACCGCCGCCGGGAAGGCCGTTTTGCCGTTGTGCAAACAGCCCCAGAGGTCGCAGAACACCGCGTCATAGCGGGTGCCAAGATCGGCAAGATTGGCGATGATGTCGGTCATTGTGGCCTTTCGGGGCGTCGTTCATCCGTCGTTTTTCCGTAGCTACAGGCGCACTACAGTTTCAACGCCGGGATGATCTGCTTTTTGCGGCTCATGATGCCGGGCAAGACCACGGTGTCGCCGGTGACCTTGCAGCCGAAAGAGGCCTCGGCCAGTTGTTTCACCAGATCGTTCGGCACCAGCAGCGTCGCCTCTTGCCGCAGGATGTCGATGACGAACAGCAGGACCTGATCGGCACCATCCTCGCGCGCCACAGCGACCATCGAAGCCATCAGGCTGGCCTTGCGGTCCAGCACGATTTTCGGCTCGGTGGTTTCAAGCACCGAGACGCGCAGCTTTCTGCCGGCGACGCTGTATTGCTTGCTGTCCATCCGCAAGAGGGCGGCGTCCGGGAAGGCCGAGATGTCGGACTTGGCCGCAAACAACTGGGCGGCGAAGGCGGGGATCGAGACGCCCAACTCGCAGGCCAGCGCCTCGGCCACGGCACGGTCATGCGGCGTGGTGGTGGGTGAGCGGAACTCCATCGTGTCCGACAGGATGCAGGACAGCATCACCCCCTTGATCGCCCTAGGGGCCTTTGCCATGTCGGTGCCGATCAGGTCGTGCATGATCGTCGCGGTGCAGGCCAAGGGGCGCATGGTGATGTCGATCGGGGTCATGGTCTTGAGGCCGCCGACCAGCATGTGGTGGTCGATGATGGCGATTATCTTGGCGTCGTTGATGCCGGGCGGCAGTTCGGCGGGGTTGTTGGTGTCAACGATGACGATTGTATCATCGGCGGTGACATCCGCAATGATCGCGGGCTTGGCCAGGTTCCAGTGTTTCAGCACGAAGCAGGCTTCGGTGTTGGGTTCTCCCAGCAGGACGGGTTCGGCCGGGGTGGCTTTGATCTCGGTCAGATACCAGGCCCAGATGATCGGCGAGCCGGTGGAATCAGTGTCGGGGGATTTGTGGCCGAGAACTTTGATGGTCATTATGCGGCCTCATGGCGGTTTTGCCGGGCTTATAGGGGCGGGCGGCGGGATTGTCACGCTTGGGTGTGCGGGGGTGGGGGGGCGAAAGGTCGCGTTCAAAGCGGCGCGGCTTGTGTCGCATGGCGGGGCGCGGCGGGGAAGCGGGAAATCATCCGGTTTCTGCGGGGCCGGGTGTTGACTTGGGCCGCCCCAACGCCTAACTGACCATTTGTTAGCACTCGCCTGATGTGAGTGCTAATTCAATCAAACCTGGAAACCCAAAGGGAGTGTTACCAGATGACATTCAAACCGCTGCATGACCGCGTGCTGGTCCGTCGCATCGAAGGCGAAGACAAGACCAAAGGCGGGCTGATCATTCCCGACACCGCCAAGGAAAAGCCGGCCGAGGGCCTGGTCATCTCGGTCGGTCCGGGCGCGCGCAAGGACTCGGGCGAGCTGATCGCCCCGACGGTTGCTGCCGGCGACAAGATCCTGTTCGGCAAATGGTCGGGCACCGAGATCAAGCTGGACGGCGAAGAGTTGCTGATCATGAAGGAAAGCGACATCCTCGGCGTGATCACCTGAGTTGTCCCCGTGGTGCGCATTCATGCACACCCTACGTGAAACCGAATTTTGAGGAGCTAAGCCAATGGCTGCGAAAGACGTACGTTTTGATAGCGATGCCCGCGACCGCCTGCTGCGCGGCGTGAACATCCTGGCCGATGCGGTCAGGATAACGCTGGGTCCGAAAGGCCGCAACGTGATCCTGGACAAATCCTATGGCGCCCCGCGCATCACCAAGGACGGGGTGACGGTTGCCAAGGAAGTCGAACTGGCCGACAAGTTCGAAAACATGGGCGCGCAGATGGTGAAGGAAGTCGCTTCCCGCACCAATGACGAGGCCGGCGACGGCACCACCACCGCCATCGTTCTGGCGCAGGCCATCGTCAAGGACGGCATGAAAGCGGTGGCCGCCGGCATGAACCCGATGGACCTGAAGCGTGGCATCGACTTGGCGACTGCCCAAGTCGTCGCCGCGATCAAGGCCGCCTCGCGTCCGGTCAAGGACACCGCTGAAATCGCCCAGGTCGGCATGATCGCCGCCAATGGCGAGGTTGAAATCGGCCGTCAGATCGCTGAAGCGATGCAGAAGGTTGGCAACGAGGGTGTGATCACCGTCGAAGAAAACAAGGGTCTGGTAACCGAAACCGAAGTCGTCGAAGGCATGCAGTTCGACCGCGGCTACCTGTCGCCCTATTTCGTCACCAATGCCGACAAGATGCAGGCCGATCTGGAAGACGTGCTGATCCTGCTGCACGAAAAGAAACTCGGCTCGTTGCAGCCGATGGTTCCGTTGCTGGAAGCGGTGATCCAAAGCCAAAAGCCTTTGCTGATCATCTCGGAAGACGTCGAAGGCGAGGCTTTGGCCACGCTGGTCGTCAACAAGCTGCGCGGCGGGTTGAAGGTCGCTGCCGTCAAGGCACCGGGCTTTGGCGACCGTCGCAAGGCGATGCTGCAGGACATCGCGGTGATAACCGGTGGTCAGGTCATCTCGGAGGATCTGGGGATGAAGCTGGAAAATGTCACGCTGGACATGCTGGGCAAGGCCAAGAAGGTTTCGATCACCAAAGACACCACCACCATCATTGATGGCGCTGGCGACAAGGCCGAGATCCTGTCCCGCGTGGCGCAGATCCGTCAGCAGATCGAGGACACCACTTCGGACTATGACAAGGAAAAGCTGCAAGAGCGCGTGGCCAAACTGGCTGGCGGCGTTGCGGTGATCAAGGTCGGCGGCATGACCGAGATCGAAGTGAAAGAGCGCAAGGACCGCGTGGACGACGCCCTGAACGCGACCCGTGCGGCCGTGCAGGAAGGTATCGTTGTCGGTGGTGGCGTGGCCCTGATGCAGGCCGCTTCGGCGCTGGACGGCCTCAAGGGTGCAAACTCTGACCAGGACGCGGGCATCGCCATCATTCGCCGCACGCTGGAAACACCGCTGCGCCAGATCGCGCAGAACGCGGGCGTTGACGGGGCTGTCGTGGCTGGCAAGGTTCGCGAGTCGAAAGACAAGACCTTTGGCTTCAACGCGCAGACCGAAGAATATGGCGACATGTTCGCGTTCGGCGTCATTGACCCGGCCAAAGTGGTGCGGATCGCGCTGGAAAATGCAGCCTCGGTTGCGGGCCTGCTGATCACCACCGAAGCGATGATCGCGGATCGTCCCGAGCCCAAGTCGGGCGGCGGCGGCGGCCATGGCGGCGGCATGGGCGGCATGGACGGCATGATGTAAGCTGCAGCGCCTTTGGGACTTTGAGGGGGCTCGGGAAACCGGGCCCCTTCTTTGCTTGTGGTGCCACCCCTTCCGGCACGGTTGACAAATTGAGCGCCTGCGGCGCGTTTGCCTTATCTCGCCTCTGGCCTGCGGCCAACCGGCTCGGGATCAAGATGAGTATTTGTGCCAAGTTGAATGCAATTTCGCACTGGCGTGAATACTCCCCCCGGTGGGTGATAGCCTGCGGCGATGAGCCAGCAGCGGGGGCCTCAGCATATCGGGCTGCGACGAGGTTCAGGGGGCGATGGGGTTCAGGTCGGCGATGGGGTTCAGGTCGGCGATGGGTCAAGGGGGCGGATCACCTTATCAGGCGCTCCAGCGGGTCATAGATCATGGCGCCGTCCCAGGCGGCCCGGGGCAGGCTGTCGGGTTTGAAGCGGATGCGGCCGAGGCCGAGTTCGCCGCGCGAAAAAAAGCGACGTTCGGTGACGACGCGGGCCGGGTCTTGCCATACGGCGTCGATGGCGCCGCCGGTGATGGTGCAGCGGAAGAACAGATCGACCTGATGAAAGCCTGACGCCGGGTCGTGAAACTCGTTCACCATGGCGGGCGGTCCGACGGTGATGGTCAGTCCGGTTTCCTCATGCACTTCGCGGATCAGGTTGTCGTGCAGCGAGGTGCCGGCCTCGACTCCGCCGCCGGGGGCACACCACAGGTCGGACCTGCCGCTAGCATAGGCGTTGACCAGCAAGAGCCGATCCTCGTGCAGGATCAGGGCGCGGACGGCCAGCCGGGGAGAGCGGTGTTTCATGGCACCAAGGCTGATGCCTTGGCGCAGGGATGTCCAGCCTTCAGGCGGGCGCGGCTTCAGGCCGGGGCGGGTTCACCTTCATGGCCCCGCGACGACACCAAGAGAAACACCGAGGCGCCAAGGATCAGCGCGACGCCAAGCCAGGGGTTGCCCTCGGGCCAATAGCCGAACCAAAGGCCGTAGATCACGATGTTGCTGACCAGCTTCAGATCGTCGAAAGGCTGGACAAAGGCGGCGTCGGCTACCGCATAGGCCATGTCAGCAGGTACTGCGCCGCCATAATGATGACCCCGGCAAGGCATACAGCCCCGACTTACGCCGAACTCCGTTCCGGTGATTGGACGCACTCCACATGTAGTGGGTGTCTGCGTTAACCGGATAGGCACGGTTCGATCATCCGTTCCGGGTGGTCAAGCGCCAGTTCGGCCATGTGAAAACCCGTTACCGCGGGCTGGCCAAGAACCGCGCCCAGATCTTCACCCTGTTCGCGCTCGGCAACCTGTTCCTGGTCCGATGAAAGCCGATGACATGAGGACGAGTCTGCCTAAAACAAGAAGTCCGCCGCCGACAGTCCGCTCAATCCAATGCCCTCGATCACGATTATTCGGGTATGAAATAGCCCGGAGAGGTCAATCGTCGTCGCCCCGGCGCTTTCCACCATGCGCAGGATCACTTTGGAATATGAAGTCCCGAAGGCACGCAAATCGATATGGTCGACGCCGTTTTCGAAATCGACGATCCGGTCCCTGCCGAAGCGCCCGGAAAAGACGAAGTTATCGTCGCCCAGGTCGGCACCGCCGCCCCTGAGCACGTCGCGGCCTGTCCCGCCAATGAGAGTGTCCGCGCCGCGCCCCCCGATCAGATAGTCGTTCCCGCCAAGCCCCGAAAGACTGTCGTAACCGACCCCGCCCAGAATCAGGTCGTCAAACATATCGTTTGGACCGCTGACTTTGCCCAAAAGAGTATCTCTGCCAACCCCAATTGCAAAACCAGCAACGTCCTGAGCGGAAAAGATGATGTTGTCATAGTCCGATCTGCCGCTGCTTGGCAAAATATCATTCGTGACCACTTTTTCCTTTTGAAGAAAATCAACAATTGCCAAGTAGAAATCCATATTATGCTGGTCGAAGACATTGAGCGCCACGAAATTCCCGCCAAACTCATTGGCATCGCCTGGGGTCGCGAAAATAATGTCACCAACTGCGATAATGTCAGATTGATTTAAGAAATTTGCGATCCGGCTCTGGAATTCGAAATCCCTGACGAAATAGCCTGGATTGGCGAATGTAACCGCCGAGAATGTAACCGCCGGATAATTCGAAACATCATGATCCTGCATATAGGCATTGACCATTGCGGCACCAAGGCTGTGGCCGGTGACAAAGACCTTCGTGATTTCGGCATGGTTGGCAAGATACTCGTCGAGCGCATCAATCAAAGGTTCAAGCAGCAGATAGTGCTCATCCTTGTCGACCCAATGCCCCCGATCTGATGTAAGGAACTCATTAGCTGTGTCATTGGTGCCACGAAAAGAAATCACCAGTGTGTCGGCGCTGCGTGCGACCAAGGCTGCCGCGTTGCCGTTGACAAAGATACCGTTCCTTATTCCGGAAAAGGGGAAATCGAGGTCTCCCGACGCGGTGAGTGGTAGTTCAGGCAAATCGCTAACATCAAGAAGGCGCCAGTCAGGTGTCAATTTTTTAAGTGCAGTTTTGGCGCTGGCTGAGAAGTCATTGATGCCGTCAGCTACGACTTCGATGCCCGGAATAAGATAGTAGGCGGCACGCGCAAATAGAGCCATGCTCGTGAGAAATCCCAAGTCTGAGTCACGCGATCCTATAATATCGACAGGGGCAAAGGTGACATCCAGCACAAGGCGGGTGTTGGTGTCAAAATCTGCACCAGCCCAATTGACTGAAATGCTGTCGGTCAGAAAAGACACCATTGCCGGGTTGAAACCGGAAGTGAATGAAGCCTAGTTTATGCTTACTCCAATGATAGGTGCAACTTGGTTGAGATAGTCGCTCAAGACAAAGCCACTAAACGCTGCAGGATTGAAAGCGCTATCCACACCGAAATCAACTGTTATCTGTGACGAATTGACGTCGAGGGTTATGAAATTGGAAGGGTCGTCAAAGTCATTTTGATCTCCAAAGTCCCAGAGGTCGGGAATCTCGATTCCGTCATTTATGAAAATCGTAGCGGATGAATCGGTTCCGTCGTATGGAGTGGATAAATCAGGAAAATAATACACATAGCTCAACTGTGCTCCGAGAAAGTTGCTAAGATACGAGGGCAATTCCACTCTCCACTCATGAATTTCCATTGTCAGAATAGCAGGCACCTCAGGAGCGGTTAACATTTCTGTAATGGCAAGTCAAGAAAATTGTCCAGCCCGCCTCAAACCCCCTGCGTCGCCAGAAACTCCAGCAACGCCGGGCGGGCGGATTCGGCGCCGTCGGCGCGGGCCTGGTCGATCACGGCGCGCGCACCTGCCAGATCGACGCCGCGCAAGAGCGCCTTGACCGGGCCGATCGAGGCCGGGCGCATCGACAGGTGGCGCAGGCCGATGGCTATGAGCGCCAGCGCCTCGATCGGGCGGCCGGCATCTTCGCCGCAAAAGCTGAGCCTGGTGCCAAAGGGCGCGCAGCGGGCGATGATATGCTCCAGAAAGGTGAGGAACGACAGGTTCAGCACGTCATAGCGCTTGCGGACCCGTTCATTCTCGCGGTCGGCGGCAAAGAAGAACTGTTTCAGGTCATTGCCGCCGATCGAGATGAAATCGGCCAGTTGAAAGAAGGCGTCGGGGGCATAGGCCAGGCTGGGGGTTTCCAGCATGGCGCCGATCTCAATGGTCTTGGGCACGGCATGGCCCAGGCTTTTCTCGCGGTGAACCTCGCGCAGCATATGGCTGCGGGCGGCCTGAAACTCGCCAAACTCGCTGATGAAGGGGAACATCACGCTCAGATCGCGGCCAGCCGCGGCGCGCAACAGGGCCTGCAACTGCATGCGCAGAACACCCGGCTTGTCCAGACCGACCCTGATGGCGCGCCAGCCCATGGCGGGGTTGGGTTCGTCATTGGGTTTCATGTAGGGCAGCACCTTGTCCGAGCCGATGTCCAATGTGCGAAAGGCCACCGGGCGGCCCTGGGCGGCGTCCAGCACGCGGGCGTAGATGCTGGCCAGTTCACCGCGCTGCGGCATCTTGTTGCGGATCAGAAACTGCAATTCGGTGCGAAACAGCCCGACCCCCGCGGCCCCTGACCCGACCAGCGAGGGCAGATCGGCCATCAGCCCGGCGTTCATCTGCAATTCGACCGTCACGCCGTCGCGCGTGGTGGCGGGCAGGTCGCGCAGGCTGGCATAACGCTTTTGCGCCGCGGCCTGCATGGCGATCTTGTCGCGGAAGCTGCGCGTAATGGTTTCCTCGGGGCGCAGGTGGACCACGCCCTGATCGCCATCGACCAGAATGGCATTGCCGTTCAGCGCCTCGGTGGTGATGCCTTTGGCGTGGATGACCAGTGGAATCGCCAAAGCGCGGGCAACGATAGCGGCATGGCTGCCGACCGAGCCTTCTTCCAGAACCACGCCCTTCAGCTTGCGGCCATAGGCCAACAACTCGGCAGGGCCGATGTTGCGCGCGACCAGCACCGGATTTTCCGGCATCTCGGCGCCGGTGTCGCGGCCCTGACCGGTCAGGATGCGCAGAAGCCGGTTGGCCAAATCGTCCAGATCGTGCAGGCGTTCGCGCAAATAGGCGTCGGGCACCTGCTCCAGCCGCGCCCTTGTGGCCGATTGTTCCTTTTCCACGGCAGCCTCGGCCGACAGGCCGCGCTGGATATCCTCTTCCATCCGGCGCAGCCAGCCGCGCGAATGGGCGAACATCCGGTAAGCCTCCAGCACGGCTTTTTGATCTTTATCAAGGCTTTCGGCGACCAAAAGGTCGTCGATCGACACCCGCAGCTCGCCGACGGCAGCACGGATGCGGTCGATCTCGGTCAGCGGATCATCGGCGACCGGGTTGGTGACGACGACGCGGGGTTCATGCAGCCAGACCCTTCCCTCAGCGAAGCCTTCTTGCCCGGTCGAGCCGCGAAACACCACCGGCTGCTTGTGCAAAGCCCCCATGGCGCTGCCTTCGCCGACAAAGGCACCCAGTTCGGTCATCTCGGCCAGCACCATGGCGACGACTTCGACGGCGTCGGTTTCCTCCTCGGAAAAGGCGCGGGCGGATTTGGATTGCACCACCAGCACGCCCAGTTTCTCGCCCACCCGCTGGATCGGCACGCCGAGGAACGAGGAATAGATCTCCTCCCCGGTCTCGGGCATGAAGCGGAAGCCCTTTTCGCCCGGCGCATCGGCGGTGTTGACCGGCAGGCCGCCGCGGGCGACCCGGCCAACCAGCCCTTCGCCCAGTTTCATGCGGGTCTTGTGGACGGCGGCTTTTTTCAACCCGGTGGTGGCGCAAAGCTCCAGCGTTTCGGCGTCGCGGAACAGGTAGATCGAGCAGACCTCGGTCCCCATGCTGTCGGCGATCAGGTGGGTGATGCGGTCCAGCCGGTCCTGCCCCTTGGCCGGAATCGCCAGCACATCGCGCAAACGGCGCAGAAGCTTGCGGCTGTCACTTTCGCTGCGGTCGCTCATGGACGCTTCCTTGTCGGTTCCCCCCCGCGTTAGATCACAAGCCGCCCGTCGCGAAAAGCCCGTCGCGGGGGCTGGCGGGGGCAAGGGTCGCGTCGCCGGGGAAGGGGGTGCCGGACTTTATGGCGCTTTGCGGCCACCTGCCGTCAATGCAGGCGGCGGGTGGCGCCTTTTCCCCAACGTTTCTCAAGTGCGCGGCGCAGGCAAGCCATCGCCTGCGGACCGATGTCCGTCTCGATGGCGGCCTCGATCAAGCCAAGCTCGCGGCGCGCGTCAAGGGCGAGGTCCATGCCCCGGTCGGTCATGATGACCAGCTTCTGGCTTTTGCGGGCCGGATCGTCCTGAAGCCGCACGAACCCCAGCGACTGAAGCTCGCGCAGGGTTTTCGAGATGGCTTGCCGCGACACCTGCATCCGCTGGGCGATCTGTGAGGCGTGGGTGGCACCGCAATCGAGGTTGCCGAAAAGGACGAGGTGCGGATCGGTGATATCGTTGTATCCACCCACCCGCAAGCGCGCGATCAAGCTTTTTAGGACAGACTGGGAGGCTGCCTCAAGCAGGATAGTAAGTGGCTCGGGCAGGTCGTCTGTTGCGGTCGATATTGTAAACTTTGTTGACATAGTTTCGTGCCCTCATATAGTCAACAAAGTTTACATATGGGAGTCGGAAATGACCAGCGTTGCTTTTGCCCTGCGCGTCAATGCGGTGAGCTGCCTCGTTTATGGCATCCTGTTCGCGGTTTGGCCCGGCCCAGTCGCAGCCACCCTTGGGGACGTGCCGCCGGGCGTTATTCTTGGGCTTGGCATTGGCCTACTTGTCAACGGCGGGCATCTGGCGCTTGCCGCGATGCGCAAGCGTTTGAGGCGGGCCGAGGTCCTGTGGTTTGCCCTTGGCGACATGGCTTGGTGGCTGGCCTCGCTTGCCCTGATCGCCGCCGGGATCTGGATCACGATGCCTCTTGGGGTGGCACTTGCCGCGCTGACCGCCGTCTTTGTTGCGGGCATCGGTGCCACACAGCTGTTCTTGCTTGGCCTTGAGCGATCGGGTCTGAGCGCGCGCGCGCAATGGTTGCAAATCGGCCAGTCGTGGCTGTCGTTGCCCGTCTGGGTGAAAACATGGCTTTTCGCGCTTAACGCCGTCTTTCTGGCTGCTCCCGCATTCCTGCCTTGGCAGACTGCAAGCGTCGTGCTGATCGCCTATGTCGCAAGTGGTCCGCTACTGATTGGGTTCGTGGCCTATGCCGGGGGCCTTACCCGTGCAACGGGCATCGGCCACCTTGTGCCATGGCCGCCGCTACTGGTTTGGCTGGTCATGCAACCTGGTTTGCTTGATGGAAATGCCCTGGGGTTTGGCTTGGCCGCGTTGCTGGCGGGGATGATCGCCGTTTGTCTGGTCTTCGATCTTTATGATGTCGCTCGATGGCTTCGCGGCGAGCGGAAAATCCTTGGGACGCCATCAGGCCTGTAGTCAAATGTGACCGGGATGTCGCCGCGCAACGCCGCCAAAAGCGGGGTTAGATCCTTGATAATAGGCATAAAAACTCCATACGAGTCGGTCGGGCATTAAGCCTTGTCCAGATCAAACGCATCGTGCAACGCCTGCACGGCAAGTTCCATGTATTTCCGGTCGATCAGCACCGAGATCCTGATCTCGGAGGTGGCGATCACCTTGATGTTGATGTTTTCGGAGGCGAGCGCGGAAAACATCTTGGCGGCCACCCCGGCATGGCTGCGCATACCGATGCCGACCACGGACACTTTGGCGACATCGGGATCGACCACCAGACTGGCATAGGCGAACAGGCCCTTGTCGCGCGCCTCCTCAATCGCCTTCTGGGCGCGCAGGACCTGATTGGTCGGGCAGGAAAACGTCATGTCGGTATAGGCGCGCTTGTCGCCCAGCTTACCGGTTTCCGAGATGTTCTGCACGATCATGTCAACATTCACCCCGGCATCTGCCAAGGGGCCAAAGATGGCGGCGGCGATGCCGGGGCGGTCCTCGACCTTGACCAGGGTCATCTTGGCTTCGTCGCGCGAATAGGCGACGCCGGATACGACTTTCGATTCCATGATTTCGTCCTCATCGCAGACCAGAGTTCCAGAGGCCTCGTCACTGTCGCCGAACGAGGACAAAACGCGCAGCCGCACCTTGTAGCGCATCGCCAGTTCGACCGAGCGGGTTTGCAGGACCCTGGCCCCCAGCGAGGCCAGTTCCAGCATCTCTTCATAGCCGATCTTGTCAAGCTTGCGGGCCCGGCCCACGATGCGCGGGTCGGCGGTATAGATGCCGTCCACGTCGGTATAGATGTCGCAGCGCACAGCCTCGAAAGCGGCGGCAAAGGCGACGGCGGTGGTGTCGCTGCCGCCACGGCCCAGGGTGGTGATGCGGCCTTCGGGCGAAACCCCCTGAAAGCCCGCCACCACGGCGACACGAAAGCCTTCGCGGAACTTCTGGTCGATGTTGTCGCGCGGGATCGACACAAAGCGCGCCGCCGAATGGGCCGAGGTGGTGTTGATCGGCACCTGCCAGCCCTGCCAGGACCGCGCATTGACCTCGATTTCCTGCAAGCGCAGCGCCAACAGACCAGCGGTGATGTTTTCGCCCGAGGCGACAACCGCATCATATTCGCGGGCGTCGTAGAATTTCGAAGTGCCCTCGACCCAGCCGACCAGTTCATTGGTCTTGCCCGCCATGGCGGACACGATGACGATGACATCATAGCCGCGCTCGACCTCGGCCTTTACCTTTGCGGCGGCACTCTTGACGCGGTCAAGGTCGGCCACCGAAGTGCCGCCGAATTTCATCACCAGTAGTGGCATTCTATCCCCTGCCAAGGCTTTCACCGCGCGCCTGCCTTATGCGGCAAGGCAGGGCGGTGCAAGGCGCATAGGTTCAGAAGATGAAATCGCCTGCGAAAGGCGTGACGGTGATGAAGTTCAGTTTCAGCGAGAAATCCACCGTGCCGTTGCCATCGACATCGCCCTCCAGCCGTTGGTTGGCCGCGTCAAAGCGCAGTTCCGCCGTGCCGCTGATGTTGAAGGCCTGAACGCCGATGAAGGCGCCACCGCCCATGAAGGCGGACAGGTCGATCTTGTCGACCCCGCTGAGGAAGTCCATGATGATGTCGCGGTTGATACCGTTTCCGGCCTCGCTGGCACTGCCAAAGACGAAGGTGTCGGCACCGAAGCCACCGGTCAGCCGGTCCTTGCCCTCGCCGCCGAACAGCCTGTCGTTGCCGTTGCCGCCTAACAGCGAGTCGTTGCCGTTGCCGCCGAACAATTGGTCCGATCCAGCGCCACCGAACAGTCTGTCATTGCCGTCGTCGCCGTACAGGCTGTCATTGCCCTGACCACCGAACAGGCGGTCATTGCCTGCCGCACCGGCCAGGGTGTCATTGCCGGAGGAGCCAGCCATGGTATCGTTGAACAGCGTGCCGATGTAGCTGTCATTGGCCCGCGTGCCGGCGAGGTTGACCGCAGCGATCCGCGGGTCGAAAATCTGGCCGCGAATGGCGCCATTGCTCGAATCGCCACCGGCTCCGCTGTAGTCTTCCCAGGCCACCGCCAGGCGGCCATCGGCCAGGACAGTCAGGGCCGGGCCGTATTGAAAGGCACTCGTCGAGGTGTTGACCAGAAACTCTGCCCCCGACAGGCTGCCATCGGCGTTGAACACCTGCGCGCGCACGGCGCCAAAGGAGGTGTCGCCGCCGGTCTGGCTGTTGTCAGTCCAGGCCGCGACAAACCTTCCATCGGCAAGTGTCGCCAGGGCCGGAGTGAACTGGTCGCCAGCGGTGGTGGTGTTGACCAGAAATTCTGCCCCGAACTTGCTGCCATTGGCATTGAAGACCTGGGCCCGGATCGCGGTGCCCGACAGATCGCCGCCTGTCGGGGTTTGGTCATTCCATGCGGCGAC
>JBCKXH010000018.1:0-27438 GCA_038921555.1 Paracoccaceae bacterium
TACGGGGTGAGCGCGCTGGCGGCGGTGGTCATTGCTGGCACAGGCTTTTTCGTGGTCTTCATCCTTGGCTCGGGCTTTGCGCAGGCGGTGATGCCGCTGGTTGCGGCGGCGATTGGCCGGGGCGATGAGGTGCAGGTGCGGCGCGATGCGCGGATGGGGATGTGGCTGTCGCTGGGCTTCGGGCTCATGAGCTATCCTTTGTTCTGGTATTCCGGCGCCTGGCTTTTGGCATTGGGGCAGCAGCCGGAAGTGGCAGCACTAGGCCAGGATTTCCTGCGGATCGCCGGATGGGGCATGGTGCCGGCGCTGCTCGTGATGACGTTGAAGGGCTATCTGGCGGCACTGGGGCGCACGCAGGTCGTGCTGTGGACGACGCTGGGCGCGGTGGGGGTGAACCTGGGCTTGGCCTATCCGCTGATATTCGGCACCTGGGGCGCGCCCGAGATGGGGGTGCGCGGGGCGGCGCTGGCCTCAGTGGTCGTGCAGGTGGCGACCTTCGTGGCGCTGGCGATCTATGCCGGCTGGTTGCCTGACTTGCGGAAATATCACCTGTTCCAGCGGTTCTGGCGGGTGGACCCGCAGGCTCTGCGCCAAGTGTTCCGGCTGGGCTGGCCGATCGGGGTGACCTCGCTTATGGAAAGCGGGCTGTTCCTGGCGTGCAGCGTGATGATGGGCTGGATTGGCACCATGGAACTGGCGGCGCATGGCATCGCGATGCAGGTGGCGGCGCTGGCCTTCATGGTGCATCTGGGGCTGTCGAACGCCTGCACGGTGCGGACTGGCCATGCCGAGGGGGCAGGCGATGCGCGGGGCCTGCGCGACGGGGCGAGGGTGGCGATTGCGCTGTCGGCGGGGTTCGGGTTGGTGATGGTGGTGCTGTTTCTAAGCGCTCCAGTGCCGATCCTGGCGCTGTTTCTCGATCCGGCCAAGCCTGAGACCTCCGAGATCCTGCGCTATGGCACGGTTCTCTTGGCGCTGGCGGCGCTGTTTCAGATGGCCGATGCGATGCAGGTCATGGCGCTGGGCCTGTTGCGCGGCATCAGGGATACTAGGGTGCCGATGTGGCTGGCGGCGGTCAGCTATTGGGGGGTCGGGATTCCGAGCAGCTATGGGCTGGCGTTCGGGTGGGGTATGGGCGGGGCCGGGCTGTGGCTGGGCCTTGTGGTCGGGCTGGTGGCGGCGGCAGGCACGCTGATGTGGCGGTTCTGGCATCTGGCACCAAGGGTGGTTTAGCGGCGATGTCGCAGAATGCGACAGTTTTGGACATCGCGTTTTTTGCGGGTGGGGAGCTGCGCTGAAGCACACCCTACGGGGGCTATTCGGCGGCTTCGTCTTTGGCCAGACGGTCAGCTTTGCGGCGGATCAGAACGGAGCGCAGGTCGTGCATGGCCAGCAAGAGGGCGTCGGTCACGTCGTCAAGCTGAGCGTCGCTGGCCTTGGAGTGCAGCCATTGGGTCGTCATGTTCAGGTGATCGACGGCGCGGTGAATGTCGTCGATGTCGCGCCGGGCCAGCAGGGTGAGCCTTGTGGCCATCCAGTCGCGGATCGTCACGGTGTCGGCGGGGGTCAGGGCGGTCGCGCCATGCGGCTTGATCGTGCCGTTCTTGAGGTTGATGGTGGCCAGTTCCAGCATCTCGATCCGGCGCAGGCGGTTTTCGGGCACCACGCGAAACACCACGGCGCCATTGTCGCGGATGCGGAAGTAATACTCTGGCAGATCGCCCGCCATCGCTCCCCCTAAGTGAGGCTGGCGCAGAACCGCTGGATGCGGTGGCAAGCCTCGGTCAGAACCGTCTCGGAGGTAGCGTAGCTGACGCGGAAGTTTGGCGAAAGGCCGAAGGCGGCACCAAAGACCACGGCAACGCCGGTTTCTTGCAAGAGAGCGCTGGCAAAGGCCGCATCATCGGTGATTTCGGTGCCTGCGGCGCTGGTTTTGCCGATACAGCCCGCGATGTCGGGATAGACGTAGAAGGCACCGTCGGGGCGCGGGCAGGTCACGCCTTTCGCCTGATTGAGCATCGAGACCACCAGATCGCGGCGGGCCTGGAACAGTTTGCGGTTGGCTTTGAGGAAGTCTTGCGGGCCGGTGAGGGCTTCCAGTGCGGCATATTGGCTGATCGAGGACGGGTTGGAGGTCGATTGGCTTTGGATCATGGCCATGGCCTTGATCAGATGGGCCGGGCCACCGGCATAGCCGATGCGCCAGCCGGTCATCGCATAGGCTTTCGAGACGCCGTTGCAGGTCAGGGTGCGGTGGTAAAGTGCTGGCTCAACCTGCGCCGGGGTGGTGAATTCGAAACCGTCAAAGACTAGGTGTTCATACATATCGTCGGACATGATCCAGACGTGGCGGTGTTTGAGCAGGACATCGCAGAGGGCTTTCAGCTCGCGGCTTGTGTAGCCTGCCCCGGTCGGGTTGGAGGGCGAGTTGAAGATGAACCATTTGGTTTTTGGGGTGATGGCGGCGTCAAGCTGGGCCGGGGTCAGTTTGAACTGGCTGGCCAAGGTGGCGACAAGCGGGATCGGAGTGCCGCCGGCCAGCAGAACCATGTCGGGATAGCTGACCCAATAGGGGGCGGGGATGATGACTTCATCGCCGGGATTGCAGGTTGCCATCAGGGCGTTGTACAGGATTTGCTTGCCGCCGGTGCCGACACTGATCTGGCCCGGCTGGTAGGTCAGGCCATTTTCGCGGGCGAACTTGGCGCAGATGGCGGCTTTCAGTTCGGGGATGCCGTCAACGGCGGTGTATTTGGTGCGGCCCTGATCAATGGCGCGCTTGGCGGCGTCCTTGATGTTCTGCGGCGTGTCGAAATCAGGCTCCCCCGCGCCAAGGCCGATCACGTCGTAGCCGGCGGCCTTGAGTTCCGCCGCCTTGGTGGTGACGGCGATGGTGGGCGAGGGTTTGACGCGTTTGAGAGTGTCGGACAGGAATTGCATCAGGGCACAAAAGATCGAATCAGCCTGGTCAGATCCGTCATGTTGATCGGTTTTGCGACACAGGAATCGAAACCGGCACCCAGATATTCGGTTACCTGATGCGCCATGGCATTTGCCGTCACCGCAATGATCGGCATTCTGGAGCGGTTGCTTTCCGCCTCGCGCGTGCGGATAGTCTGCAATGCCGTCACGCCATCCATGACCGGCATCGCGATATCCAAGAGCACCACGTCAAATCGACCGGTTTCCCAGGCCTGCACGGCCTGCAGGCCATCGGTGACGATCGTGACCGTAGCACCTTTGCGCACCAACATCTTCTCTAGTATCCAGCAGTTGGTCCTGCTGTCGTCAGCCGCAAGGATACGCAGCCCGTCAAGCGACACGGCTTCCACGGCTTCCACGGCTATGACCGGTTTCGTTGCGGTTTCGCTGACCGGCAGCGGTAGCGACACTTTGACTGTCGTGCCTTTGCCCAGCGCCGATTCGACGCTGATTTCACCGCCCATCATCTCGACCAGCTTGCGGGTGATTGCCATTCCCAGCCCGGTGCCGCCGAAGCGGCGTGTCGTGGAACTGTCGGCCTGGGCGAAGTCCTCGTAAAGCCGCGCGGTCTGTTCTTGGGTCATGCCGATGCCGGTATCGCTGACTTCGATGATCAGCGGCTTGCCCTTCTTGCCGCTCAGCTTGACCGAAACCGTGCCGATCGCGGTGAATTTGATCGCGTTGCCGATCAGGTTGTGCAGGATCTGGCGCACCCGATGCGGATCGCCAATGCGCGGCAACTCAGCGCCGGAACCGGTCAGAACCTCGAAGGACAGCCCCTTTTCCTCGGCGCGCAGGCTGTGCAGGTCTTCGACGCGGGCGGCCAGTTCCATGGGGATGAAAGGCACGGCCTCCAGCTCCAGTTTGCCCGCCTCGATTTTCGACATGTCCAGAATGTCATTCAGGATGTTCAGCAGCGCCTCGCCCGACTCGCGGATCGTGCCGATCATGCGTTTGTGTTCGGGGTCCATCAGCGCCGAATCCAGCAACTCGGCCATCCCCAGCACCCCGTTCAGCGGCGTGCGAATCTCATGGCTCATATTGGCAAGGAACAGGGATTTCGACTGACTCGCCGCTTCCGCACGCGCCCTGGCGACATAGAGATCGGTCACGTCCGATCCCACGCCACGATAGCCGGTGAACCCACCGTCAGCGTCAAAGATCGGCGAGCCGCTGATTCTGTACCATCTCTCGTCTTCGCCTTCTAGGTCAGGCGCGCGGTAGACAAAATTGCGGAACAGTTTTCGTTCGTTTAGCGTGGCCTTCAGGCCGACCCAGTCGGCACTGGCAAGGCTTTCGGGGTGATCCAACAACCATTCGTCGCGGGTCTTTCCCAGTATACTATCTGTCGTGATGCCCCCAACGCCGAATAATTTCCGGTTGGACACGAACGTATAGCGAAGTTTGTCATCCTGCTCCCAAATCCAGTCGTCACTCACTCTGGCGATATCGGCAAATCGTTTTTGGGCAATGTTGCGTTCCGCCAACGCGCGCTCCACCTCGGCCTTGGCCAAAATCAGGGCGTCCTCGCGCGCCTTTTGCTCGCTGATGTCGATATGCACCCCAGCCATGAATTCCGCTGTGCCATCTGCAAGGCGGCGAATCACCCGCCCGCGGTTCATCACCCACAGCCAATGGCCTGCCTTGTGGCGCATGCGATACTCGGCCTCATAAGTATCAAAGCCCGCCACCATGCAGCGTTCTATCTGTTCTTCGGTGCCTGGCACATCCTCTGGGTGAACCATCCGCAGCCATCTTTCGTAACTCATCGGGGTGATTTCTGCGTGTGTGTAGCCGAGCATCTCGGCATAGCGCTCATTGATGGGATTTTCTCTGGTGATGACATCCCATTCCCAGGTGCCGACCTGTGCGCCTTCGATCACGTTCAAAAGCCGCTGCTCGGCGTTCTTCCGTTCGCTGATGTCGATCTGCACGCCAGCCATGAATTCCGGTGCGCCATCTGCACTGCGGCGAATCACCCGGCCGCGGTTCATCACCCACAGCCAATGGCCTGCCTTGTGGCGCAGGCGATACTCGGCTTCATAGGCATCAAAGCCCGCCACCATGCAGCGCTGTATCTTCTCCTCGACGCCTGACAGATCCTCGGGGTGAATCAACCGCAGCCAGGTGTCGTCGGTTATCGGATCAAGCTCGGCGCGACTGTAACCCAGCATCGCGGACCATTTGTCATTGTTATGATGAGTCCCGGTGGTGACTCCCCATTCCCAGGTGCCGACCTGTGCGCCCTCGATCACGTTCAAAAGCCGCTGCTCGGCGTTCTTCAACTCGGTGATGTCCGAGTGAATGCCCGCCAGGGCCTCCACTTCGCCGTCGCTGCTGTAGCGCGTGACGCTGCCGCGAGAGAGGATCCAGACCCAGTGGCCCTGCTTGTGGTGCAACCGGAATTCATGTTCGAACCGGTTGGTCTGGCCGGATAAGATGAGTTCTAACGGTTTGTCGTTGTATTGCTGATCATCGGGATGCAGCAAGGCGCGGAAGGTGCCGATCGTGACAGGTTCAAGTTCGGCCCGCGTATAGCCCAGCATCTCGGCCCAACGCTCGTTGATGCGGTTCACGCCGGTTTCGAGCGTCCATTCCCAGGTGCCAACTCGTGCGCCGTCGATCACGTTCAAAAGCCGCTGCTCGGCCATCTTCAGGCCGGTGATGTCGGAATGCACGGCGATAAGCTCGCCCTTCGGGGTGCGGTGCTCGGTCACCCGCAGGATGCGCCCGTCGAGCAGGCTCTGCTCCTGCACGATTCCGCCTGATCGATGTCCGGCCAACCGATCGGCCAGCCACGCCTCCTCTCGACCCATGGCCTCGGGAGGTTGCCCATGGGCCAGCGCATCGCGCAGGATGGCCTCGAAGCCGGTGCCCGGGACCAGGAACGACGCGCCTTCAGCGTAGAACTCCTTGTAGCGCTGGTTGCACATCACCAGCCGGTCATCGGCATCAAACAGCACAAAGCCCTCGCCAAGCGCGTCGATGGCGTCGGCCAAGCGCTGACGCGCCGCAAATGCCTCTGCGGTTCGGGCCTCAAGCTCTGCCGTATTCTGCCTGCGCTCGGTGATGTCGATCATCATCCCGATGAAACCGGAATGCTGCCCCGCATCGTCAAACATGGGCTTGATGTCGAGATGCGCCCAGTATTCCTCGCCACCCTTCTTCCGATTGAGGATTTCCTCTGAAATCGGCTCGCGGGCCTGCAGCGCGGCGCGAATCCTTGCCTTGGTCGCCAGATCGGTCTTTTCGGTCTGCAACAACGGCCCCAGAAGCTTGCCCCGTATCTCATCCAGCGCATAGCCGGTGTGCCGTTCGTAGGTTGCGTTCACCCACTCGATCCGCCCTTCGGCATCGGTCAAGATCAGCAGGGCGCGGGCGCGTTTGACGACTTCGCTCAACCGTTCAGCGACGCGCTGCTGTTCGGTCTCACGGGTCACGTCGCGGTTGATGAACAGATAGCCGTGCCGACCGTCCGGGCCGATTGCGGCTCGGCGCGCGGCGGAAAGCTGGAGCCAGCGCATCCCCAGCGCGTTGTCAAGCCGATACAGTCTGTTTTTGGCGCGCGCGCCACTATCCAATTCACGCATCACGTCGCGGCGCTGGGCCGCGATGTCGGCTGGCAGAACTTCTTCCACCGTCTTGCCGATTATCTCTTCGGCCGGCGACCGAAGCTGATCCGGGGTGCCGGAGTGTATATAGGTGTAGCGCCCGTCGGCATCAACTTCGATCACGATGTCCGGTATCGCATCCAGCATGGCCCGAAGGCGGCTGTGCGCGGTGGCGCTGGCAGCTTGCTCCTGTGTCTTGTCCTGTGCGGCGTCCGCACGCTGCAAAAGCATCATCATCCCATTGGTGACTTGTGTCAGCAGATCGAAGTCGTTCCGGATCAGGCTGCTGTCTGGCCGCACCGCCTCAAGGATCACCAGGCCGAACAGCCGCCCCGCATCCGCCATCGGCAGGATTGCCAGCGCGGCATGGGTCCGATTTCCAAGCGCGGCGGATTGCCGCAGATCCGTCGGCAGCGCGGAAATGTCAGGCACGACAACCGGCTCGCCTTTGCGCAGGGCCGACTGCCATTCCTCGGGGATTGCCTGCACGAGGCCGCGCACGCTATCGCTGGTTGGTGCCGCGCCCTTTGCGACCCAATCACCGACGACTTCGGGATCGTTCCGCGCATCCAGACGGACCATATGGGCGCGGTCCGCGCCGACAAAGGCCGCGAGAAGCGCCAGCGCCGCATTCGCGGCCGCGCCGGCTCCGTCATCCGGGGCGCGCAGAAGATCGCAGAGAACACCAACAGAAAATGTCGCAGCGCGAGAATAATGTCCCGCAGACCTTCCTTCGACTGGTTTGCGCACGCGACTCTCCAATTTCAACGATAGTTCTGCCACACTATCGCTTGCACTGATCTGTTTCAACCGCGAGATGAAGGACGATCACGCCCCTTCGCGCGGCATTATAGCCTGTCATCTTCCAGCCGCAAGCAGCGGTCCAGCCCCGCAGGGCAATCGCTTGAATCCGCAAATGAAATCAGTGCGCCACCAGCGCGACACCAATTGCGGCGATCCGTGCTGCGCCTAGTGCGCCGAGCAGAACGACCCCAACAAGGCGCTGGAGCGCTGGTTCGGCTTTCCGGCCTTCCGCCCCCAGCCGGTGGACGACATGGGCCGCCCCTTGCAGGAGCGTATCGTGGCCGAGGCGATGGCGGGCCGCAGCGTGCTGGGCATTCTGCCCACCGGCACCGGCAAGTCCGTCTGCTACCAGATCCCGGCGCTGTCACGGTTTGACCGGGGATATCTTCGGCCGTGACGGTGAACGGGATGCTGTCCTTGCCCGAACGCCATGACGCCTTGGAAAAGGTCCGGATGGGCGATGCGGCAATCCTGCTGATCTCGCCGGAACAACTCCGCTCACCCTCGATCCGCAGGGTGCTGCAACAGCGCGAGGTCGGGCTTTGGGTGCTGGACGAGGCGAATTGCGTGCTCTTGTTCGCCGCCGAACTGCGCGCCATCGACACTTGGAACCGGGCCAATGGTTACGGCCCGACAAGGATCGACCCGGGGTTTGATCCTGCCATGAAGGCTGTATTTGAGGGGCTCTGGCTAAACGATCTGTTGCATTGACCTCTATCGCGTTTTGCGTCTTTTCTCTTGATCCAGTTGGCATTGCACCGTGCCGACTTTTGAGCTGCGCGACCGGTCTGATCAAGCGCAGCAGGTAGACCCGGACTGAATCGGAGGACAAGCGACCGAGCCGTAGGAGCAAAAAACGCAGCAATCGCCGTCCTTAGGTTTCAGCATGGTCTTGCACGAGGTGCATTCATAAAACCATTGGCAGGCATCCTCCGGCATGATCTCTGCCTTTGCTGCCCCGCAATGAGGGCATGTGATGATTGATAGCAGGGTAACCGCCTTGGCAGGCATTTCCATGTTCCATCTCCCTCCGCTCAGCCCTTTGGCTGCGCAGGATACCCAGCCGCTGCCGAGGCAGAGCCAATCTCATCGATACTGACAAGGCTCGGGTCATAAATCACCCGTGCGGTTCGGGCGAGAAAATCGATCTCGACGTCACTCACACCCTTTACTGCGGACATGGCGGCTTTGACCGTGACAGGGCAGAGCGCGCAGGTCATGTTTTCGACGTAGAACGTGGTTTCGACCAGCGCCGCGGTGCTTTCGACCGATTGTGCAGTTGCAGGCAGGTTTGTTGTCACAATGCCAGTGCCCAGCATCAGCGCCACCGCCACCGCCGTCAGGATCAGGGTGCGTTTCATGGAATGTCCTCTCAGGGATCAATAGAAGAGCGGCGCCCACCAATTGACGCTGAGCGCCAGAACCACCAGAACGCTGGCGGCCCAGAGCACAGCTTTGATCAGGCGGGCGGATTGCGGGCGAGCACAGTAAGTTCCAGCCTCGCAGGCTGGTTTGCTCTGGAAGTACACCTGCCAGAAGGCCAGTCCGATGAAGACCAGTGCCGCCGCGCCGAAGTAGGGCGAATAGGGCGTCAGGGCCGTCAGGTTGACAATCCACGCGCCTGAAATACCCAGTGTCACTAAGGCCAAGGGCAGGATACAGCAGGATGCGGCCAGCATTGCCCCTGACATTCCAAGTGTCGCGAACAGGCCCTTGCGGTTGCCTTCCCCGACCGATGGCAGGTTCATTTGATCGCTCATCCGACCCTCCTTGATTTGGTCTGGCACCATGTTTACGATCTGTAGCAACTACAGGAGCAAGCAGAAAAGCCATGTCGGACGATCACAAGCGCGCGATTGCCCTGCGCCGGGGCGACCTTGCCAAGGCGACCGGTTGCAACCTCGAAACCATCCGCTACTACGAGGGCGTGGGGCTGCTGCCTCCACCGTCGCGCAGTGTAGCTGGACACCGGGTTTATGGGGCCGAGGATGTGCGCCGCCTCCGGTTCATCCTGCGATCCCGGGAACTGGGGTTTTCGCTGAAGGATATCCGTGGCCTTCTGGGCCTTGGCAGCGGGTCGCTGGTAAGTTGTGCCGAGGTCAAGGCGGCAACCGAGACCCATCTTAATGCTGTCCGCGCCAAGATTGCCGATTTGCTTCGCATCGAAGCGGTCCTTGCCGAGACCACCGCGCGTTGTTCTGGCGAACACATACCTGAATGCCCGGTCCTTGATGCACTGCGCAACCCATGAACGGTCAGACAATCGGGTGAGGGCCGCAGAACTCAATGCCCGCGATATTCAGGTCAGTGAGATGTAGCGACGGGGAGCTGAAGTGCGGCAAGGAGGGCATGGGTTTCGTTAGGTCCAATGGCTTGGTAGTTGTCCCATCCCGGACGTTTGCATTGACGAACGGCGTCTGCCATTGTTCATCGGAAGGGCGGCGCTGCGGGCTTTGATTGCGGGTCTGTCGTCTGGCGCACAAGGGGGACAGGTCGAATGATCATCTCTTTGCACAAGAACGCGACGACCACGCCGGGCATCCGGCAAAGGATGGCACAAAGCGGTGAACCTGCGGCGGTTCTGGCGCAACGCTTTGGTGTGAGCGAGAAGACGGCGCTGAAGTGGAAGCGGCGGAGGAGCCAGGCTCTGAGCTTGGCGTGTCGCGCTTGAACGGACTATTTGGTCTCCGGCAAACCCGGGGCGATTCATTCGTCTGCTCCTTCAGGGCTGGGCAGACTCTAGATCAGACTGAGGGAGCCTCCGGGGGGCAGGTCAGTTGAAGCCGGTGCCGAAGTGTAGCGGCAGATCGAACGCGGTCGGGCGGCGGGTGAAACAGGCCAGCAGTTGGGCAAGGGCTTCCACTTCCAACGCGGTGGCGTCGCGGGTGGCGGCACTCCAGTCAAGTGCTACAATCGCCCCGGCTTGCTCGCGGACCGAGATTGGCCCGAGCGGAGATTGCAGGTTGGCGCTCACCCCAGCGCCGCGTTGCAGCGCGCACAGGTGGAGGGGTGCTGGTGAGTGCCGACATCGGGCAGCACTTTCCAGCAGCGTTCGCATTTCTGGCCAGCAGCCTTTGCAAAGACCACACCGATGCCGGGCACGTCGGGCAAAGAGAACGCATCTTCCGGACGTGACTTGAAGGAAAGCGCAAGCTGCGATGTGATGCAAAGCTCGGCAAACTCCTCGCAGGTCATGCCGCCGAGCAAGGCGGGATTGTCAAGGTAGACCACCGGCGCCGCCTCAAGGCTGGCACCGATCACCTTGGCGCTGCGCTGAATTTCCAGCGCCCCGGTCACCACGCGGCGGGCGCTGCGGATGGCGTCCCACCGCACGGCGAGGGCAGGGTTCAGCCAGGCCTCCGGCGTCTCGGGCATGTCTTGCAGATGGACCGAACTTTGGTCGCCGGGGAAGCGGCAGAGCCAGACCTCCTCCATCGTGAAGACCAGGATCGGGGCGAGCCAGGTCGTCATTCGGTGGAACAGGATGTCCAGAACAGAGCGGGCGGCGCGGCGGGTAAGGGAGGCGGGCGCGTCGCAATAGAGGCTGTCCTTGCGGATGTCGAAATAGAGCGCCGACAGATCGGTGGTGGCGAAGCTGAAGATCTTCTGGAACACGCCCTGAAAGTCGTAGCGCGCATAACCTGTCCGCACCTCGCCATCCAGTTCGGCCACGCGGTGCAGGAGCCATTGTTCCAGCTCGGGCATCGCCTTGGCCGCGAGTTTTTCAGTGCCCTTGAAGTCTTTCAGGTTGCCAAGCAGAAAGCGCATGGTGTTGCGCAGGCGGCGATAGCTGTCGGCGGTGCCTTTCAGGATTTCCTTTCCGATCCGCAGGTCGGTGGTGTAGTCGGCCTGCGCCACCCAGAGCCGCAGGATATCGGCGCCGTATTCGTCGATCACCGCTTGTGGGGCGGTGGTGTTGCCCAGCGACTTCGACATCTTCATGCCCTTTTCGTCCAGCGTGAAGCCATGGGTCAGCACAGAGCGGTAAGGCGCGCGGCCCGTGGTGCCGCAGGCTTGCAGCATTGAGGAATGGAACCAGCCGCGGTGCTGGTCGGTCCCCTCAAGGTAGAGGTCGGCCATCCCATCGGTTGAGCCATCGTTCCGGTCGCGCAGAACGAAAGCATGGCTTGACCCAGAGTCGAACCAGACGTCCAGCACATCATCGACCTTGTCATAATCCTGCGGATTGACGATGCCATCCAGCATCATTTCCTTGAATCCTTGCACAAACCAGACATCGGCGCTTTCCGCCTCAAAGGCCGCCTTGACGCGGGCATTCACGCGGCGGTCGCGCAAGAGGAAGTCAGGGTCGGTCGGTTTGGCAGCCTTTTTGGTGAAGGCGGTCAGCGGCACTCCCCAAGCCCGCTGGCGCGACAGCACCCAATCGGGCCGGGCCTCGATCATCGAATGCAGGCGGTTGCGACCTGAGGGCGGGGTCCAGGTGACAAGCTGGTTGATCGAGTTCAGCGCGCGTTGGCGGATGGTGTCGCCATAGGTTCCCATGCCGTCATCCAGCGGCTTGTCGATGGCGACGAACCATTGCGGGGTGTTGCGATAGATCAGCGGCGCTTTGGAGCGCCAGGAATGCGGGTAGGAATGCTTGATGCGGCCCTTGGCGAACAGGGCACCCACCCCGGCCAGCGCCCTGATCACCGAGACATTGGCCGGACCTTCCTTACCCTCGGGCGTGATGATGGCCTGCCCGCCGAACAAGGGCAGGTTGGCGCGGAAGCTGCCGTCGGGTTCGACGTTGTGGGTCATCGGCAGGTTGAAACGCAGGCCCATCTGGTAATCGTCATCGCCGTGCGAAGGGGCCGTGTGGACAAATCCGGTGCCCGCGTCGTCGGTGACGTGATCGCCGGGGAGGAGGGGGACGGGGTAATCCCACTCGCCGTTGCCGCCTTCGATGTGGGCGAAGGGGTGGGCGCAGACGATGGACGAAAGTTCATCGTCTGAAACATAGCGCAGGCGATGCGCGCAGACTTTGGCAGCGGTGAACACCGCGTCAGACAGGGCAACGGCGACGATCAGGACTTCTCCGATCTCCCCTTTGGCTCCCTCGGCCAGTTCGGTGACTTCATACGCGCCATAGGCGATGCCGGGGCTATAGCTGATGGCGCGGTTTTGCGGGATCGTCCAAGGCGTGGTGGTCCAGATCAGGACAGAAGCGCGCTTGGTTGCCTCAGTAGAGCCAGTCAGATCAAACCCGTTGAGCAACGAATAGTAGCCCCCCTGCCCAACCACCTTGAACCGCACCCAAACCGTATGGCTGGTGATGTCGTGATATTCGACCTCGGCCTCGGCCAGCGCGGTTTTCTCCACCGGCGACCACATCACCGGCTTGCTGCCCTGATACAGGCTGCCATTCATCAGGAACTTCATGAACTCCTCGGCGATCACCGCTTCGGCGTGGAAATCCATCGTAAGGTAAGGGTCGGCCCAGTTACCGGTCACCCCCAGACGCTTGAACTCCGCCCTTTGCACATCGACCCATCCGGCGGCAAAGGCGCGGCATTCCTGGCGGAAAGTGACGATATCCACGTCGTCCTTGTTCAGCCCCTTGGCGCGGTATTGTTCCTCGATCTTCCATTCGATCGGCAGGCCGTGGCAATCCCAGCCCGGCACATAGCGGGCGTCGCGGCCCATCATCTGCTGAGAGCGCACCACCATATCCTTCAGCACCTTGTTCAGCGCGTGGCCGATGTGGAGGTGGCCGTTGGCATAGGGCGGGCCGTCGTGCAGGGTAAACGGCACGCGGCCTGCTGCCTTGGCGCGCAGGCGGTCATAGATGCCGAGCTTTTCCCAGCGCGCCAGCCAGTCAGGCTCACGCTGCGGCAGGCCGGCGCGCATGGGAAATTCGGTTTCCGGCAAGAAGACGGTATTGCGGTAGTCGGGGGCAGATTGTTCAGGCGTAGGCGTATCGGCGCACATCGGGGCGGTCCTTCATGGCTGGTTCAGATGACCTTGGTGCAACGCACCGTAACCCCTCGCCTGAGGGGTCAGATCGCCGGGCCGGTAATTCGATGAATGATCGCGGATATGCGGCTCATGCGGCCTTATAGGAAGGGGCGCGCGGCGGGTAAAGGGACTTGGTGCGCAATCTGACGCCTGATCTGGCGTAGGCCTGATCTGGCGCAGGCGTGGCCTTACTTGCCCGACAGCCTGTCGGCCCAGCGGTTGACCCAAGCCAGCCCCACCAGCGCCAGGCCGAGGCCAAGGAAACTGAATACCCGGGTCAGGCCGGTCAATCCCTCGGCATCCAGCAAGAAAACCTTGGCCACCGTGATGGCGATCACCGTCATGGCGATGCGGCGCAATGTCCCCGAGCGGCGGGCGATGGATTGGTACAAAAGCCCGGCGCCGATCAGCATCAGGGCGATGGTATAGCTGTAAAGCTCATATTGCTCCACGCCGGGGCGGCCCAGCCAGTCGCCCTGCCAAAAGCGGCGGATCTCCAGCCCGGCGTAAAGCACGACAAGGGCAGCGCCCGCCGCCAGCAGCAGGGTGCTCAGCCGGCGCGAAAGGTGCAGCCGCCAGGCAGCCCCCAGCAGCAGCAGGCCCGGCATGGCGTAAGACAGCGCTAGGGTTGTCCAGCAGCAGCGGGCCCACGACCTTGGCGCCGATGCCATCCTCGTAAGCCGCGAACAGCGGGTTCAGTGGCAGGGCCGACCACAGAAGGCCGGCCGCCGCCAAAAGCCCGGCAAAGCCGGCAAGAAGGATCCGCAGGTCGCGCAGGGTCGGGCCAAGCCCGGCGCGGTAGACCTGCGTCAGGGCGAGGAGCAGCCACGGCATGGCGTACAGGGTCGCCGTATAGTTCAGGTCCAGCGCCGAGCCCAGGCTATCCCCTAGCCCCAGCCAGCGGGTCAGCAGCACGTTGGCCAGGATTACCGCCAGCGCCGTGACGGCGCTTTCCAACACTCTACTGGTCATCACGCGCCCCTTGTCGCGCAACAGTTGCCAGGCCACCACCTCGGCCCCGATCACCCCGAGGAACGCCGCCAGCACGTCCAACAGCGGCGCATCCATCGCCCAGTCGATACCAGGGTCGATCAGCAGCCGGTAGGCGATCACGGCCACGGCGATCTGGATGAAAAGACCCATCTCGCGCAGGGTGAACCTACGGTCGAGCCATGCCGCAGCGACGACAAGTGCGGCCAAGGCCAGGGTCAGCGCGGTGGCCGAAGTCAGAATGAACAGCGCCAGCGCGATCAGTGACAGGGCGGACAGCGTGGCATGGGCCATGCGGCGGTGATCCGGCCCATCGCTCACCACAAAGCGCCCGGCCAGAGCGACCAAGGCGGCGGCCAGCGCCATCGGATGCAGTGCCCAGAGCCATGGGCCCAGCACCTCGGCGGGTTGCCAGACCAACTCCAGCACCGCCACGGCGACAGGTGCGGTCAACACCGCGGCCAGTCCGTGGGCCAGCGACAGCGGGCCACCCCGCAGGGCGCGCCAGGCGAAAGTGGCGCTGACCGCCGCCGCCAGCGCCACAACCCAGGTCAGGGTCATCGGGGCTGCGGATTCGGGCGGCCGCAGCGCAATGGCCTGAGCCCAGAAATCGGTGGCCAGCGGCCAGTCCCCCATGGCCTCGAACAACAGGCGCAGCACCAGGGCTGCCGCAGGCAGCAAGGCCAGATCGGCCAGGCCCTCGGCCCGCTCAGCCCAGATCAGCAGGGCCAGCGCCATGAGGGCCAGTGCTGCAAGCACCATCAGGCCGATCAGCGCCGTGTCGTCGCGCAACACCACCAGCGCCAGGGTCGAGGTCAGGACGCTCCCCGCCACCAGCCGCACCGGAAAGTTGGGCCAGGGCGATTTGCCATTGGTCACAAGGGCTTGCAGGGTCGTAGGTCCGGCATGATCGGGGATCAGCCGCAACGGCGGCACCAGCAGCGCAAGGGCCGGCATCACCAGCAGAAAGCCGATCCACGGCCCCTGCCCTGCCCCGCCTGCCATCATCATCGCCGCCCCGGCAAAGCCAAGCACCAGCGCCAGCACCGACAGCCAGGCCCAGCGCCGCACCGCATCAACCGCAAGCCCGGTCGCCGCGATCACGGCGTAATAGAAATACATGAGCGGCGTCGGCCCGGCAGCCGAGTCAACCAGAAACGGTGCCGCCGCCGCGCCGAGCAGCCCGACCGCCACCAGCAGCGGGCCATAGAACCAGCCCAGAACCACCGCCAGCGCACCGCTCACCACATGCAGTCCCATCGCCAGGTTGGGCCCGATCAACTGATACGCCTGCTCGGCTGCAATGGTGGCGGCAAACAGCGTCACCACCCCGGCCCCGGCAAAGACCGACGGCACATAGGCCATGTCACTGGCCTCGCCATCACCCTTGTGCCGCCGCAACCACTCAGCCGCCGCGATCAGTGCGGCCGCGAACAGATAGGCCGCGATCACCCTTGCAAGGGGCGGCAGCAGGCCGTTCTCCACCGAATACTGCACCAGAAAGACCCCGGCCAAAGCCAGCGACGTAGCCGAGACGACATAGATCCAGTTCAGCTGCATCCACGCCCCAAAGGCCGCCGCCCGGTCGCGCCGCAGGACGATGGGACCGTCCTGCGCTGCGCCAGTAGCCGGCGCATCCGAGGCGGGCGTTTCCGCCACCGGCCCTTGCGGCCAGCGCCCGGCCCCCGAGACCAGCCAGGCACCCGGAACCGGCGTTGAAAGCGGCGCCTCGTCGGGCGGTATCCCGGTGGCGGCACTTGGCGCTTGGGTGGCCTGGGGCAAAGGCGCCATGTCGGGGCCAGTATCGGGGCCAGTATCGGGGGCGGCGTCGGGTGGCGCAATCGCGGGCGTGGCTGCCGCTCGGGACCACAACACCTCGTTCAACTTCATTTCCACAGCGCTGATGCGGGACCTGAGGCGTGATCGGCCGATCAGCAAAGCGATGACGGCGACCGGGATCGCCAGCACAATCAGAACCAACAGACCATCCATGGTGGCTCGTCCCGAATCAAGCGGCCCTGCCGCCGGTTTGACTTTCAGGTTAACGCCGGAATATGCCAAGGCATAGTCGGGAATTGACGTCTTGGCACCGGCAAAGACGGCGCGTTGCAGGAAAACGGCAAGATGAGCCATCGGGTCGGCGTGGTCGGGGCGGGAATTGGCGGGCTGTCGGCCAACGCCTTTCGGCCCTGCTGACGCCGATCTATCAATCCGACAGCCGCGCCCTGGCCATTCTGCGCGACTGGGCGCTGGCCCCTCTGGACCGGATGCCAGCCATGCGTCAGGGGTTGACGGCACTGGTCAGTGGTGATGTGCTGGCGCCTGTGGCCGGTCTGTCCCGGCCTCAAGGAGGCCCCGATGCAGGAACCATCCGTGAATGTGCTGGGCGGCGTGCTGGACGCCTGCTCGGCAAAGCCGCCTTCGTCAAGACCGGTGACCGGGTTTTACCGCAACGGCTGCTGCGACAGCGGCCCCGAGGATCAAGGGGTTCACACTGTTTGCGCCGTGATGACAGCGGAATTTCTGGCGATGTCCAAGTATCTTGGCAACGACCTTTCCACCCCGCGCCCCGAATACGGCTTTGTCGGGTTGAAGGCGGGCGACAACTGGTGCCTCTGCGCCGCGCGGTTCCTGCAAGCGCATGACGAAGGCGCTGCCCCGCAGGTGCGATTGGCCGCGACCCACCGGCGCACGCTGGAGATCGTGCCGCTGCAGGTGCTGCAAAGCCATGCGGCGGATTGAGGGATTGGCCGCTTAAAATCCATTGACCGAACACTTTCCAATTGGTTAACGAAAACCTGTAAGCCTATGGAAACAAATCTAAAATCAGGATGTCACATTCGTGGACATCGCGTGACATCCGGCCAGACAAGTCTCAGCCGCGCAGGGCGAGGGCAAGGTCCATCACATTGGTCCCGGTCGGCCCGGTGGTGAAAAGGGCGGATTGGCGGGCCAGATAGCTGCCGCTGTCGGCTGCCGCAAGAAATGCCTCGGCGGGGTCGCTCCAGGTCGCGCCATCCACCAAGCCACCCGCCGCCGTGGTCAGCCCATCGCTGCCATCAGTGCCCGCAACCAGAACCGACAGATCAACCCGGCCCCGGATCACCCTGGCCATATACAGCGCCAGCGCCTGATTGCGCCCGCCCTGACCGGGGTTTGGCGGCAGAATAACCGTAGGCTCACCGCCCCAGATCGACAGGCCCGCAGTTGTCAGGCCCTCAGCGGGCAGGCTGCGGCTCATCTGATGCGCGGCCACGGCCACATCATCATACAGGCTCTCTTGGTTGCAATGGACGATCAGCCCCAACTCCGCCGCCTTCACCGCCGCCGCCGCACGGGCCATGGCATTCGAGGCGACGATGCGGGTTTGGATGGCAAGACCTGGTCGCGGCCGGCACAGGCCCAGGCCGGAGCCGATGGTCTCGATCAGGTCACCCCGCGTGTCCGAGATCGCCAGCACGGTGACCCGGCTGCCGATGAACTGGCCAAGCAACCCGCCGCCCTTGATCAGCGAGAAACCGGTCCTTGTGGCATTTATCCTAGCGATGTCCTGCCCCGAAGCCAGCAGTCGCCGGTTCATCGCGGTGATCTGGGCGAGGCTGACCCCGGGCCGCACCGCCTCGACCAGTGCCGAGGCCCCGCCCGAGACAAGCAGCAAGAGATGGCTGCCCGGCGCGGCCTTGGCAACCTCGGCCAAAAGCCGGGAGCCAGCGGCAAGGCTGGAGGAATCGGGGACCGGGTGGGAGGATTCGAGGGTCTCAAAGGGCAGGCCAGTCCCAGCATGGCCCGGCTCGGCATGGCCATGTTTGGTCACCGCGAGGGTCGGGGCGCCGAAGCGGGCAAAGGCGGGCCGCGCCATGGCGACAGCGGCCTTGCCGACCGCCAGGATCAGGTCAGGGCGCGCGATCGGATGCTCGGTCAGGCTGCGGGCGACGGCGGCATCGCCGGCCACGGAATGGACGCCGGCCCACCAGATCTTTCGCAGAAGCTCGGCGCGTAGTTCAGCATCCATGACCTCGGTATGGCGGCTTGGCGAATGGGGTTCAAGGGGGTAAGCTCAAGGCAAGGACAGGGGAGTTGGCATGAGAAAGCTGCAAGTTCAGGGCGTGCATCACATCACGATCAAGGGGGCGGACCGGCAGTCGAGCATCGACTTCTGGGAGGGAGTGCTGGGCATGAACTTGGTGTTTGAGCAGCCCAATCTGGACCAGCCCGCCGAGGGGCACCTTTACTTCGACCCCGGCGACGGGCGGCTGATCACGGTGTTCACCGATGAGGCGAGGAAGCCGCCGCTCAGGCGCGCTTTGGTCGAGATGGGGTCGGTGCATCATCTGGCATTCGCGGTGTCTTTGGTGACGCTCCGGCAGGCGGTTGCGAGGCTGGATCAGCGCGGGATCAAGCATTCCGGGCCGAAGGATCGCGGGTTCATGGATTCGATCTACTTCGAGGACCCCTGCGGGCTGCTGGTGGAACTGGCCTGTTATAAGTTCGAGCCGCCGCCGGGGTTTTGCCATGTCGAGGTGTTGCGGGAGGCGCATCGCTTGCGGGTGGCGGCGGGGGCTGCGGCGACCCAGGAGGTTCATCTGGCGGATGCGATTGAGGTTTTGGTGGGGAGGAAGGCGGGCTCTCACGCGTGAGAGGGGTGGTAAGGACTTGGAATCGTTTGGTTTTTGAAATTAGGGGTTTGCAGGCCCTTGCGTGCGATGGTGTTGTATGGCCGTTAATTGTCGCGTCCCGGACGATTACGGGGCGCTTTGACGAAGAGGTGCGGGTGGGATTTGTGCCAGTCCTTCATGGCTTGCATCGGCGTTCGGCTCCTCAGGGCAGTTCTATCGCGTTTTGCTGCAATGCGCGCTCCAGAATGAACATTCTGCGAACGAACCTTGCTCTCTCGTCGCGCTCATAGCTTCCGCGAGGCGTTGAAGACGCTCAAGGAGGCGTGTCAGCTTCATATGCGATTCCCCTGGCACCATCAGTCAGACCAAACTGAACGACGTGGCGCGCCTGATGAACCAGAGACCCCGCAAGACCCTCGGCTGGAGAACACCCAAGCCGCAGCTTCATCTCATTTCTCCGAATTTCCGCATTCCAAGATTAAATTGAAGTCATAATCGGAGATTCTCCTAATCCCGCCAAAAAGAATAATTCCCCATTTTTTCATATTCTTTGGGCAGCACTCCAATTTTGGCAAAATTTCCTTAAACGAAACTAGCTTTGGAAAGTATTCAATGCCAGCAAGACAAATAATCGAGGCAGGAGAGTTGGACAGATATTTGCCCAATTCAGGGAAACTTTGCGGTCGCCTCATTTTCACAACGTCTTGGACAATCGCTGACGCAACAATGCGTCTCGCCTCACGCCCAGAACCACCACAGTAAATTAGCACCCTATCTAACGGCTTAATCAATTTACGGTTCCGCGTGCCTGAATATAGCGGCCACGCCCCTTCGCCAAGTCGAAAACTCGTTAGTTCCGCAGAGGAAACTCTTTTTCCAGAGATACTTTCCGTGTCAACGGCAACAAGAATAAAATTATATTCCATGAGCCGACAAACCAGAATTCACTTTTTCCATGTGGCTTAGAAGCTCAAGGAGTTGCTTATTAAGCATCTTCAAAGACTTCATATTAGGAAGATCGCGAGAAAACTCAGAGCCGTCGCTATAGACGACCGAATACAAATATCTGCACTCTGCCCCAGAATTCTCAAAGATGGGATTTTCGAGGAAACTTGCGGCTTCTTCAATACTGCGAAAGATCAGCGCTTCGGAAAAAGTCGCTTGCCGTATTTTGATCTCAACTGGTCGAGCGATTAATGCAGAAACAACTGTGTGTATAAACCCGCTAAAGGCGGATTCACCCACAATTTCTTTCAACTTCCCAGCGACCAATGCACTTTGCTCTTGATCCAACTTTTCTTGAAAGATTGAGGCTATCCGGCTCTTCTCCGATTCAGGGGCCCCATCATCGTAGTCGATGTTGAATCCAGCCGCTCCAAAAGCTGCAACGATCATGCTCTTTGGTATGAAGAAGAGTGCGACGCCGCGAGACTTAACGTAGTCTCTGGCCGGTTCCGTGAATTCACCACATGCCGCGATAGCGAGAAACCTGGCCGATGGATAAGTTTCCCTCATAGGGAGCAGTTTGTTTGTATCATCACGGGCCTTGTCTTTTGAGTGGCGGGCTCCACGTCGCCAAAAGCTCTCCATAAATGCTACCGGCGTTCCTTTGACCAACTTACTACCGCCGATTTCCAAAACGAAGTCATAGTCAACTGAATTACCATCAAGGTCACTCCACAGAATCCGTTCACCACGGCAGTTACGATTTACGTATCTGCAATCCGCAAAAAGGCCCAAGTCAGTGGCGATGGATTGAAGCATTGGGAAAATAACGTACCTCTCCCACCAATCACCGATCAATTGACCCATCATATGACCAGAAGATACAACTTCCTTATTCACTTTAGTCCTTTTCCTTTCCGATGTGGACTGACCAAACTTCCAACAGGCTTTCAGCGATTGCGCGCGCAAGCAATGGCGGCACCGCGTTGCCGACCTGATCGTCTTGCGTCACCCATTTCGCCTTTCTTGTCAGGTTTCCGAAGAAGCAGTAATCATCGTCGAAAGATTGAAGGCGGGCCGCTTCCCGAACAGTTGTTCCTCTGGGAATAACTGGATGCAGCAAGTCAGTTCGGTGATTGCATGTAACTGTCCGCGCCGGTTTATCTCGGTGCAGTTTGAATACATTAATCTTCTTGGTTCTTAGCTCGACAGGTAATTGGGAGTTGTTTCCACCTTCAGGTATTGCACTGTATCGGTCGATTATTAATTGACTGTGCCCTGTCGCCCTATGATTGAAAAGCAACCCTCTCTTTCGCCATCCTCTTCTATCTCGTTGATATGAATTTTTGGCTGCCAATTCGAACGCCATTTCTTCGGCACCCTCCCCCTGCACGAGATGCGGGAGGTCGGAGAGTGCGTCCCAGACCGTTAAGTGATTGGTTATATTAGTGGCAAATAGATCAGGTTCGCCCAGAGGAAAGTGAGTAGGATTAGGAAATGCGTATTTTTCGCCATCTCGCGTGCCTACTAGAAAAAATCTGGGTCTGGCTTGAGGGACGCCATAATCTGCCGCATTCAATACTTTAAACGTGCAGTTGTAATTCGCAGCACGAAATTTCCGCAATATCGCCTCTAGAATTCCCCCACCGCTCATGCTCATAATGCCGGAAACGTTTTCAAAAACGAAGAACCTTGGGTTCAGAACACGAAGGACGCGAACGAATTCTAAGAATAGTCCGTTTCTAGGATCATCTGCCAGACGCTGCCCAGCCAAGCTGAAGCCTTGGCATGGCGGACCTCCACATAGGACGTCGATGTCAACGCTCTTGGTCGCTTCAAGCAAGTCTTCGTTACTGACGCTACGAATGTCTTTGACTAGGATAGGGGTATCCGGATGGTTGAATTTATAGGTCGTTGCAGCCATCTCATCATACTCGATAGCCAGCGACGTGGCATAGCCTGCCTTGTGAAAGCCTTCAGACATTCCACCAGCGCCCGCGAACAGATCTACAATTTTTGGCTTCCGCGTCACGTCTGTGACCCTTTCAGGGCTATCGCGTTTGGACTGCGCGCATGCTGAACCAAGAACATATTGTGAACGAAACCATCGCTCTCGTCGCGTTCGGTGGCTACGAGAGCCGTTCAAAAACCTCAACGCGGCCTGTCAGATCCATATGCGATTCCCCTGAGGGCTGACTGCGGCAGTTGATGGGCATAGCGCATCAGAGTCTGCTCCATGTCAAGGGCAGAGTCGAAGCGGTTGGTTCTCAGCACGTCTGCAATGCGGAGGTTGAAACGCTCGACCATGCCATTGGTTTGCGGTGATTTCGGCGGTGTCAAGCTGCCGTCTCCAGGTCGAAAACCGGACGCGGTCAGGGTTCGAGCGGAAGCAATCGATCCAGTGGATCGATTGCCGTGAAGAACGCACCGATCTTCCTCCTCGTTCGCCAAGTCAAACTACCCAAGCGCCTTGATCTGGCACGGGATGCCGAGCGGGCGCTGGCGGCCATTCCGGGCAGTATCGTGCGCAACTGGGTGGAGGATCACCTCTGATGGCAAGCATCCGCAAAACCATCCTCGCCGCCCTGCACGCGCGGCTGCAGACGCTGGCTGTCACGGTTCTGCGCGGTGATGTTTTGCCCGAGCGCATTCCCGCAACCGGCCTGATCATCCTGCGTGACGGCAAGCCGGGCGAGCCGGAGGTGACGCTGTCGCCGCTGACCTGGTTCTATGAGCACCGGCCTGCGGCCTCCCCGGGATATTTTTCGACAAAAGGAGCAACGCCTGCGGGCCATCGACAGCCGCAGGCCAAGGCTCAAGCCGGTGCCGGCGGAGTAACTCGCCGCGTCGCCCCCAAGCGTCTCCATGGCCGGGCCTGACCCTGCCAACCAGACTGGATCACTGGCTCAAGGCCGGTGATGGAGAGTTGCGGGAGGAGGTCAGAGGCCGCTGACTCCAGAAGGCACCTCACCCCGCAGGCGGAATATTCTGATTGAGGTGGAAGAGGTTGTCGGGATCATAGGTCTTCTTGATCTGGCGCAGGCGGGCCAGGTTTACGCCGTATGCCGCCGCAACTCCGCCCTTGCCATCGTCATCGCTGAGATAGTTGACATAGCGGCCACTGGCGAAGAACGGCTTCATGGCCTCATAGGTCTCGCGCACCCAGGCAATGCAGCGATCAGTCTGGCCAGGGTCCAGCCATTGGCCGAGAATGAGAAGATTGTAGCCCGGCGAACGATGCGGGAAAGCCGTGGCGCTCACGCCGACCCGGCAGACGGCACCATGGAAATGTTCGATGACGATGGCTCCCATCGGCGTCGGGCAACGGCTGAAGCACTGTATCATGGCGTCGACGGCACCGTCAGACAGCTCTGGCAGCATGTTGGCTTTCCAGTAGTTGAGCGCGCCCTTGGGATAGTCGGCGTCAAGCATCATGTTGAGAGCGGTGTAAGGTATCGGTCCGATCACATCCATGACCGGCGGGCCGAACGCCTTGACTGGCACCATAGCCTTGGCGCCGTCCGCCAGCGAGCCGAAATGGGCGGCGACCAGTGCCGCCACCTGCGTGCCCGACCCATCGGGCGCGTGGGTGAGCGCGCAGAACACACCCATTTCTTCCGGCAGCTTCCTGGTCAATTCGCGATAGTAGTGCAACGTCTCGCGAGCCTTCGGGAAAGGATGCACGACGCGGCCGCTGGTGACCATCGGGCCGATGGGGTGAAGGCGGAATTCGAGCGACGACGCAATGCCGAAATTGCCGCCGCCGCCGCGCACCGCCCAGAACAGATCGGCGTTTTCCTCGTCGCTGGCGACCAGCGCATCGCCGTTTGCCGTGACAACTTCAACCGACAAAAGATTGTCGAGCGAAAGCCCGTATTTCGACATCAGCCAGCCGATGCCGCCGCCAAGCGTCAGGCCCGCCACGCCGGTTGTCGAGATCAGGCCGCCAGTGACCGCCAGCCCGTGAACCTGGGTTTCCCGATTGACCTCGCCCCAGGTCGTGCCGCCCTGCGCCCTGACGGTGCGCGCCTTGGCATCGACATGGATGCCCTTCATCGGGCTGAGATCGATCATCATGCCGCCCTCGACCGTGGCATTGCCCGCGACATTGTGGCCACCGCCGCGCACGGCAATTTCGAGGCCGAGTTGGCGCGCCAGCCGCACTGCATCGGCGATGTCCGCCGTGCCCATGCAACGCGCGATCACCGCCGGGTGTTTGTCGATCAGCCCGTTGTGGACCCTCCGGGCGGCTTCGTATCCGGCATCGCCCGCCAGCAACAATTGGCCAGTGAAGCTCTTTCCAAGTTCGGCGATTGCTTCGGCGGGCGCGGCGGTGACGGTCATGGCATGTTCTCCTGTTTCGGGGAAGGGCATATGCGGGACGGGCGGCGATTGAGGACTGCAGGGCTTAACCATGCGTGTCTTTCGGCGCGTTGTCTAGAGGACGGCGGCTACCTACAGGGCAATCGCTTGAAGGCTGAAGGGATTCCTTGGGGGAGGAAAGTCTGATTCAATGGGATGGTCACGAGATGAGGATCATACCATGCAACCACTATCGCTTTTGGACCATTTTTCCGCCCTGAAAGACCCGCGCCAGTTGGGTAAGGTGGTCTATCCTTTGCCCGAAATCATGCGTCTCGTCCTCTGCGCGACGCTCTCCGGGGCCAAGGATTTCGTCGAAATCCGCCATTGGGGCCGCAAGAAGCTGCGCTTTCTGCGCAGGATGCAGCCCTTTGCGCGTGGAATTCCATCGCATGACAGGCTGAGCGACGCCACGCACGCCCTTGACGGCGCGCTGTTAACCGCAAGTTTTCGTCGCTTGGGTTGACGGCCTGCGCGAGGATGCGCCCGATATTGTCGCCACCTGCGGCAAGACCTCACGCCGCGCGCGCAGTGGCGCTGGCCACCCGCTGCATAGGGTTTGCGCTTGGGCGAGCCGACAAAGACTGGTGTTGAGGCAAGAGGAGACGGATGCGAAGCCGTATGAAATCAGTGCGATAGCCAGCCTTCTGCAACCCTCCACCTCAGCGGAGCTCTCGTCACCATCGACGCCATGGCCACCCAGAGCAAGATCGCCCAGACCATTCTGGAGCGCGGTGCGGACTATCTTCTGGCCCTCAAGGACAGCCAGAGGAGCCTCGCCGAGGAGGTCGCCCTGTTCTTTGACAGCACGCGGTTGAACCTTGCGGCGCGTAAGCAGCCCGTGCATGAAACCACCGACGCCGATCATGGCCGGACCCTGACCCGCCGCCACCGCGTCAGCCGCGATGTGGCCAGCCCGCCCGTCACCCGCCGCACCCCCGGCGAGCAGCGCTTCCCCGGCCTGAGGGCCATCGCCATGCTCAAAGCGAGTGTCGAACGCGATGGAAAAACCACCACGGCGCGGCGGTTCTTTCTGTCATCCCTGGCGCTGGACCCCCAACTTCTCGCCCGCGCCGTCCGCGCCCATTGGGGCTTTGAGCCCCGCCTGCATTGGTGCTGGATGTGGTCTTTCACGATGACCTGACGGGCCTTCGAACCGAGGATGGGCCAAGAAATATGGCTACAATCAAACACATGGCCATGAACCTGATCCGAGAGGCAAACGGAAAAGCAAGCCGCAAAGTTCGCCGCAAAACCGCAGGATGGGACCAAACATACCTCAAAGCCCTCATCACAAGGAAGACCCAATGATCTTCAAGCGATTGCCCTGCGGCTACCTATGACGCACCACATTTCTACCGGAGGTAGTTCATCCTTGCGCCGCAGCCCTTGCCCGCCGCGCGATTGTCGATTGGGAAGGTGTCGGCGACGCGGACGGCACTGTCATCGCCGTAAGCCCCGAAGGCATCGACGCGCTCCTGTCGCTCTGGCCGATCTTCGAAGCCTTCAACCTGCACTATGTCAGCCCCGGGATGCTGCTGGATGCCGAAAAAAACGGCTCTGCGCCCTCGCCGACTGGCACTTCAGCGGAGGCGACAGCTACTGCCAGGCCTGTCACGCCTGCGAGGCGAGCGACGCCTTCGAGGCCTACGAGGCCCGCGAGGCCCGCAAGGCCTGCGAGGCCTGCGAGGCCTGCGACGCCTGCGACGCCTGCGAGGCGAGCGAACGCGCGTGCCCGGACTGTCCCGCGCGACTGAACCAGCCTCTGAGCCATGACGGCTGGCAGGTCTGGGATCTGGTCGGCCGCCTTGGTGGCCAGATGCGGGTCGCCGGAAAAGCAGTGCTGGGCTGGGACATGACGGCGGCATTGGCCCTCGCCCATGCGCTCGGCCTGAACCCGATGGTCGTGGCGGAACTGCTGCCGGAGATTGAGGCGGTGATGGTGCGCCGCATCGTTGAGACGATCGGAGGACCCTATGGCTGAAAAGCGCGTTTCTGTTCGGCTGTCGGCCGTGGGCGGCAAACAAGTCCGTGCCGAGTTGGAAGGCGTCGGCAATGCCGGTGCCCGCAGCTTCGGCCGCTTGTCGTCTGAGACGGAAAGGGCCAATGCAAGGCTGGCGGCGTTTTCCACCCGGGTGAAGATCGCGGCGGCCACCAAGAAGCTCACCCTGAAGTTGTCGGATGCGGCGGGCGGCACCGGCACGGCGGTGGCAGCCTTGCAGCGTTTGCACCTGACCGCCGCCGATCTGCAGGCCCTGCCGCTTGATGAGCGCATCGGGGCCATTCAGGATGCGCTGGCAAAGTTCGTGCCGCCTGCCGAGCGGGCCGCCGTGGCCTCGGCGCTCTTTGGTGACAAGGCGGCATTGGCATTCAGCCGGATCGACAGCGCCACGCTGCGCCAGGCATCGCAGGATGTGACCGATTTCGGTGTCGCGGTGTCCGATCAGGATGCCGATCAAATCCGCATCACGGGTGATGCCGTAGGCAGGCTCGGGCTGGTCTGGGTCGGTCTGACCAACCAGTTGACGGTCGCGGTCGCTCCGGCGCTGGAGGTCGTGGCCAATGCGCTGGCCGCTGCCACGCGGGCGGGTGGGGCGTTCCAGACCAGCATCAGCTTTTTGGGAGACAACATCGGGCGGATTGCCAGCATTGCCGGGGCTTTTGCCACGCTCGTAGCCGGGCGCTGGGTGGCAGCACTGGCGGCAGCGGCGCTATCGGTGCGCGGCCTCGCCACCGCATTGGTGATCCTGCGCGGCGCGCTGATCCGCAACGGCATCGGTGCCCTGATCGTCGGCGCAGGCGAGTTGGTCTATCGGTTTGGCCGGCTGACCACCGCCGTGGGCAGTTTTGGCAATGCGACGGGGCTGCTGAAAGACTTGGCAATCGAGGTCTGGGATCGGATCGGCCTTGGCATCGATGCGGTGGTCGCCAGCCTGACCGCCAGCTGGTCGGGGATCACCGCCACCGTGGCCGAGGCGATGCAGGGCGCGCTGGTGTCGGTTGTGGGCTTCGGAAATTCCGCGACCGGCGTGTTTCAGGGGGCATTCGATGCGGTCAAGGCGATCTGGTCCGCGCTGCCCGCCGCGATTGGGGACTTTGCGTTTCAGGCGGCGAATGGGCTGATCTCTGGCGTCGAGGCGATGCTGAACGGCGTCGTCACCCGGATCAAC
>JBCKXH010000019.1:0-26198 GCA_038921555.1 Paracoccaceae bacterium
TTGCCGAGTTCGAGGCTGCTTTCTATCACTCGCAGATGCTCGGTCATCAGATCTGCAGCAGCCTGACCGTCGCGCGCCTCGAAGGCGCAGACGATGCGTTCATGGTCATCGTCGCGGCAATTCGCCACGCTCGACCCACCAAAAATGCCAATAATCAGCGAGGTGCGCGTGACCAGTCCCTTCATTATCCTCAGCATCACCGCGTTCGAAGCGATCTGCGCCAACAAGATGTGAAACTGGCCCGACAGGCGGATCGCTTCGAGGCGCCGGTCGTCGTGATGAGCGCTATGTTCCATTTTGATATGAGCAGCAAGGTTGGCAATATCCTCGGGACTGGCACGTTCGACAGCCAGCCGCGCAATGGTTGGTTCCAGCGCCAGTCGCGCTTCGAACACTTCGCGGGCCTGCTTTGCCGTAGGTGAGGCGACGTAAGCACCGCGATTGGCGTGCAGTTCCACCACCTCGCGGCTGGACAAAAGCAATAGGGATCGACGGATTCGCATGCGGCCGACGCCAAAGGCCAGGCACAGCGCCGACTCGGAAAGCTTGGTCCCTGGCGGCAGCCGTTGTTCGACAACCGCCTCGAAAATACGCTCGACGATGTCTTCCTCGGCGACTTCGTCGGGGGAAACGATTTGGCTGATGCTGTCAGGTGCCGCAGGCATAGGAGGGTCTACCACTTGGTTGGCGTGATTTCACAAAGGGATAGTTGCCAATCTGGTCTGCTTCAAGTCATCATTCGTGTCAACAATATATAATATTTATGTTGACATAATTGTTAACATAATAGTGTGATGGCGTCACTAGTAGAACCCCGAATCGGGGCACCAACATTCAATCTTCTGGCTCACGGGGAGTTTGCCACATGCTTCGTCGCACATTGCTGAAATCCACGGCCCTTGCTGCTATCACCAGCTTCGGGCTGACAAGCTTTGCTTTTGCCGAAAACCCGGTTCTCAAAATCGGCTTTGTCGGCGTCACGTCCGGCCCGGCCGCAGCCTGGGGCACCTCGAACCAGCGGTCGATGGAGACCCGCGCCGCCTGGATCAACGAAACCGGCGGTTATGATATCGGCGGAACAAAATACGACATCGAGATCGTATCCTTCGACGATCAGAAAGACCCCAAGCGCGCCATCGCGGGCATGGAAATGATGGCACAGGCGGGCATTCACTATGTCGTCGGTCCGAACGTTGACGATGGTGCCGCAGCAGTGCGTCCGGTGGCGGAGCAAAACGCCATCATCTATTTTCCCTATGCCTTCCCGAAAGAACTGTACACCGCGCCGGCATCAAATGCGATTCTGGGAATGGTTGCCAACTATCAGTCCGGTCCGGAAATTTACAAATACCTGATGGAAAACAATGGTGTAAAGAAAATTGCCTTCATTGCCGGCAACGAATCCGATCCTCTGTCGCAGCGCGACTCCGGTTCGGCTGCTGCCAAGGCTTTGGGGCTGGAAGTCGTATCTGACACCGTCACCTATCAGATGGACACCACCGACTTCACTCCGGTTCTGCTGCCGGTCATCCAGACCGCGCCGGATCTACTGGTGCTGTCGGGTGTTTCACCCGCCAATGCGCCGCAACTGATCCGCTCGGCGCGCGAGTTGGGCTATACCGGCCTGATCTCGACCGAAACCGCGCAGGATGCGGCCGTACTGGCCGAGGGCGCGGGCGAACTGGCCAATGGCTTCATCTCGGTCGGCGGCGCGTCCACCCCGGAACTGGCGTCGGATGCGATGAAGGAATTCGTCGCCCGCTACACCAAGATGTTCGGCGAATACAACGACGAGTCCAACACCAAGGTCTATGCGCTGGAATACATCCTTGCCACGATGGCAGCCAACCCTGCGGCGATAACCGATATCGAGGCGTTCAAGACCACCATGGACACGTTCGAGGCGCCGAACCCCTATATGGTCGGCGATGCCAAGCTGAAATACGTTGGCATGACCTCGTTCGGCCAGAAGCGTCAGGTGTCGGTGCCTTTGGTGGTGAACACCTACAAGGATGGCGTCTTTGAGACCTTGTTCGTGGCTCAGGTAGACTGACGCTTAATTACCAGCGTCACCTTGGGGCCGTCGTGACTGGCGGCCCCCCTTTCCCCACAAACCGGAGGGCCGTGCATGGAACAGATCCTTGCAAACGGGCTGTATCTTGGTGCCCAATACGCGCTGATCGCGTTGGGTCTGACCCTGATCTTCTCGTTGATGAACGTGCTGAACTTCGCGCATGGGCAGATGTATGTCTTTGGCGGCTTTGTGACATATACCGTTGTAGCACAGTGGGGCCTGCCTTTCATCGTTGGGCTTTTCGCCTCGGCGATAATTCTGGCAATCATGGGCGCGCTGATAGAGGTGTTCCTGTTCCGGCCAGTGATCCGAAAGTCGAAACGCGATGAAAGCACAATGCTTCTGGCGGCCGGTATCGCGTTTTTTCTGGATGCCGTGATCCTGCTGATTTTCGGCGAAAAGCAGCGTGGCGTGCCAAAGATCGTGAACGGCGTGTTCAACTGGGACATGCGATTGATCATGCCATATGACCGCATCCTGATCGGAGTGCTGGCGATCGCGATGATCGCGGGCTTCATCGCGCTGATGCAGTATTCCAAGACCGGCCGCGCAATGCGCGCCCTGGCGCAAGACCGCGTCGCGGCCCAGTTGATGGGTGTCGATGTGGACCGCTATTCCATGATCGGTTTCGCCTTGGGGGCCATGCTGGCCGGGTTGGTTGGCGGGCTTTTGGTCACGATCACCGGGGTCAATCTTGGGATGGGCGGCCCGACCTCGATCAAGGCTTTCTTGATGATCATGATCGGTGGCGCGGGGGTAATTTCCGGGGCCATCGCCGGGGGGTTCATCCTTGGCATGATGGAAAGCGTCGGCCTTACCCTGTTGGCTGCCTATGGCGACATCACATACCTTGCCATCTTCGCCTCGCTGATGGTGTTCCTGGCCTTCCGCCCGCAAGGGTTGATGGGCAAGCCCTGGGGTTGATCACATGAACAAGCAAATCCTTGGCCTTGCGGCCTTTCTGCTGGCGGTCTTCGTGCTGGTGCCGGTTCTGATCGCGGCAAGTGGGCGGTGGGACTTGTACTACACGCTCACCTCGGTGGCGCTTCTGGCGATCGGGTCTGCCGGGGTTTGGCTGACCTTCTACATCGGGCGCATCAATATCGGCCAAGGTGCATTCGCGCTGATGGGTGGCTATGTCTCGGCAGTCCTGATGACGCAGGCGGGCGTGTCGTTCTGGGCCTCGCTGCCCCTGGCGGGGCTGTTCTGCGCGGCCATTTCGGTGCTGATCGGGCTGCCGATCCTTCGGCTGCGCGGTGTGTACTTCGCCATGATCACGCTGGTTCTAACCGAAGTCACCCGACTGACCGCCCTTGCCCTGCCGGTCACCAACGGGGCCAAGGGGATCACCTCGATCCCGCTTCCCGGCGCGCTGCAGATTTTCGGCATCACCATCATTCCCGATTTCGCCACGATAGAAAATCCGAAGCTGGCCTTCTACTTCCTGGCCGTCACACTGATGGTTCTGTCCTATGCGGCGCTGTGGCGGATAGTGAATTCACGGCTTGGCCACCTGTGCCGCAGCCTGCAGCAGAACGAGGAACTGGCGGCATCCATCGGGGTCAACACAGCCTATCTGCGGGTGCTGGCTTATGCGATTTCGTCCTTCTTCGGTGGGTTGGCCGGGGCGGTGTTCGTGGCAATCTCGCAGTCGATATATCCGTCCTCCTTTGCTGTGGCCGATAGCGTGAACTTCATGCTTTACTGCTTTGTCGGCGGTCTGGGGTTTGTCTCTGGCCCGATGTTGGGAACCTTCCTGCTGTATTTCGGCTGGGATCTGCTGTCGGTCGCCAAGGAATACCAACTGCTGATCTTTTCCAGCGCCATGATAGCCATGATGCTGGTGCTGCCGAACGGTGTTCTCAGCCTGTTTGACCGGAAAGGTGGCCGGAAATGACTCCGATTCTGCAAATCAAGGGCATCACAAAACGCTACGGTGGCCTGATCGCGAACAATAACATCAGCTTTGATGTGAACGAGGGCGAGATCCTGTCGGTCATTGGCCCGAACGGGGCTGGCAAATCGACGCTGTTCAAGGTGATCGCGTCGTTTGTGCATGCTTCAGCGGGCGAGGTGTTGTTTCGCGGCCAGAAGATCAGCGGCCTTGCCCCGCACAAGGTGGCGCGGATGGGGGTGGTGCGGACATTTCAGGAAACCACCATCTTCAAGTCGATGACGGTACGCGAAAACATTATTGTGGCGCATCATCTGCGCTCGAAAGCCTCGCTACTGGGGTTCTTTCTGGGCAGCAAACAGGCCCGCGCCGACGAGGCCGAGTTTGGCAAGTCCGCAGATGACATCGTCGATTTCCTTGGGCTTCAGGCAATCAGGAACGAACTTGCCTCGAACTTGCCGCAAGGCCATCTGCGCGCCTTGGGCATGGCGATTGGGCTGGCCACGCATCCGACTGTTCTGTTGCTGGATGAACCCTTTGCCGGGATGAACCGTGACGAGACGATGAAGATGGTGGCCCAGGTGCGCCGACTGCGCAACGAGCGCGGCGTGACGGTGCTGCTGGTGGAACATGACATGCCGGCGGTCATGAAGATCAGCGACCGTATCGTGGTGATCAACTTTGGTGAAAAGATTGCCGAAGGCACGCCGACCGAAATTCAGGCCAACCCCAAGGTGATCGAGGCGTATCTCGGTTCCGAAGACGCAGCGATTGGGATATAGTGCCATGACAGAGATGCTGAACTTCAAAGATGTCGAGCTTTACTACGACCATGTCTATGCGTTGAAAGGCGTGTCGCTGAGCTTGCAACAGGGCGAAACCGTGGCACTGATCGGCGCCAATGGGGCGGGAAAATCCTCGATCCTGCGGGCGATCACCGGACTTCGGAAAATCAAGAGCGGTTCGATCACCTTTATGGGTGAGCGGTTGGATGGCACTTCGGCGGCAGAGATTGTAAAAAAAGGCATCGCCATGGTGCCAGAGGGCCGCCGGGTCTTTCCCTTCATGTCGGTGAAGGACAATCTCCTGATGGGGGCATTCACCCGGAGCGACAAAGCCGAAATCGCCAATACGCTGGAAAGCATACTTGTCCGATTTCCCCGTTTGAAAGAGCGCTACAGCCAACAGGCCAGCACGCTTTCGGGTGGCGAGCAACAGATGATGGTGATCGGACGTGCGCTGATGGCCAAGCCGAAGCTGCTCTTGCTGGACGAGCCATCCTTGGGCATCGCGCCGAAACTGGTGCAGGACATTGCCCGTGCGATCGTGGCGATCTCGCGCGATGAAAAGGTGACGGTGCTGCTGGTCGAGCAGAACAGCCGGATGGCGCTTTCCATCTCGGGCCGCGCCTATGCGATGTCCACCGGTTCTGTGGTGCTGACCGGAAATTCCAAAGAGCTGATGGGCGATGACCGGATCAAGGCCGCCTATCTGGGGGGTGAATTGTAAGATGCGTATCTTGGTCGTGAACCCCAACACAACGGCTTCGATGACGGAAAAGATTGGGGCTGCGGCCAGGCGGGTAGCTTCAGCCGGCACCGAGATCGTTGCAGTCAATCCGCTGCTTGGCCCCGCCTCGATCGAGGGGTTCTATGACGAGGCGATGTCTTTGGCCGGGATGCTCGATGTGATCCGAAATTCGCAGGGCTATGACGCGGTGGTGATTGCCTGTTTTGACGATACGGGTCTCGACGCAGCGCGCTGCCTGACCGACAAGCCGGTGATCGGCATTGGCGAGGCCGCCTATCACATGGCCTCGATGATTTCGAACAAGTTTTCAGTCGTTACCACGCTGGCACGTTCGGTTCCCGCGCTGGAGCACAACCTGCACCGCTATGGCCTGATCGCCCGCTGCGCCCGGGTAAGGTCGTCCGAGGTTACCGTGCTGGAACTGGAGAATCCGAGGTCGGACGCCCGCAACCGCATCAGCGCCGAGATCGGCCGCGCGGTTGCCGAGGACCGGGCTGAAGCGATCGTTTTGGGCTGTGCCGGGATGACCGATTTGGCCGATGCATTGGCGGTGGAGCATGGGCTGCCCGTGCTGGACGGTGTGATCTGTGCCGTCGGACTGGCCGAGACGATGGTCAAGTTGCGGCTCGTGACGTCGCGAAGAGGGGGGTATAGCCCCCCTCCTGCCCACAAAATCGCATGATTTGGCGCTGTCACGACGGATTCTATATTTGCCTGAGTTGGCGGTTTGGCACCCCCGTATGGCGGTGTTGCAGAACTGAGGTCTGTGGCGTGGCTTCCCCTTTCCCCTATGGTTTCAGTTCACGCGAACGATCTCGGCAGTGCCGAGTGCCGAGAAGCGGTTCATCAGTGCGATGCGGTCTGGCGGTCGGGGGCTCTTGTGCGCATTCCACGGAAGATGGGCGCCGATTCCACGCGATCGCGGGCACTCGTTCCACGGCATCGCGGGCAGCCATTCCACGCGAAGGTGGGCAGCTGATTTGACCGACAGTTTCATGGAGTCAGGCTTGTGCTGACAGGTCAAGGGTTGAGTTGCGGGCGGCGGCTTTTCGCATGCTTTCTCCGGTAAGTTTCAGCCTGTGGGCGTTGTGAACGAGACGATCGAGGATGGCGTCGGCCAGGGTTGGGTCGCCGATGGCCTCGTGCCAGTGCTCGACGGGCAATTGGCTTGTGACGATTGTGGAGGCGCGACCGTGGCGGTCTTCGAGGATTTCCAGGAGGTCACGGCGCTCCGGGATGGTGAGGACGGCAAGGCCCCAATCGTCGATGATCAGCACATCCATGCGGGCGATGGTCTTGAGGATGCGCTCAAAGCGGCCATCGCCACGGGCCAGAGCAAGGGCTTCGAACATGCGCGGGGCACGCTGGTAGAGGACGGGCCTACCGTCACGGCAAGCCTTGTGCCCGAGGGTGCCAGGCGATCCAGCTTTTGCCAAGACCGGTCGGACCCGTGATCAGCAGATTCTCATGTCGCGCGATCCAACCGCCGTCCGCAAGATGCGCCATGACACTGCGGTCGAGGCCACGCGGCGTGCGCAGGTCCAGATCCCAAAGACAGACGTGCTTGCGCTGGCGTCTTGGCGCCGGGCCGCGAACTTGAGCCTCGAGGCCAGCTTTTTGCCGTCACGCTCCGCGGCCTCGCGGTCAACCAGGATGCCGAGGCGCTCTTCGAAGGAGAGATCGTCGAAGGCGGTCGACCTGCGTTGTTCGTCAAGCGCCTTGGCAATGCCGGTCAGGGCCCCAATCGGACCTGCGGCCAGCAATCGGTCATGGGTGGGATGGTTCAGCATTTTGGTCCGCTCGAAGTGGTAATAGCCGCCGCCACGAATGTTGGCGTGTTGGAGGGGGGAGGCTTCTTCGGAGCCTTCCAGAAAGGCGCGATCGAGGCCAATTTTCGGGGGGGGCCGGTCTTGAGGATCGAACGGATGGACGTGGCCGTCTGCGGAAGCATGGGCGGGCGCGGATGGTCACACCACGCTGGCAGGCGGCATCAACGCGTTCCGGCCCATAGGTTTTGACCAAAGCCAGCACACCCAGGCAGGTGCGGAAGCCCTGTTCAGGGTGCGGGCGGTCGGCCATCACCATCTCGCAGAAGGCGGCTACGGCTGGGCCGGTCTTGGTTGCCTGCGCCAACATTCTGGCGGGCGTCCATTCGGCAAAGCGGCGATGTGCGGAGGGCATATGGTCGGCCACAGGAATTTGAGAACGGGCACATGGCTGCGCCGACCGGGGGTGCGCAGATGGCTTGCAACCCTCTGACCGCGATGGAATATCTCGACCGTCTGTCCGCTCACGCGAACATCGACCTCTTGTTTGATCAGGCCGAAGGGGACGGAATACCAGGAGCTGTCGACTTCGATATGGTAGTCCGGCGCGACGCGGGCGCGCTTCCGCCCAGTGTGTATTGGCGGGCGAAGACATAGGGTTCGGGCGGCAGGGGCTGCAGGTTGGGCGGTCCAAGGTGGCAAACAGATCGGCACGGCTGGCGCCATAGCCACGCATCACGCGCATGTTCAACTCGTCCAACAGCCGCCGGATCGCCACGTTCAACTCCGCCAACGAGAAGAACCGATGGTTCCGCAGCCGTGCATCGTGCCGCAGGCGCGTCTTCGACACGACAATCCAGCGTTGCGCGATCTGAACGGCAACCTCGACTTTCGCCTTGTCGCGGGGTTTGCGAGGCCGCGCGGGCAAGATCGCCGTGCCATAATGCGCTGCCAACTCGGCATAGGTCCGCTCAAACCGGGATCGAACCGGTCCGCCTTGATCACGGCCGACTTCAGGTTGCCCGGTCCTGCAATCTGGGGCACCACGGCCTTCGGCACGCCGCCCAGAAAGGCGAACATCCGGGCATGGGCAAGGGTCCAACCCTCCAACCCCTCAGAGGCTACCGCCTCGGCATAGGTATAGTTCGACGCCCCCGTCGTGCCAGAGGCGCGCCTTTGGCGTGACGCCGCCGTCGTGCCAGTGGCACGCCTTTGGCGTGAACAGCTTCATCGCCTGCGCTTCGCCCGTCGCAGGGTCAATCACGTCGATCGTGTCACCGGCAAAGTCGACGAACACCTTCTCGCCGCCCACATGCGTCTGGCGCGTTGCGCTGAAAGCGCACCTGAAGTGCGACGTCGGGCGCACCCGGCCTTTCCAGGCATCGAAATGTTCGCAGAACCAAGCATAGCCAAACCCGTCTGGAGCTTGGGCCCGATACTCCTCCCACAACAGCGCCCGCGTCACGCCGGGCCGACGCAACTCACGGTCCATCACTGCCCAATCCGGCACGGGCCGATCCAGCCGCGATGCCATGGTCGGGCTGGGAAACAGCAGCAACTCCAAGCTGTCGTCGTCCAGTTCCGGCGGCAGCGGCCACGATAAGCCCGCCAGACGCGCCCGCGCCAGGTAGTCTCCAACCGTGCCCTTCCCAAGCCCAAGCGACAGGGCAATCGCCCGTTCACTGAAGCCTTGGGCATACTTCAATCGCACTAATACCAACCTGCCGATGACCTGACTCGGCTTTTGGTTTTCAAACGAGCCATTGTCTGATTCATTGCGCTTTGCCTTTCAGGGAGAAGCGGGATGGGTCGATCATTGGCAGTCACGACGACATTGAGCGCGGACGGGCTCCGCAAGTTGGCGCGTCGGGAGCGTGATGGCCGGGTGTCGTTGCGGCTGATCGCGGTGGCGGCGGTGCTTGAGGGTGCCAAGCGGCAGGTTGCGGCGCGACAGGGCGGGATGGACCGCCAGACTTTGTGCGACTGGGTGCACCGTTTCAATACGGATGGTGTCGAGGGTTTGCGTGACCGCCCGCACGGCCACCCGGTGCGGCGGCTGACGGCGGAACAGGAAGCACAAGTCAGAGCCCATGTTCTGGCGGGGCCTGACCCGGAGAAAGACCGCCTGGTCCGCTGGCGGTGCGTGGACGTGCAGACCTATATCGCTGACACGTTCAAGGTTCACTACCACGAGAGCACGGTCGGCAGATTGCTGCACCGTTTGAAACTGAGCCACGTCTCGGTGCGTCCGGCTCACCCTCAAGGCGATGCTGAGGCGCGGGCGGCTTTTAAAAAAACTTCATGAGCCATGTCGAAGCGGTTCTGCCCGAGCACGCGCGCGGCAAGCCTCTCGAAATCTGGCCTCTCGAAATCTGGGTTCAAGATGAAGCACGCGTGGGCGAGATCGGCACATTGACCTATATCTGGGCTGCGAGGGCACGCGGCCAAGCGCGTTGCGAGATCAGCGTTATGAATGCGCCTATATCTTTGGCGCGGTCTGCCCCGCGCGTGGAACCGGGGCCGCGCTGATCATGCCCCATGCCAACACCGCAGCGAAAGCGCATCAGGGCGGGATCAGCACCCAGCTCGAGCACGGCAGCCACGCTGTGGTCATCATCGATTGTGCGGGATGGCACACCCAAAGGCGCTCGCGGTGCCCAGTAATATCAGCTTGCTGCGGCTGCCCCCATACAGAACCGAACTCAACCCACAGGAGAATATCTGGCAGTTCATGCGCCAAAACAAACTCGCCAACCGCTGCTACGACAACTACGAGGCCATCGTCGATGCCTGCTGCGAAGCCTGGAACGACCTCATCGCCCTCCCCAAGACCATCAAATCCATAGCAAGCCGGGAATGGATGCAATGTGTCAGATCATAGGCGGGTTGGTCTGACCCTGCTGCAACCGGATCAGCGCCTGCGCCATCAACGGAGCGGCGGCTTGCTGGTCAAGGGCATGATTTGCGGTGGCAACCACGCTTTGCGCCCGCGCACCGACGATGCTTTGGACAAAGTCGAACCAATGGATGCCGAAGTCATAGAGGATCAGATCCTCGATCCGCTCGAACAGGGTTCCGGCAATCCAGCCGTGGTTCCAATGGATCGAGACATGAACGCTTTGGACATCGCCGATCAGCCCCGCCTGCTCCGCCTCGCGCATCCGCGACAGATGTGGCACCCAGCGGCCGTTCCGGTTGACGGCAAGCTTTACCTTGTTGACCCGCGCAAGGCTGACCAGCCGCGCGCCATCGGCAAGATCCAGCACAAAGGGCTTTTGCGACAACACATGCTTGCCCGCCTTGAGTGCCGCCTCGATGATGGGAAGCCGGTCGCCGGGGTGGGGCGTGATGTCAACGACGTCGATGGTCGGATCGGCAAGGATGTCTTGATAACGATCCGTGATCCATGCCGTCGGGGCATAGTTCCGCGACCGCGCCTCGGCACGCGACCGCGTCCGGTTGCAGATCGCAGTCACCTCCCACCCGGCCTGCGCATAGGCGTCAAGATGGCTGGCCGCGATGCCACCCGCACCGATCATCCCGATACGCGGGCGATAGGTACGCGGCGTCGGCGGTTGGTAGGGCAGGGCGTTGGCGCCTGCGACAGCGCCGCCGATTTCAGGGCATAGGTGTCAGGGTCGGGCAGCCCCTCACTCACGGCAGCAGCGCCAGCGTGCGCTTTTCGCTTGCGGCGAGGACCGCCGTATCGTTGATCCGCTGCCCCGTCAGGCACCGGGCGGGGTCAAGCGGCCGGCTGACCGGCTCGGCCCGCGTAATACAGCCAAGGATATACTCGATGCCATTGCGCCGCCCCTCGGGCAACGGATCGGCGGGGACCGGAGTGGGCAGAGGCTGGGCGCGGGTCTGCATCGTGAGTTGATCGGTGTAACCCCAGCTTGCCAACGTGCCATCGCTGCTGACAAAGACAAATCCGCAACGGGGTTGCGGCTGGATCACCCAAGGGTCGGCAAAGGTGCCCCAGTGGGTTTCCACTTTGGACAGGCTGCGGGCACAGCGGCAGATTGTGCTGGCGTGCTGGTCAACCTCGATGCCGGGCGTTTCGTCAACGATGCAGGCGATCTCGACCGGGGCTTCGCCGTTCATGTACCAGGTGCCAAGCGTGGCGCCACAGCCCAGATAATCGAGCAAGCTGCCGCCTCCCGAGGCGCGCCTATACCACCACGAGCCGGGTTTCTGCCGTTCAATCTCTGCGCGCGACACTTCAACCTTGTCGGCAAGGTGGTAAAGCGGCCCGCGATTGCCGCCGCAATAGCGGATCTCGGACAGATCGCCGATGGTGTCTTCGGCGATCAGCCGCTTGGCAGTCACATGGCTTGCCACCCATGCCACAGCGGCCAGTTGATCGCCAGCAGTTTGCCCGTCGGCTGCATCGCCGCGATCATCCGCCTTGCCTCGGCGGCCGAGGACGCAAAGGGCTTTTCGACAAAGACCTTCAGCCGGCCACCTGCGCCTGATTGGTCAGATCGGTTCTTGCCCAACATCGCTCAGATCGCCCCCGCCACTTTCTGCTCAAAGTCGATGATCGCACCGCTCATCGGCACCGAGGCTTCGCCCAGCAGATAGATCGCAAGCCTAGCGGTTTCTTCGGCCGTCACCAACCGGCCCAAAGGCAAGCCGGCCTGTTTTTTGGCCAGCCAGTCGGGGCCACGACCCAACACTTCGGCCGGCGTGCGGTGTTCGCCTTCTGTCGCCACCCAGCCCAGATTGATCGCGTTCACCCGGACGCGGTCGGCCATATGGGCCTGCGCCGCATTGCGGGTCAGCCTCGCCATCGCACCTTTTCTGCCGGTGAGATGGCCAGATCCGGAATGCCGCAATGGGCGTTCATCGACAGGATACTGACGATGGAACCCGCAGCCCCCCGCGCGCGCATAGCTGAACACAGAAGGTGCCGCCACGCGGTAGCGCGGACCGCTGACAAGCGCAGGGGGAACCGAAGCGATGTCGATCCCAGCCGCCTCGGCGGCGGCGGCCTCGTCCAGGGTAAAGTAGCGCAGCATGGTCATCTGACCCTTGCCCTTGCGGGCCTTCAGATCGGCGACAGTCGGGCGCTTTCGGTTCATCCTGCGGCCTCCTCCCCGATGGCAATCTCGATCCGTGTGCCGTTGATCCGTGCCGGATAGGTGGCCAAGGCCACGCAGACCGGTGCCCGAAGCGCCGCCCCGGTTTTGAAGTTGAAACGACCATTGTGTTTGGGACATTCTATGATGTCATCCATCACCAGCCCCCCCGCCAGATGCACCTGTTCATGGGTGCAAAGCCCGTCAGTGGCAAAGACATCCCCCTCGGAGCTGCGATAGATGGCGAATGTGCGCCCGCCGTGATCAAAGCGCATTACATCCTCCAGATCAATCGTTTTGGCGTCACAAACGTCGATCCAGATAGTCATGCGATGCCTTTCGGGTCTGGAAGCGGCATCCGCCCCACTTCGATGGCGTGAAAATCGGCGCGGTAGGGCCGCGCGGTGGGCGGCAGGCGGCGCAGGATTGTATGGCCAGGCTCTGTGCGCTGCCGCCAAAGGGCACGGATCATTTCGGCGTAGGCTTGCGCAATGGACCGGTCCGGCGGCGGCAGGTCATCCTTGATCAGGGCGTGCAGACGGGGCAACGCGTGATAGGGCACCATCGGGAACATGTGATGCCCGATATGGTAGTTCATGTTCCAATAGATCCAGCGGCTGACCGGGTTGAGATAAACCGTCCGGCTGTTCAACCGATGGTCCAGCACATCTTCGGCCAGCCCGCCGTGCTGCAACAGCCCGGTCAGAACCATGTGCCAAGTGCCATAGATGCGCGGCCCGCCGATCAACATCAGCGGCAAAATCGACCATGTGCCAATCGCTGCCACCACCGCACCGGCATAGATCGCCAGATGCACACGCGCCCAGAAGATCGCCTTCGCGCGTTCGTCTCGCGGTATGTAATCGGCCTCATCCGGGGGGATGATCCCGGCAGCGTTTCGGGCAAGAACGCGGAAACTCTGGTAAATGTCCGGGATGCCGATGAAATGCAGCGCTGTCAGCATCAGGTGTGGCGGTCGGAAATGGATAATCTCGGGGTCGCGGCCCACGATGATGGTATCCGTGTGGTGGCGGGCATGGCTCCACCGCCAACTGACCGGATTGCGCATCACCATGAACGAGGCGATGTGATAGACCACATCATTCATCCAGGGCGTGCGAAATGCTGAGCCATGGCCGCATTCGTGCCAGCGGCTGTCGCAGGCAGACCCGTAGAGCACACCGTAAACCGCAAGGAACGGCACGGCCCATCCTGTCCCCCATGTCAGCACACCGCCCATGCCCGACAGAATCAAAAGGCCGAACCAGATCGCGGTATCGCGCAATGCAGGCCCATCGCGGCGCTGCATCATATCCTTCATCAATTTGCGGGGCACCTCCGAATGATACCATTCCGCCGAGGCGAGCCCCGCCCCAATTGCGTGCTGCGCTTGCCGCCCGGTCAAGCTGCAATCGCGCGGGACAAAGAGAGTAGCTGTGGCTGTCATGTTTGCACCTTTTGGTTCAATGCTGCGTTGTGCAAGGGCGCGAACCGCCCGGTAAGTTCGGGACAATCCGTATCTGGCTGGCGGGCGATGGCGGCAATGCGCGCCTCGGCCGTCGCGATATCCTGAGGCCCGTCCAGAACCCGAAAGCGCGTGTCACAATGGCGCGCCTCGCCCGCCTTGAGCCAGATCATCTCGCCGCGGCCGAGCGAAACTCCAAAAGCCGCATGCCCCGCTCGACCCAGTCACCAAGCGTGACCAGCCGAACGCCGCCAAACTGCGACAGGCACCCCGAATGCAGGACCAAAGTGGCTTCACCATGAAATCTGCCATAAAGCTTTGCCATCGCTTCCTTCTCCGCGTCGCGCCTGTCAAATCGCGATGGTGTTCCCAGATGCACCGGTGATGTCTTTTGATTGACCCCACCTCGGGCGATTCGCAACCAGTGCACGGTTCAGGCTGCCACCTGCGAATCCTTGTCCGTCCGATCCGCGACTGACCACCTTAAAACACATCAACTTCGATCATCAACGCGCAAAATGCTCTGGTTCGGCCGCGTGGGTGCTGTCATAGCAATGCGAACGCGTCTCAGTTTTCCTGCTAAAGCCATTCGTCAGGCTGCGCAGGACTGGCGCACTCGGCAAGAGCGGCGGTCACCACACAATTTGCGGCCAGGTCACACCGCCTCGATATCCACCCAGCACTTTTGGCGCGCTGACTGGGCAAAGGCGTGAACTACCGTCTCGATGGTCAGTCCCTCGGTGAAATTGACCGCGCGGGACGGGGCACCACTGATCGCCTTCAGGATCTCGGCCAGTTCAATCACCTTCAGCTCGTTAAAGCCAAGCCCATGGCCCGGAGCCGGACAAAGCCGGCCATAGTCGCCATGCAGCGGGCCGGACAGGATCCGGCGAAAGCCGCGCCCGGCAGGCGGGCCTTCGGCGATGTAGAGGTTCAGCTCGTTCATCCGTTCATTGTCGAGCCACAGCATGCCCTTCGATCCATGCACCTCGATGCGCAGCCCGTTCTTGCGACCATACGCGATGCGGCTTGACGCCAGCGTTCCGCGCGCGCCCGACGCAAAGCGGACAAGCGCATGGGCGATATCGTCATTTTCAACCGCCGAAGTTCCGCCGTCCGGCAAGGGCCGGTTGGCATGCACCGTGTCGACCATCGCCGTCAGGCTGGCAATCTCGCCCATCAGGACGCGGGCCAGCGAAATGAGATGCACGGTCAGGTCGCCCAGCGTTCCCAACCCCGCATCCTGCGCCCGCAGACGCCACGACCACGGCAATGCCGGATCGGCCATGTAATCCTCATCCACACTTCCCCGGAAATCAAAGGGCGTTCCAATCGCACCCTCGGCGATCAGGCGGCGCGCCTCTTGCAAAGCCGGGTTCTGCAGATAGGCATAGCCAAGCGCCGTCACCTTGCCCGCTTTCACAGCGGCGGCTTTCATCGCCTCGGCATCGGCCAGCGTCAGCGCCATCGGCTTTTCGCACCACACATGTTTGCCCGCCGCCAGCGCCGCCACGGCCATCTCGCGGTGCAGCCCGTTGGGCGAGGTGATCGAGATCAGATCGATCTTCGGGTCGGCCAAGAGATCGCGCCAGTCGGTGGTTGCGCGGGAAAACCCGAACTGCAAGGCGCAGGCGGCGGCATGTGCGGCGTCCAGGTCGCAAAGTGCCACCCGGTCGATCACCGGCACGTTGCCGTAAACCGCGCGCACCGCACCATAAGCCATCGCGTGGCATTTTCCCATGAACCCGGTGCCAATCAACCCTATGCCGATGCGTTCCATGCTGGCCCTCTCGTGCTCATGCGGGCGCGGTAATCGTCCCGCAGTTCTCGCATGCCAATTATCGTCATGTCCTGCCGCGCCAGCCATTCGGCAAAGCCCGGATCGCGAAACAGTGCGTATTCCGCCGTGCGGATGTGGTGAAAGCCGGGGTCAATCGCCTCAATCTCTCCGGGCAGGGTGAAATGAAGGGCAAGAAAGCTCAGGCCCGAGCCAAGGCCAGAAATCAGCCCGCGATAGGCCAGATCGGCCGGGGCGGTCGGATGCCAGTCGGTTTCGACTATCCGGTCGAAGATTGCAAAGCCCGCCGCCGTGGCGCGCGCGACCCCGGATGCAAAGGCGTCGGCTGATATCCCAGCCATGTTGTGCTGACCGCCGTAGTCCGACAGGCCGGCACAGAAGACGGGGGGCAGCCCGTAGTCGGCAGCGATCTCGACATAGAGGTCGGCAAATTCCGGTGCCAGCACCGCGCCCATGTGACCGTCAAGATGGGTCACGTCGATCCCGGCATCCAAGGCCGCGTCGATCTGCGCGCGCAACTCGGCGGCCACCGCTTTGCGGTCAGCCTGCGCCCGCAGCGTCGGCACGTCGGGATGGAAAAAGCCATCGCCGTCGGTCAGCCCGACCGAGGCCGGAGGCCGCGTCAGGGGCCGCCAACGGTAACCCTGCATCTCGCTGGTCAGGGTCAGATGAACGCCGACATCCATCGCCGGACTGGCGCGCGCCATCACGGCAAGCCCGGCAAACCACGGACAGGGCACCATGACCGAGCCCGAACTGACGGTGCCGCGATGCCACAGATCTGCAAAAGCGGCGTTCGCGCCGTGGCTCATGCCAAGGTCGTCGGCATGGATCACCACGCGGCGCGGCACCGTCATCGCACCTGCCCCAGCAGGTCGGCAATCTCGCGTTCGATCACGGCCATATCTTCACCGCCCGACATGATCCGCACCACATCCTCGCGGCTGATTTCGGATTTGCGGTAGGTGCCTTTGCTGGTGCCCCGGTTCAGCAGCGTAAAGCTGTCGGCCACCGGATAGGCATGGTTGATGTTATGGGTGATCAGGATGACGGCAAGGCCCCGCAGCCGTGCCTCGATCACGAATTTAAGCACCATCGCCGCCTGATGGACGCCAAGCGCCGAAGTCGGTTCGTCCAGGATCAGCACCTTGGCACCGAAATGGATCGCCCGCGCGATGGCGACCGACTGGCGTTCACCGCCCGACAGAGTGCCCACAGCCTGCGTCGGGTCGCGCACCTGAATGCCGACATCGATCAGCGCCTGTCGCGCTACCGCATTGGCGTGCTGCTGATCGAAACGGCGGAACGGAAAGATGCCCTTCACCGGTTCTCGCCCAAGGAAGAAATTGCGCGAAATCGACATCAGCGGGATCAGTCCCAAATCCTGAAACACCGTCGCCACACCGGCATCCGTCGCATCGCGGGGCGAGCGAAAGGCGACCGGTTCTCCACCCAGCAGGATATGACCCTCGGTCGGGCGGTGGACCCCCGCCAGGATCTTGATCAAGGTTGATTTGCCCGCGCCGTTGTCACCTAAAAGGCAATGCACCTCGCCGGAATTCACCACCATGCTGACATCGTTCAGCGCGATGACCGAACCAAAGCGTTTGGAGACGTTGCGCAATTCGATTGCCGGTGCGTTCATCATTCGACCTTTTCGCCAAGCGCGCGGGCGCGGCCGTAGTTGTTCACCAGCACGGCGGCCAGGATCACCAGACCAAGGAAAACCTTGAACCAGTCGGTGTCGATCCCGGTGTAAAAAATGCCCATCTGCACCAGCCCGAAGATCAGCGCGCCAAGGGCAGCACCCAGCACCGTGCCATAGCCACCGGTCAAGAGGACGCCGCCGATGACCGCCGCGATGATCGCCTCGAATTCCTTCTGCGTGCCGCGCATGGTGTCGGCGGATCCCGCCTCGGTGATCTGAATCGTCGCGAGCAGCGTCGCCGCCAGCGCCGTCACGATGAACAGGGTGATCTTCACCCGCGCGACCGGCACCCCGACATTGCGCGCCACCACAGCATCGCCGCCCGAGGCATAGATCCAGTTGCCGAACCGGGTCTGGCTCAGCATCCAGCCCGCGCCCGCCGTGACGACAACCCACCAGACGATCGACATCGGAATGCCTGCAACGAATGGTGCACCGTCGGCCTTGGTCGCAATCCAGTCCTGCGCGCCCATCCAGCGGAAAAGGTCGGTCAGGATGTGGCCGTTGAAGATCGCAGCCGCAGTGGCGTCAGCCGGATTGTCGAGAATATAGGGGATCTGCGTTCTGCCTGTCACCGCGCGGGTGATGCCGATTGAAAGTCCGCGCAGGATGAACAGCGAGGCAAGCGTCACGATGAACGACGGCAGCCGGGTTCTGACCGTGACGAGACCGTTAAGGTAGCCAACCAGCACCGCCACAGCGAAGGCCGATCCAATCGCGGCCCACAGCGGCCAACCCAACTGCGTGACCAAAAGCCCGATCACGATGCCCGCGAAACCGACCATCGAGCCGATCGACAGATCGAACTCGCCCGCGACGATAAGAAGCGCCACAGCCGCCGCCAGAATGCCCAGCTCGGCCGACAACGTGAGGAATGTCATCGCGCCTTGCAGCGAGTAAAGCGAGCCCGCGCCCGGCAACAGCGCAAAGATCACGATGGTCGCCAGCAGGCCCAGCGCAACCCCGGCCTCGGGGCGGCGCATCTGGCGGGTAAAGCGGCTGGCACCGGCGACGCGCTCATCTGGCGTGCCAATCGACTTGCGCGCAATCTCTGGTGCGGCACGCGGGATCGGATCCGATGGGCGCGTGGTGGGGGTGTCGTTGCTCATCTCATTCGTCTCTCAAGCCTCGCGGAAAGCAACCGGGAGCCGCGCAAAGCGCCTGCCCCCGGCCGGTTCGGCACGCAACCTAAAGCAAATCAGGGAAAAGTGGGAACCGGTTTTCCCGCCCGATTTGCGAAAAATCAAAAGGCTAGATCGGTTCAGGCGATGCTGGCATCGCCTGAACCGATCTAGCGCGTGCCTTCCTTGGACAGGGCCTGCACCGCATTCGCCTTTTCTGGCGAATCGATGAACAGTGGTCCGGTGTAGATGTTGTTCTGCACCATCAGCCCATGCGTCGCGTTCTGCACCAACAAAATCACCGGCAAATAGCCCATCAGGTATTGCTGGCCGTCGATGCCGAAGCCCATCTTGCCATCGGCCACCGATTGCAGGATTTCCGGGCCGAGGTCATAGGTGTAGAGCTTGTATTTCGACCACAGATCCTGTTCGTCGAAATACTTGATCAGCGGGTTCGCCCCGGCGGTGCCGGTGGCAAAGACCGCCTGCGTATCGGGATGCGACGCCAGATAGGCCTCGACCCGCCGCGTCACATCCGCCGGATCCTGCGAAACGGCAACCACCGCTGACGTGCCCTGCGATTTGGCCAGTCCGTCGGCGATACCCTGACAGCGCTGGTCAAGGCTGATATTGCCGACCTCGTGGTTGATGCAGGCGACATTGAGGATACCTGCTGCTGCCAGCCGCTCGCCCGCCTTGATCCCGGCCTGATATTCCGAGGTGGTGCCGACATAAAGCGGCACGCCCAACGCCGCACCCTCCAGCTCGCCCGAGTCGATGTTGATGACCGTGATACCAGCGTCGATGGCAGACTTCACCGCCGTTGTCAGTGCATCCTTGTCGGGGATCGAAATCACCAGTCCATCAGGCTGGGTGGCCACGGCGGCTTTGATCAGGCGGGCCTGTTCGACGCTGTCAAAGACCTGCGGCGCAATGTATTGGACCTGCGCTCCGGTCGCCGCCGCCGCGTCATCGACGCCGCGCTTGACCACCGACCAATAGGCGTCGGACGAGCTGCCGTGCACGACGACGGCGATTTTCACATCGGATGCGGCCTTCAGGCCCTCGGCAGAAACGGCCCCGGCCATCAGGCCAAACACGGCAACTGACGCCGCTGCGAACTTCAGACGTTCAAGCATCTTGGTTGTCTCCCTGTTGTATGCGCCCTCCGGTTACTCCGGCAAGGCTTGTGGTAGCGCGGTCGGCTCTTGCCAATGTTTTCAACTCGTAACGGTGAAACCTGCCTCCTTGGCCATGCGCGACAGGTTCTGGAACCCCATCGTCGCATAGGTCAGCGGATCGGCCTTCTTCGGGTCCTGCTCCGCCTCGACCACCAACCAACCGGAATAGCCCGCGTCGTGCAGGATTTTCAGAATTGTCGGATAGTCGATAACTCCGTCTCCCGGCACGGTGAATATACCGTCGATCACCGCCGCCATGAAGCTCATATCCTCGGCCCGCGCCTTGTGCAGAACGGCCGGGCGGGCATCCTTGCAATGCACATGCACAACCCGTCCGACATGCGCCCCGAGCAACGCCACCGGGTTGCCGCCGGAAAAGATCGAATGGCCGGTATCGTAGAGCAGGCCCACGGCGTCGCCGGTGTGGCGCATCAGCAGGCCCACTTCGGCATCGGTTTCAACGATTGTGCCCATGTGATGGTGAAAGGCCATGCGCACCCCCAGATCGGCCATGTGCTCGGCCAGAGAGGTAAGCTTGCGGCCATAGCCCGGCCATTCCTCGACCGACAAGGCGGGGCGCTGCGAAATCGGCCCCCAGATGGCACCATGCCGCCCGCGTGAGGTGTCAGCATAAACCAGATGGCTGCACCCCATATCCCGCAATAGCGTCAGATGCGGTGTGATCGCCTCGATCTCGTCCTCGACCGATTTCTCGGCACAGCGCCCGTCATACCAGCCCGAGATCAGCGCCAGGCCGTAGCCGTCAAGGATCGGGCGCAAAACGGCGGCATCGCGGGGAAACTTGCAGCCAAGTTCGGTGCCGGCATATCCCGCCAGCTTTGTCTCGCTGAGGCAGGTTTCCAGCGTTGTGTCGCCGCCCAGTTCCGGCGCGTCGTCATTCGTCCAGGTGATCGGGTTGATTCCGATGCGCACACTCATTTTCCCTGCCCTTTCGTGGCGGTGTTGTGAGTCATGTGCCAGGCGGCAAGCCTTGCAAGCAGGGTCATGTCCTGCCAAGCATGTTCGGCGGTATTGCGGACCGGCTCGCCTGCCGTGATGGCGCGATGAAAGCCCTTCAGTTCTTCGATGAAGGCTTCCTCGTAACCCGTTCTGATCTCGCGTGTTTCCAAAGACAGGCCGCGCCCGCGCCACTCGGTCAGACGGGTTGGTGCGTGGTTCAGCCACGGCGAAGGGAACTCAAGCTCCAGTGCGGACCCTTCAAAGGTCAGCGTGATCCGCTCCGAGTAATGCGGCAGGCCCGGCACCGTGAGATGTGACATGGTCCACAGCGCCTCGCCCCGGTTCAGACCGACCGCGCCATGACCGCCCGTGCCGCCTGCGAACAGCGCGGCACCGGTGATGCCATCAACCGTCGTGCCAAGCGCGTCCAGAATCCCATGCACCGCATTCACATCATGGACGATGCTGGAGGCGTAGGCGGCGCAAAAGCCACGATACCCGATCTCGTCCAGCGCGACCGGCACCGCACGGGCGACCTGTTCTTGCTGCATCTTGCGCAGCGCCCTGCCCGACGCCTCCGGCAGGTCGTTGGCCAACTGCCAGTCGTGGTGACGGATGAACGGTGCCGCGCCGGGGTCGGTCACCTGCACCGAAACCTGCCGCAGCGCCCCGATCTGTTCGGGCAGCAGCGCCAGCAACGCCTCATAGCTTGGGTCGAACCGCTTCATATAGCCGATCTGCAGCACAAGACCGGCCTTGTCCCGCAGCGCCGCCAGCCGGGCAATGTCTTCGGGCGCATAGCACAGCGGTTTTTCGCAGAACACCTGCAGCCCGGCGCTCAGCGCCGCCGAAACATGGCTGAAATGCAGCGCATCCGGCGAAGCAATCACGACCGCATCCAGCGCCATCGCCAGCAGATCGTCGGGGTCGGCGAGTGTCGCCACTCCATAGCGCGCGCTGACAAAACCCCGAGCCGTCGGTGAAGGATCGGCCACGACCTTCAGATCAAACAAATCCGGCAGGCGCAGCAGGTTCGGGATATGCTCGACCTGAGCCACACCCCCCGCACCGATGACGCCGATTCTGAGCCTTGCCATCTTCAAGTTCCGGATCCTGCTCTGTGACGGTTTCATGCTAGCACGAATCTGGTTCCTGAATTAGAACCAGATTATTGCGATTTTCAGGAACCACTATGTCCACCGGCTTCGCGCTTGATAGCATCGCTCTTGACCGTGACAGCAAGGTGCCGCTGCACCAGCAACTCTATCAGAAACTGCGCCTGCTGATCGAGGCGCGCCGTCTGCCGGCGGGAATGCCGCTGCCCTCGACCCGCGCGCTGGCGCAGGATCTGGGCTTGGGGCGAAACACGGTTATCGCGGCTTACGATCAACTGGCGCTGGAAGGGTTCCTGTCGACGCGCCCCGGCGCACCGCCCACCTTGCGGGATCTGCCACTGGGGCTGGGGCACGAGCCTTTGCCGCACGGGGTCGATCCGCCGCGTCTGTCGCGGCGCGGCGAGATCATGGCGGCACAACCCTATCACCATGGCGAACCCGGTGCGACGGCTTTCCATCCCGGACTGCCGGATGTCGGCCAGTTCCCCTTCAACACCTGGTCGCGACTGCTGACCCGGCGGGCAAAGCTGGCCAGCAGCGATTTGTTCGGCACCTATTATGTGACCGGCTACCCCGATCTTCGCGAGGCGATCGCGCGCTATCTGACGGCCTCGCGCGGGGTGATCTGCACCGCAGATCAGGTCGTGGTGACCAATGGCGCACAATCGGCCTTCGACTTGCTGGCGCGCCTGCTGCTTGACCCCGGCGACACGGTCTGGATGGAGGAGCCGGGCTATTACGGTGCCGCTGCGGCATTTCTGTCGGCCGGAGCGCGGCTTTCGCCGCTTTATGTCCGCGCCGGGCAATGGCGGCTAGAACCGCCGCCGGGCCCCGCGCCGCGGGCGATCTTCGTAACCCCGTCCTGCCATCATCCGCTCGGCTTGACCATGGCGATGGGTCAGCGGCGGGACCTCATCCGCATGTCTGATCGCTGGGGGGCCTGGATCATCGAGGACGACTACGACAGCGAATACCGCTTTCAGGGACAGCCCATCCCGGCTTTGCAGGGCATAACCTCGGGCGAGCGGACGATCTTCGTCGGCACTTTTTCCAAAATCCTGTTTCCGGCCATGCGGTTGGGATATATGGTGGTGCCCCATCGCCTGCTGGAGCCGATCAAGGCTGCCCTGAGCGCGACGGGCCATTTCGCGCCCCTGCTTACGCAGGCGGCACTGGCCGATTTCGTCAGCGACGGGCATTTCGCGCGCCACTTGCGCCGCACGCGCCGTCTTTACGCACAGCGCCGCGACAGCTTCTTTCAGGCTTTTGACCGCCAATTGGGGCAGCATATGACGCTAAGTCGTGCCGATACCGGCATCCAGCAGGTCGCCCTGTTTCGCACGGCGCTGAATGACCGTCATGTCACCGAAGGTGCCCGGATCGAGGGCATCAATGTCTCGCCGTTCTCCATGCAGTTTCGCCACGGCGACAGCCAGTCAGGGCTAGTTCTGGGTTTTGCGGCCGTCGGCGAAAAGGAACAGATCCGAGGGTTCCGCCGACTGAAAGGCGTCATTGAGCGGGTTGCGAGCGCATCCAATTCTCCAAACGATTGAAAATCCGAACCGCAGGCAACAGCCCTTGCAAGCCAAAGCAAGCTGAGAGGCTGATCCGAAACTGGTTGAGTGAATTCAGCAGGGTGTGATTCTGTTCGGTTGCGAGATTGAATGGCGATCACCATGGCCTGGAGCGAGTTCACCCGTCGGCGATAGGGGCGCAGCAGCGGCAAATAGGCAAGCGATATGACTGATGCGGAATGGGCACTGGTGGCACCGCTGATGGCTGGGGTCGGCAGGATCGGTCGGCCTCGAGTGACTGACCTGTGCTGCGTTTGCGATGCGATCCTCGACATCGCGCCGACCGGGTGCCAGTGGTGCCATGTTGCCCAATGACTTTCCGGCGGTCTCGTCCGGCGGTCTCGACGGCGCGGCGCTCCTGTTACGACTGGCGCGACAATGCCTGCTGAAGGAGATCAACCACCAACTTGTCGCGTTGCGCGGCAGAGGGCAAGGTCGTGGGCCGGGCCCAGGCTGAGGGGGGCTTTGGCGAAGATCGGAGGCTGGAGGCCGCAGATCGTCAAGCGCTCCGACCCCGCGCAAGGCATCAAAGTCATCCCGCGCAGGTGGCTGGCAGAGCGGAGCTTGGCATGGCTTGGAGGATGCCGCCGAATGGCAAATGACCGGGAGAAACCAGCGCCAGCGCCAGCGCCAGCGCGAGAGCCCGGCTCCTCATTGCCCACATCCGGCGCGTCACGCGCATGTTCGCAAGGCCATGAAATCTCTCGCATGGTTCGGAATCAGACTCCTGGAAGCTGACTCATAAGCGCTCTATCCCGGCATAACCCTTGCAATTCTGCGGGTTATGATCTGAACGGAGGCAAGCAAGAGCCATGCTGTGGCGCTTTCAATGGTGCGTTCGAAGTCTTTGGCGAGGCGTCGGTTGCGGTTGAGCCCGTGCGAAGCTGCGCTCGACGACCCAACGTCTGGGCAGCAGGACAAAGCCCTGTGCTCTGTCAGAACGCTTGATGATCTCAAGCGTCCAAGTGCCGAGTTTGGCGAGTGCGCCCTTCAGCTTTTCACCCGCATAGCCGCCGTCAGCGAAGACATGTCGCAGGAGTGGAAAGCTTTTGCGGATGTCGGCAAGCACCAGCGGCGCGCCGTCGCGGTCTTGAATGTCGGCGGCGTGGATCACGGCATGAACAAGGTATCCGCAGGTGTCTGTCAGGATATGGCGCTTGCGAGTTTTGATCTTTTTGCCCGCATCATAGCCGCGAATGCCGCCGCATACGGCGGTTTTGACGCTTTGGCTGTCGATCACACCCGCGCTTGGGCTGGCCGCACGCCCTTCGGCCAGCCGCAGGATCAGGGGCAGGTCACGGTTGATCGCCTGCCACAAACCGCTGTCGCGCCACGCATGGAAATAGCGCGGCACCCTGGTCATCGGCGGAAATCCCGGCGGGGGCATCCGCCACGGCAGGCCACCGCGCAACTGACAGAGCCGCGCCTCGACAATCCGCGAGCTACGGCCATTTGCGCGGACGACCCACCGGCGAAGCCGCTGGCATGAAAGGCTCAAGCGCCGCCCACTCTGCATCCGTCAAATCGCTTGGCAACGCCAGGCTTCTGCGGGCATGTAGGGCGCGGGTGGTATCAGTCCACATCGGCGATCTCCGGTAGGTTTGTTGCAAAACCCCAGAATCAGCGATCCGGTTAAGTGTCAACCTAATCTTCTGATACTACCCAACTTAATTTCAGGTCAGACACTTATGCTGAACTCGGCTCCTGAGGTATAAAGGAGCCACTGCCCGCCACGCCATTCATGGCGGGCGGTGGCGGCGGTTGGATCGCGCAAGCGCTTGGTCTTTGCGGAAGGTTCTCGAGTTTGGTCAACCGCCGTCTTCCCCAAGGGCCTGAACGGACAGGCGTGTGACACGTCACGCCTGACAAGCAAAGGCGCGAGACCTTGTTCGCCATTGGTTCAAGACCAATGGTCGAGCGCGAAGATGACTGGACATAGCATCGGGATCGACATTTCGAAATCCCATTTTGATGCCTTCCGCCTGGAAGACCAGGCAGTGCCGCGGTTTGATAACGCTCCTGGAGCGTGATGAGGAAAAGTGGTTACCGGTTTTCCTCAATGATCACGCGACCACCAAGAATCTAGATCAGGATGATGTTTTCGATCAAACATCATCCTGATCGGGCGGTTTTCGATCGCTGATCAAATGGCTTGGCACCACACCCTTAGCCCGGGTCGTGTTCGAGCCGGCGGGCCCATACCACCCGACCTTTGAGAAGGCCCTCTCGGGCAAGTTCCCTTTGATAAAGCTCAACCCATTGCAGGCACGTCGCTCAACAGAGGCCTGCGGAACCCGCGCCAAAACAGATGCGGCCGACGCCCGGAACCTGGCGCGCATGGCGGCTGCCCTCGCCTTGGAACCGGATGCAGTGGTTTCGGAGAAGCTTCATGATCTCAGGGAGTTGCAGGTGGCACCGACCTCTCTGATCACGGCGCGGACCCGCCTGAAAGCCCGCGGCCACCTGCGGGTCAATTCGGGTCTTGCGGGCCAGAGCAAGACAGGTCCGGCATTGCTCCAACGTCAGATCGTGGAACTGGACGCGGTGATCGCGAGGCACATCGCCGGGGACCAACCCATGGCGCGCAAGAACGAGATCCTGCGCTTCATCCCCGGCCTTGGCCAGATCGCCGCAGCGCAGGTCCTTGCATTCCTGCCAAAAATTGGCAGGTTGGAACGAAAACCGACGGGAAGCCTTGCCGGGCTGGTGCCCCATAGCCGCGCATCTGGCATGTGGAAGGGTAAGTCCTTCACCCACGGCGGGCGCAAACCATTGCGCGACGCTCTTTACATGCCTGCCCTTGTGGCCATGCGCTGCAATCCGGACATCAAGGCCAAATACCCCCAACTTCGCGAAGCCGGAAAACCGGCCAAAGTCGCCATCGTCGCAATCATGCGCAAGCTCCTCGAAACCGCCAGCGCCTTGGTCAAA
>JBCKXH010000020.1:0-25967 GCA_038921555.1 Paracoccaceae bacterium
TGGGGGGTGTGAAACCCCCCGATCTTCCGGCACGAGCGGGCGCGCACAGGGTTTTGAACGCCGCCGCCAGATGGTCCATCACCCGGCGGATGCGCGGGTTCTGGCGCAGCGCCCCGGGGGCGGTCAGCCAGACCGGCATTGCGGGCAGCGGGACGAACGGTGCCACCTGCTCCACCAATGGGTCGGCGTCACCGATCCGGCATAGCGCGGCCCCGATGCCGCAACCGGCGCGCACCAGGCTCCAGTAGACGGTCTGATCGTCACAGCGCAGCGGAAAATCCTCGCGCCTGCGCTGGATGCCAAGGCTGGCCATCAGGCGCAGGATCAGGTCCGACCGGTCAAAGCCGACGAAATCCAGCGCCAGCACGGCCTCAGTCGTTGCGGGGCGGCCGTGGCGGTCAAGATAGCTTTTGGCGCCATAGATCGCGGTCGCAAGATCGCCCAGGTGCCGGGTTACCATATCCAACTGGGCCGGGCGGAACATGCGCAGCGCGATGTCGGCCTCGCGGAACAGCAGGTTTTCCGTGCTGTCCGACGGCACCAGCTCAATCTCGATCCCCGGCTCGGCGCGGCGCAGATCGGCCAGCACCGCAGGCAGCAGGTAGTGTGAGACGACCCGGCTGGCGGTCAGCCGCACCGTGCCCGAAAGCCTGCCCGAAAGCGTGCCTTCGCGGCCTGCCGCCAACAGCGCCAGGGCGGCCGCGGCATCACGCATCTGGCGGGCGGCGGGCAACATGGCGGTGCCGGCCTCGCTCAATACCAGCCCACGCGGCGCGCGGGTGAACAGCGTCGCGGTCAGCGTCGCCTCCAACGCGGCAATATGGCGGCCAAGGGTCGGTTGGCTCAGCCCGAGCAGGCGCGCGGCAGCCGACAACGAGCCGTGTTCGGCCACGGTCAGAAACGAGCGATACAGGGTCCAATCGGGGTTATCCATGCAAAGATGAATAGCACATCTGCATTATGCGCCAATAGCCATACGAGAATCCAAGGCCATATCGGCATCATCACGAGATGAAAGGGCGGATCATGGCACGGATTGTTTTGATATGCGGGGCCTCGGGCCTGTTTGGCGGCCAGGCGGCAAGGGCATATGCTGCGGCAGGCTGGACGGTGCGCCGCTATATCCGCGGCACCGACATGGCGCAGGCGGCCAAAGCTGCCGATGTCATCGTGAACGCGCTGAACCCGCCCAATTACCACGCCTGGGACCGGCTGATTCCCGAGATCACCGCCCAGGTCATCGCCGCGGGCCATGCTTCGGGTGCCACGATCATCGTGCCGGGCAATGTCTATGTCTACGGCGACCAGAAGGGGTCATGGCGGCCCGACACGCCGCATCGCCCGGTGGCCCGCAAGGGGCGGATACGTGCTGCGATGGAGGCGGACTACCGTGCAGCAACCGCAAACGGCCTGCGGGTCATCATTCTGCGCGGCGGAGACTTCATTGATCCGGCCTCTCCGCGCAGTTTCTGGAACATGATCGCGCTGAAGGGCGTCGGCCGCGGCCGCATCACCAATATCTCGGCCCCCGATGTGCGGCGCGCCTATGCCTATCTGCCCGACATGGCCCGCGCGGCGGTGGCGCTGGCCGAACGTCGTGCCAACCTGCCGGCCTTTGCCGATGTGCCGTTTGCCGGGTTCACCCTGTCGATGGAAGAGGTCGCGCGCAGCGTTGAGCGGCTGACCGGTCGGCCGATGCGCCTGACCCCCGTTCATGTGGTGGTTCATGGGTCTGGCGGGGCCGTTCTGGGAACTGGCGCGCGAGTTGAACGAGATGCGCTATCTGTTCAACACCTCGCACGCCTTGGACCCGGCCCCGCTGGCGCTCCTGTTGCCCGATTTCCGCCTGACCGCGCTGGACGAGGTATTGCGCCATGAATTGCAGGTTCTGGCACCCGAATTGCTGGTGCCTCAGGGCAGCACAATCTCGGCCCAGACCGGGCGGTGACGTGAGGCGGCAGACAGGGTGGCGGCAAAGTCGTCTTGCGGGCTGGGCCACATGACACCTGCGGCTATGACCGCCAACCCGGCCTGCGGCAGCAGCACATCGACCCGCAGCCCACCCAGACCCTCGCCATATAGCGCGGTGTCAAGCCTTGGGTCGCCACTGTGGCCGGGGTCGAGGTGCACATCGTCGCCCCTCGGCTGCGGGTCCTGCAAGGCGGGATGGCTCAGCAAGTCGGTCATCGCCTCATGCAATCCATCGCCATCGACCGGATCAAGGTTGGACTGGCCCAGCAGCACAAAGGGTTTTTCGGGCGGCGCAAAGGGCAACGCGCCGTCCAAGAGGCGCAGCCAGAAGGCCGCCTCGTCCTTGTTGCGCAGGCCATTGCGATCCTCCGGCCCGTCAAAGACCGGAGGGGTGGCGTACCAGATCAGCAGGCGCAGAACCTTGCCCTCGCCATAGCTGACCGGCACTTCATAGTGTCCCGAGGTGGACAGCAGTTGCACGGCGCGGGCGGCGTCCGTCAGATCGGGCGGCAGGTCGGCACCCGGCAGGTCGCGCCACAGAAGGCCCGAGAAATCGCGCGGCTTGCCCAAAGGAAAGCGCGACAGCACGGCCATTCCGGCAGAACCCGCAAAGCGGCCAAAACCCTGGGCATCGCGGGATTCGCCGGTCTTGCCATTGCTGTCAAGGTCCAGTCCGGTCTGCACACCGGAATTGGGGCGCAGCGCCAGAACATGGCGGTAGGGCGCACCAGCCGCCGCAAGGTCGGCCTGCAATGCAGTGATCGCGGCCTGACCATAGTCATAATCCACGCCGGTCAGCACTACGACATCGGCCCCCAGCCGCGCCAGAACGGCCACGACCGCCGCGACCTGCGGGTCGTCACGGTCACGGATGGCTTGCAGCATCAGGCCCGGGCCATTGCGGGTCAGATCGGGGTTATAGGTGGCGACGCGCAGGACCTCGGCCCGTGCCGGCAGGCCACACAGCAGCAGGATCAGACTGCAAAGCCGGATCAGACTGGCACCAGTGACCCGGCGCCAAGCCCAACCTCTTCCTTGCGGCGGTCGGCGATCATGTCGGCCACGCGACCCATCGCGATGCCGCGCATGAAAAGGCTGGCGGGAAGAAAGGCCCATGCCGTCATTGTCCAGATCAGGGTTTGCGAAGACGTCAGTTCAAGCGGCTGGAACCCGGCCGAGGCAACCCCGACCACCGCCGGGATCAAGAATGGCAGCAGAAAGCCTAACGCAATGTTAACGCGGCCATCGCGGGTCAGGCGGGCGACCACATCGCCGCCCGAAGTCGGATCGAAGGTCGGCAGGTTGACCCAGACGTTGAACGCCTTGTCGCGGCGCGGCCAGGCACCGACGCGCAACTGGTTGGCAAATATCGCCAGTGCAACCAGCGAGATGAAATAGGATATGCCCGCCGCCGTGCGCAGCGCACCGATCTGCGCCTCGGTCGCGTCCGAGGCCATCATCAGCTTGGCCAGCCGGACCGGGCTGTAGGGGAAGTCCATCGACAGGCCGATCAGCGCGCCGATGGCGTGGATCAGTTCGGTCATGGTCGAGGGATCAGTCCGACCGCGCTCGATGGCGGACAGGCAGAACACCGTGGCGAACAGCATGACAAAACGGATGCGGTTGAAGGGCGGCGCATCGCGGAATTCAACCAGGCCGGGATAGTGCGCCTTGTATTCGACAAAGGTCAGCGCGCCGGCAAACAGCGCGACCAGCGCCACCATCTGCTGGCTGTCGGGCCGTATATCAACCAGCAGAATGGCCGGCGTGGCGATGGCGAACATCACCAGCAGCCCACGCAGCGCAGCCCCTGCCGTTCGCGAGAAACTCAACCCTGCACCCATTGTCCGGCCGAACCTGATACGCTGCCAGGCCCTTGTTCCGATGATATCCCGCACATTGTGGCGGGCCGCCTCAATCTTGCCCAAATTATGCCTTCTTTCGTCCTGCCCCGCAACCACTTGGTTAACAAGACGTAATCCTTGTGGCGCTTTCAGGGACAGGGTGTTGCAGGATTGAATCATTCCCGTGGTGAGAAAAAGGCCGCCTTGGTCGCAGGACCCAAGGCGGTGCCAGATGTTGTGGATTTGGGCGGCCTATACCCAGGGGCGCAAGGCGGCGGCCTGCTTTTCAAACCTGTCGATGGCCGCCGCCTTTTCCAGCGTCAGGCCGATGTCGTCCAGCCCGTTGATCAGGCAGTGCTTGCGGTGGCTGTCGACCTCAAAGCTGAACACCTGACCATCCGAGGTTGCCACGGTCTGCGCCGCAAGATCAACGGTCAGGCGGGCATTGGCGCCGCGCTTGGCGTCGGCCATCAGCACATCAACCACCCCCTGCGGCAGCACTATGGGCAGCATGCCGTTCTTGAAGCAGTTGTTATAGAAGATGTCGGCAAAAGAAGTGCTGATGACGCAGCGGATACCGAAATCCAACAGCGCCCAGGGCGCATGTTCGCGCGACGACCCACAGCCGAAGTTTTCGCCAGCGACGATGATCTCGGCGTGGCGGTAAGCGGGCTGGTTCAGCACAAAGCCGGGGATTTCCGCGCCGTCCAGCGTATAGCGCATCTCGTCGAACAGTGCCTTGCCAAGCCCGGTGCGGGCGATGGTTTTCAGGAACTGCTTGGGAATGATCATGTCGGTATCGATATTGACCAGCGGCATGGGGGCGGCGATGCCGGTGAGGGTGGTGAATTTTTGCATTTGGGGTCCTTTCGCCTAGGCGATTACTGACATTTCCAAGCAAAACTCATCCCAGCTGGGGTTCGTCGGGAAAGAAATGTGTTGTGAGTTCAGATAACGCATGGCGCTCCAGCACAGGGCCGCAGCGTCTAACAGGTCGTCAGATGCAAACTTGAATTCGCTGCGTGCGTTCAGAAGGTCCCGTGTTGGAAATTCTTTCTCGTTCAGCAGTTCACACCTCTCCAAGCCGCCCAGATAATCCTTCTTCCTGCTGAGGACCGGACTTCCGGCCATGACTGCAAAGGTAACTTCGGGGTGGCCCTCCCGTAGCACCTTCTGACCCAGCGCCCTCACGGCCGCGTCAACTTCGCGCATCTTCGGGAAGATTGCGAATGTTTGCACGGAGAGCCCTTTTTCCAGAATGCGCTTGTTTACTTCGCTGGCCTTGCAATGTTCCGTTTCGTCCAAGGCGGCGCGGCATGGCGTGTTGAAAACGGAAGTATGTTTTTTTCCAAGGAATTTGCGCATCGCCGGCTCGACATCGCGGGAAGGCGGGCGAGAGACCAACCCGATTGGCATATCGACTACGGCGAAGCCGATTTTGTTGCCATTGATCAGTGTGTCGATGGATGCCGCACAGACCACTTGCGCCGTTTGGGGAGCGCCTGCTTCCGCAATGACTGCGACCCATCCACCCTTACAGCCATCTATCCCGGCAACCCGCATCACATCATCTCCCTTACATCGGTCAGCCGTCCGGTGATCGCGGCGGCGGCGGCCATGGCGGGCGATAGCAGATGCGTGCGCCCCCCACGGCCCTGACGGCCCTCGAAGTTGCGGTTGGTGGTCGCGGCGCAGCGCTCGCCCGGCGCCAGTATGTCCGGGTTCATCGCAAGACACATCGAACACCCCGCCAGACGCCATTCAAACCCGGCGTCGATGAAGATCTGCGCCAGACCCTCCGCTTCGGCCTGAGCGCGGACCAGACCCGAGCCCGGCACCACCATGGCGCGGATGCCGTCTTTCTTCTTCTTGCCCTTCAAGATCGCGGCAGCAGCCCGCAGGTCCTCGATCCTGCCATTGGTGCAGGACCCGATGAAAACCGTGTCGATCTGGATGTCGGTCAGTTTCATGCCCGGGGTCAGCCCCATGTAATCAAGGCTGCGCTGAACCGCCTCGACCTTGCCGCCAGTGAAGTCGGAGGGTGAGGGCACCACGCCGCTGATCGGCAACACGTCCTCGGGCGAGGTGCCCCATGTCACGACCGGGGCGATATCCTCGGCCTTCAGGGTGATTTCCTTGTCCCAATGGGCATCCGCATCCGAGAACCGGGTTTTCCAATAGGCCAGGGCGGCATCCCAAGCGGCACCCTTCGGCGCATGGGGGCGGCCATGGCAATAGGCGTAGGTTTTCTCATCCGGCGCGATCAGACCCGCCCGCGCGCCGCCTTCGATGGCCATGTTGCAGACGGTCATGCGGCCTTCCATCGACAATTCGCGAATCGCCTGGCCGCAATATTCGATGACATGGCCGGTGCCGCCCGCAGTGCCGATGGCACCGATCACCGACAGGGTGATGTCCTTGGCGGTGACGCCGGGGCACAGCGAGCCGGTGATCTCGACCCTGAAATTCTTGGCTTTGCGCTGGATCAGCGTTTGGGTGGCAAGGACGTGTTCAACCTCGGAGGTGCCGATGCCGTGGGCCAAGGCACCAAACGCGCCATGGGTGGCGGTATGGCTATCGCCACAGACCACCGTCATTCCGGGCAGCGTCCAACCCTGCTCGGGGCCGACGATATGCACGATGCCTTGCCGCACGTCAGACACCGGATAATAATGGATGCCGAAATCGCGGGCGTTCTTGTCCAGCGTATCGACCTGGATCTTGCTCTCGGGGTTCTCGATGCCCTTGGCGCGGTCCAGTGTGGTGGGGACGTTATGGTCCGGCACGGCGATGGTCTTTTCCGGGGCGCGAACCCGGCGACCCGCCATGCGCAGCCCCTCAAAGGCCTGCGGGCTGGTCACTTCATGGACGAGGTGACGGTCGACATACAGCAGACAGGTGCCGTCGGCGGCCTGATCGACCATATGGTCGTCCCAGATTTTGTCATATAGGGTGCGAGCGGTCATGGCTCTCTCTTTTCAGCAAGGGAAGGGAAGGGAAGGGAAGGGGCGAAGCGGCGCGGCAAGGCGGCTTCACAGATGCGACAGCACCGACCGCGTCTCGCGGGTAAAGCGCCAGGGCAGGCGGTCGTGGTCGGCAATGTCGAAAAAACGGATCATGCCGGGGATATTACGCCGAAATCGCGTTTCAGACAAGGGTTTGATTGCCCTGACCGCTTGCCAGCGATCATTGAGGTTCTGCGCCCGGACTGCTAAGTTGGGCCCATGCCCTGCGCCGGGGTTCTTCGGCGCGCTTGCTGGAGGACGTTGTCCTGACTCATTCTGACCCTGCGACCGGCCTGCCGGTCGGGCCACGCACCGCGCGCCTGAGCGCCACTTCCCCCGATTATTCCCCTGAACAGGTTCTGGCCACCGTTCTGACCTCGGTTGACGACGACAAGGCCGAAGATGTGGTGCAGATCGACCTGCGCGGGCGGTCGGATGTGGCCGATTACATGGTGATCTGTTCGGGCCGCTCGTCGCGGCAGGTTGGCTCGATCGCGGAAAAGCTGGCGGATCGGTTGCGCCAGCAGTTTGGCGTCGCGGCCAAGATGGAGGGCCGCGCGACCGGCGACTGGGTGCTGATCGACGGTGGCGATGTGATCGTCCACGTATTCCGGCCCGAGGTGCGGGAGTTCTATCAGTTGGAAAAGATGTGGATGCCCTCGGGCGCGCATCGGACGCCTTCTGCCGAATGAGGCTTCATGTCTGCGCGGTGGGGCGGCTGCGGGCCGGGCCAGAGCGGGCGCTGGCGGATGAGTATTACCAACGTTTCGAGCGGACCGGGCGGCCATTGGGCCTGGGCCCGGTTGTCGAGCATGAGGTCGAGGACAAAAAGGGCGGCGGCATGGCGGCGGAGGCTGCGTTGCTGGGCCGGGTAGTGCCTGCGGGGGCCGCGATGGTCGCACTGGATGAGCGGGGCCGGGAGATGTCCTCGCCGGAGTTTGCCGCGATGCTGGCGGGGTGGCGGGATCAGGCGCGCGAGGTGGCCTTTGTGATCGGCGGGGCGGATGGCATTGATCCGGGGCTTAGGGCGCGGGCTGAGGCTTCGGTCAGTTTCGGGGCGATGGTCTGGCCGCATATGCTGGTGCGGGTGATGCTGGCCGAGCAGCTTTACCGCGCCGCGACGATCCTGGCGGGCGGGCCTTATCATCGGGTATGACGGGGCTCTCACGCGTGGGACCCCATATAAGTATTTGTTTATGTTGTATTTAATAGTTTTTGGATTTCAGGAGAGGCTGTGGACAGCGCCGGGACGAACCCAAATTTCTTTAAAGAAATTTGCTAATCTTTTCGAAAAGATTTGGCGTGTCACCCCCGGCGTTGCCGCCAAGCCCTCAACCGGGTAAGACCGGGGCACTGTCTTGAAAGGGCCGCCGATGACCGCGCCGAAACCTGTCGTTCTTTGCATTCTGGATGGCTGGGGCCTTGGCGACAATCCTGCCGCATCAGCCCCGGCACTGGCCGATGTGCCGAATTTCAACCGGATCTGGGCGAGTTGTCCCCATGCGACCCTGACCACCTTTGGCCCTGATGTCGGGCTGCCAAGCGGGCAGATGGGCAACTCGGAAGTCGGCCATACTAATATCGGCGCTGGCCGGGTGGTGGCGATGGACCTTGGCGCGATTGATCTGGCGATCGAGGATGGCTCTTTCGCCACCAATCCGGCGCTCTTGGACTTTGTGGCCAGGCTGAAAATCTCGGGAGGCACCGCCCATCTGATGGGCGTGGTGTCGGATGGCGGGGTGCATGGTCATCTGAACCACCTTCTGGCAGCGTGCCGCGTGATCACTGCGCAGGGGGTGCCGGTATTGCTGCATGCCGTGACCGATGGCCGCGACGTGGCACCCGATTCGGCGGCGGCATTTGTAGCAGGGCTGATGGTGGCGCTGCCAGCCGGCGCGCTTGTGGCCACGGTGATCGGGCGCTATTGGGCGATGGACCGCGACCACCGCTGGGAAAGGGTCAGCCGGGCCGTGGGTGCGGTGCTCCATGCCAAGGGCGCGGTGGCGGCGACGCCGCAGGCCGCCGTTGCCACATCCTATGCCAAGGGCGAGATGGACGAGTTTCTGGCCCCGACGGTGATTGGCGACTATCACGGCGCGCAGGATGGCGACGGCTTTTTCTGCCTCAACTTTCGCGCCGACCGGGCCCGCGAGATATTGGCCGCCCTTGCCGACCCCGATTTCACGGCTTTTGCTGTTGGCAAGCGGCCGCATTGGGCGGCGCTGCTTGGCATGGTCGATTACTCAGCCGCCCATAACGCCTATATGACTGCCGCCTATCCAAAGCCGCAATTGTCCAACAGCCTTGGCGAATGGGTGGCGGCGCATGGTCTGACCCAGTTCCGGCTGGCCGAGACCGAGAAATACCCCCATGTCACCTTTTTCCTGAACGGTGGCCGCGAAGCGCCTTTTGCGGGCGAAGACCGCGCCATGCCGCAGTCACCCAAGGTCGCGACCTATGATCTGCAACCCGAGATGTCGGCGGGCGCGGTGTCGGATCATCTGGTGGTGGCCATCGAGCAGGGCTATGACCTGATCGTGGTCAATTATGCCAACCCCGATATGGTCGGCCATACCGGCAGCCTGCCCGCCGCCATCAAAGCCTGTGAGGCGGTCGATCTGGGCCTTGGCCGGGCGCTCAAGGCGCTGGACAAGGCGGGTGGGGCGATGATTGTCACCGCCGATCACGGCAATTGCGAACTGATGGTCGATCCGGTGAGCGGGGGGCCGCACACTTCGCATACCGTCAACCCGGTGCCGGTTGTTCTGGTCGGTGGTCCCAAGGGCGCGGTGTTGCGCGCGGGCGGGCGCTTGGCCGATCTGGCGCCGACGCTGCTGGCGCTGATGGACCTGCCGCAGCCGCCCGAGATGACCGGGCGGAGCCTGCTTCTGCCATGATCCGCCCGGTGGTTCTGTTCCTCGCCCTTGCCCTTGCCCTCGCCCTGCCTGCGGCGGCGCAGGAAGTGACGGGCGATGTCGCCAAGGCCGCCGCCAAGGCCTCGGCCCAGTTGCAAGCTGCGGTTGTGGCGCTGGACGCGGCCAAGGGGGCCCGCGACCGGGCGGCAGCCCTGACCAAGACGATCAAGGCCTATGAGGCCGGGCTGGCCGCGCTGCGCGAGGCTTTGCGGCAGGTGGAACTGCGGGAAAACATCCTGACCTTGCAGTTTGAGAACCAGCGCAAGCGGCTGTCGCAATTGCTGGGGGTGCTGAGTTCGCTTGATGCCGATCAGGGGCCGCTGTTGCTGTTGCATCCCGCTGGGCCTTTGGGCACGGCGCGCTCGGGCATGATACTGGCCGAGGTGATCCCGGCCCTGCAGCGCGAGGCGCAGGCCCTGCGCGGCGATCTGCAGGAACTTGCCGATCTGCGCCGCTTGCAAACCGCCGCCGGGGCAACCTTGGGCACTGGTCTGCAAGCGGCGCAAGCGGCGCGGGTGGCGCTGTCACAGGCGATTTCCGACCGCACCGATCTGCCCAAACGCTTTACCGAACAGCCTGGCGTGCTGGAAACCCTGCTGGCAAGCGCCGACACGCTGGATGCGTTTTCCAGCGGGTTGTCGGCACAAGACAGCACGGTGCAGGGCTTTGCCGAAGCCAAAGGCAGCCTGCCGTGGCCGGTGCTGGGCCGCATCATCCTGATGCCCTTTGAAACCGATGCCAAGGGCGTCACCCGGCCTGGCGTCACGCTGGCTACCCGGCCGCTGGCGCTGGTCACCTCGCCCTGGGCCGCGACCATCCGCTATCGCGGGCCGCTGCTGGACTACGGAAATGTGATGATCCTTGAGCCCGGCAGCGGCTATCTATTGATCCTTTCGGGGTTAGAGACGGTTTACGGTGAGGTCGGCCAGGTTGTCGGCGCGGGGCACCCCCTGGGACTGATGGGGGGACTAATGGGGGGGGATGCCGATATTTTGTCGGGGCTAGCAGATGACAATGGTGCAAAGGCCACGGAAACGCTTTACTTGGAAGTCAGACAACAGGCAGAACCAGTCGATCCGCTGATCTGGTTCGAGCCAAACGAGGAATGAAGTCGCATGAACAAGCTATTGATGGCCGCCTTGGGCGGAACCTTGGCCGGGGCGCTGATCACCACGCAGTTCGCCGGTCCGCTGATTGCCCAGACGGCGGGCAAGACCTCATCGATCTATGAACAGCTGGACCTGTTCGGCGATGTCTTCGAACGTATCCGCAGCCAATATGTCGAAGAGCCCGACAATCAGAAGCTGATGGAGGCCGCCATCAATGGCATGCTGACCTCGCTTGACCCGCATTCCAGCTATATGAACGCCGAGGATTTCGCCGATATGCAGGTGCAGACCAGGGGCGAGTTCGGCGGCCTCGGCATCGAGGTGACCCAGGAAGACGGCTATGTGAAGGTGATCAGCCCGATTGACGGCACCCCGGCCGACAAGGCGGGCATCCAGACCGGCGACATCATCACCCAGGTCAATGGCAAGACCGTGCTGGGTCTGACGATGGATCAATCCGTCGATCTGATGCGCGGGCCGATCGGGTCGGAAGTGGTGATCACGGTGGTGCGCGAGGGTGTTGCGGACCCGTTCGACGTGTCGATCATCCGCGAGACGATCAAGGTTGCCGCCGTCAAGGGCCGACTGGAAGGTGAGACGGTGGTGCTGCGAATCAGCTCTTTCACCGACCAGACCACTTCCGGCTTGCAGGCCGAGTTGAAGAAGGCGGTCGATGCGGCGGGCGGCATGGATAAGGTCAACGGCTTTGTTCTGGACCTGCGCAACAACCCCGGTGGCCTGCTGACCCAGGCCATCGACGTCTCGGACGCCTTTTTGAACGAGGGTGAGATCGTCTCGACCCGCGGTCGTGGCGCGCAAGACAACGAGCGTTTCAACGCGGTTGCCGGCGATCTGGCGGCAGGCAAGCCGGTGGTGGTGCTGATCAATGGCGGCTCGGCTTCGGCCTCGGAAATTGTCGCGGGGGCCTTGCAGGATCATCGCCGGGCGATTGTGGTCGGCACCCGCAGCTTTGGCAAAGGCTCGGTCCAGACCATCATTCCAGTGCGCGGCGAAGGTGCCATGCGGCTGACCACGGCGCGCTATTACACGCCGTCGGGCCGCTCGATTCAGGCTTTGGGGGTGATGCCCGACATCGTGGTCAACCAACCCGCCGTGGATCCCGACAAAGTTGCCGCTGATGACGCCGCCGCTGATGACGGCACCAGGTCCGAGGCCGATCTGCGCGGCATCCTGTCCAACGATTCGATGACCGAAGAGGAGAGGGCCCAGCTGGAGGCCGACCGCGCCCGCACCGAAGAGGCCGCCAAGCTGCGCGAGGACGATTACCAACTGGCCTATGCCATCGACATCCTGCGCGGCCTGGCGGCAGTTGCTGCGAACCCATGAATGCGAACCCGACTGCGGCCGCAGCCGACGCAACCACGGGGGGCCTGCCTTACCGCCCCGGCGTCGGCGTCATGCTGATCAACTCCACCGGCCTGATCTGGGCTGGCCTGCGGCTGGACAGCACGTCAGGGGCCTGGCAAATGCCGCAGGGTGGCATCGAGCCGGACGAGACGCCGCGCGCCGCCGCCCTGCGCGAATTGCACGAGGAAACCGGCATCGCGGCGGATCGGGTCAAGTTCATCGCCAAGACCCATCGCTGGCTGACCTATGATCTGCCTGCGGAATCGCTGGGCCGCCTCTGGGGCGGCAAATATCGCGGCCAGCGCCAGAAATGGTTCCTGTTCCGCTTTGTCGGCGACGATGCCGAGGTTGACATTGCCCGCGATCACCCCGAATTCGCCGAATGGCGCTGGGTTGCGGCCGACGAACTGCTGGCCCGCATCGTGCCCTTCAAACGCGAGGTCTATGATCAGGTCATCAAGGCCTTTCGTGCCCATCTGTAGGGTGTGCTTCAGCGCACCTTGCTTGCGCCCGACGCCGGTTTGCCACCATTCCGGCTTGCAACTTGCCTTTTGACGATCTGCATGACACCTGCTTGGCCAGATCATCGCCGCCAAATTCGGGAAATGAATTGGCCCGGCATCGGCAGATCGACCTGACTCAGAGAGGCCTATGACAGATCTTTCCCTGCATATCGGCGCCCATCGCACCGCGACCAGTTCCGTCCAGGCTTTCATGCTGTCGAACTGAGAGGTGCGGCGCAAGCAAGGCATCTTGCTCCCCTTACGCGTGGCCCGTCATTTTGCCCTGCGCCGTCAGGATCTGTGGCTGGAAAGCTGGTATCTGCAGAACATCAAATGGCAGTGGGACCAGTCACTAAGCCCAGTCACTAAGCCATGTGACGCTGGATGAGTTCATCGCCCGCTCGGATGAGTTTCACTGGGCGCAGTACGACCGCCTGCTGACCCGGCTTGAGGGCTTGTTCGGTCAGGAAAACCTGCTGCCCTATGTCTTTGAAAAGGGCCAGATGCCGGGCGGTCCGGTGGCGGCGTTCTGCGACCGCATCGGGCTGAGCGATCTGACCGGGCTGACCCCGGTGCCGCATGTCAACTCCAGCCACTCGCCCAGCATCGCGGAATTCGTGCGCGGTCTGCCCTTGGACGAAGCCCCCGACACATACCGCGCCCGGCTGGAGGCCGCCCCGTGCAAGGCATCGATCAGCAACTGGCCTAGGCGGCGGGCGGCCACAGCGGGCTTTTGCTGGATCATGCCAGCCGCATGGAACTGCTGGACCGCCATGCGGCGGGCAATGCCAATGTGGCGCGGCGCTATTTCGGGCGGGATGCGTTGTTCCTCGACCCTTTGCCAGCCCCGGATGCGCCGCTGGCCCAGATGAAGCTGCCACCCGACAGCGCAACCCTGATGCGTGACTATGTGGCACCGCTGATCCGGGGTCTGATCAAACAATATCTTGACTCGCAGGCCAGGAGTAAGCCTTTGCATGGTTGACACCGTGTGATTGTCCCCTCCGTTCCATTCCCCACCAGACCGCTTCGATTTGGAGACTGACCTTGCCAAGCGCCGCCACCAAAAAGACCGCCGCACAGCCCATGCCAAAATTCGGTTCGGCGGACTCCAGCCGTATCGAGCGGGTCGTGGGCGGTCGGCCCATCTTGACCGTGCAGAACATGGTTCTGGCGCTACAGGGCACCTGCACCGAGCCGGGGATGTTCTACAATCTGGACGGGCAGGCCTGGGTCAGCGAGGCCGGAGGCACGGTATTTCTAGGCCCCAAGGCCGGATTGCGGACCGATACCTTTGGCAACATGATGGGTGTGGGCAACTGGCACCGCGCCTGTGACCTGAATGGGCTGTATCTGGCGGTTCTGGGCAGCGGGCAGGTCGAGATCCGGGTGTTTCAGGTCAAGACCGGGCGGTCGTGGGAACGTCTGGCCTGCGAGCTTTGCGAACTGTCGCCCAAGTCCGAAACGGTCATCGACCTGTCGGCCTATGCCCTGAATGCCGGACAGGGTGGCATCTGGTTCGAAGTGCGCAACATGAGCGAGGACGCACTCGCCACCGTGACCGCCGCCCGCTATCTGACCGGCGGGACCGCCGACGGCTCGATGCGGCTGGCCTTGTGCATGGCGCGCGCCGGGGCCGAGGCACCGCAGGACCGGCTGGTGCAGTCGCAACTGGACGGCTGGTGCGCCGGGCCGGGCAAGGCGGCGCAGGCACAATTCCTGCGCTTCGAGGCCGGACGCGCGCCCTTGGCGCAGTTGCTGGCGGCCAAGGCTCAGGGCTTCAGCCATGCCGTGCTGATGGACCCCTCAACCGTGATCGCCCCCGAAGTTCTGGGTCGCACGCTGAGCTTTCTGACACTGGCGCGCAGCCCTTCGACGGCCCTTGGTGCCGCCGTGCTTGACCCGGCGGAAAGGTGGTTCATGGCGGCCAATGGCATGGCCCGCGACCGCGGTGGCAAGCCCGCGCCAAAATATCAGGGCATCGACCTGCGCGACCGCATGCAGGTCGTCAGCATGGAATGCGAGCTGGCCGAAGATGATGAAGCTTCGCTGCTGTTCCAGCCGGAATTCCTCGCGCTGTCGCTTGAGAACCTGTCGATCACTTCGGCTTCGGCCACGGCTGCGGAATTTGACGAGGTCCTGCGTGAAAGCGGTCTGATACTGCATCACTTGACGGGCCTTGTGGTCAACCGGGAGACGACGGTGCGCGATGCGGTGGGCGATCTGGTGACCTTGCCAATCGCCACGACCAAGAAGGCCGCCGCACCGCCCATGCCAAAATTCGGCTCGGCGGCCTCCAGCCGTATCGAGCGGGTCGTGGGTGATCGGCCCATCTTGACCTTGCAGAACATGGTTATGTCACTACAGGGCACCTGCACCGAGCCGGGGCTGTTCTGCAATCTGGACGGCCAGGCCTGGGTCAGCGAGGCCGGCGGCACGGTCTATCTTGGCCCCAAGGCCGGATTGCGGACCGATACCTTTGGCAACATGATGGGTGTGGGCAACTGGCACCGCGCCTGTGACCTGAATGGGCTGTATCTGGCGATGCTGGGCAGCGGGCAGGTCGAGATCCGGGTGTTTCAGGTCAAGACCGGGCGGTCGTGGGAACGTCTGGCCTGCGAGTTGTGTGAACTGTCGCCCAAGACCGAGACGGTGATCGACCTGTCGGCCTATGCCCTGAATGCCGGACAGGGTGGCATCTGGTTCGAAGTGCGCAACATGAGCGAGGACGAGGTTGCCAGCGTGACCGCCGCCCGCTATCTGACCGGCGGGGTCGCTGATGGTTCGATGCGGCTGGCCTTGTGCATGGCGCGCGCCGGGGCCGAGGCACCGCAGGACCGGCTGGTGCAGGCGCAACTGGACGGCTGGTGCGCCGGGCCGGGCAAGGCGGCGCAGGCACAATTCCTGCGCTTCGAGGCCGGACGCGCGCCCTTGGCGCAGTTGCTGGCGGCCAAGGCTCAGGGCTTCAGCCATGCCGTGCTGATGGACCCCTCAACCGTGATCGCCCCCGAAGTTCTGGGTCGCACGCTGAGCTTTCTGACACTGGCGCGCAGCCCTTCGACGGCCCTTGGTGCCGCCGTGCTTGACCCGGCGGAAAAGTGGTTCATGGCGGCCAATGGCTCGGCCCGCGACCGCGGTGGCAAGCCCGCGCCGAAATATCAGGGCATCGACCTGCGCGACCGCATGCAGGTCGTCAGCATGGAATGCGAACTGGCCGAAGATGATGAAGCTTCGCTGCTGTTCCAGCCGGAATTCCTCGCGCTGTCGCTTGAGAACCTGTCGATCACTTCGGCTTCGGCCACGGCTGCGGAATTTGACGAGGTTCTGCGTGAAAGCGGTCTGGTGCTGCATCACTTGACGGGCCTTGTGGTCAACCGGGAGACGACGGTGCGCGATGCGGTGGGCGATCTGGTGACGCTGCAACAGGTGATCTATCCCGAGGCCGGTCTGTGCACCGAAGCCAACATGTATTTCCACGCCAATGGCCCGACCAACTTCAACGAAGCCGCCGAAACGCTGGCCTTCGAACAGGGAATCGTTGTCCATTTCGACAGCTATTTCAACGCGCTGAACATTGGCAAATGGCATTCAACCTGCCTGCCCAAGGGGCTGTATCTGGGGTTGAAGGGGCGAGGGCGGGTGGTCGTCAAGGTCTTTCACGCCATTCCAGACCGGTCATGGGAGTTGCTGTGCGACGCACCCCATACGCTGTCGCCGGTCGCCGAAAACCTGATCGACCTGTCGCATTATGCGCTGACCTCGGTCAGCGGCATGATCTATTTCGAACTTCATGCCATCGGTCAGGGTGTGCAACTGACGGCTGCGCGCTTTGCCGTGCCGGGCAAGATCAACCCCTCCGTCACGCTGTGCCTGTCGATCACCACCTTCAAGCGCGAGGTTGAGGTTGAGAACACCGCGCGGCGCATCGCGGCCTATTTCAAGACCAGCGACTTTGCCGGTCAGATGCACCTGAACATCATCGACAACGCCAACAGCGCCAGCATCATCGACAGCCCCAAGATCACCCGGATCCCCAATGCCAACCTTGGCGGTGCCGGCGGCTTTACCCGTGGCCTGATCGAGGGCGACAAGGCCGGCTTCAGCCATGTGCTGTTCATGGACGACGACGCCTCGATCCCGATGGAGGCGCTGCACCGCGCCTATGCTTTCCTGACCCTGTCGCAAGACCCCAAGGCCGTGGTGGCGGGTGCCATGATCAGCAATTCCGACAAATGGCGGATGTGGGAAAACGGCGCGGTGTTTGACCGCAACTGCCGCCCGCAGTTCAACGGCGTCGATCTGCGCAACTGGCCCGAAGTGATGGCGATGGAGGCGGCCAGCGCCTCCTATCGCAGCCCCAAGATGTATGGCGGCTGGTGGTTCTTTGCCTTTCCCATAGCCCAGGTCACCCATTACCCCTTTCCGTTCTTCGTGCGCGGCGATGATATCAACTTTTCGCTGGCCAATGATTTCCACATCACCACCCTGAACGGTGTGGTGTCCTTTGCCGAGGACTTCAGCGACAAGGAATCGCCACTGACCCTTTATCTCGACCTGCGCAACCACTTCGTGCAGCATCTGACGCTGGAAAAGATGGCAATCGGCCCGTTGAACATCGCCAAGATCGGCATCGGCTTTTTCCTGCGCAACATCGCCAAGTTTCAGTATGAAACCGTCGATGCCCTGTTGATGGCGTGGAACGACGTGCTGAAAGGGCCGCTGTTCTTTGCCGAAAACCCCGATGCCGCCGCGCAAAGGGCCGCGGTAAAAGCGTTGTATAAGGTGGAAAGCTGGAAACCCGTTGGCGATTTCACCTTGACCGAAAAGCGCCGCTATTGGGCCGGGCATGGTTGGCGCTACAAGTTCTACCGCTGGACGCTGAACGGCCACCTCTTGCCGTTCTACCGGCTTTGGGCTAACCGGGTCGTGCTGCAACCGCGCGACCGCAACAACTTTGCCCCGATCTGGGGTGCGGCGCGGATCACCTATCTGAACTCGACCCGCGAGAAAGCCTATACCGTCACCCATTCCAAGACGCGGTTCTTCGGCCAGTCGTTCCGCCTGCTGTGGCTGACGCTGCGGCTGTGGCTGGGCTACCGCGGCCTTCTGGCCAAATACCGCAAGGGCTACGGCGAAATCACCGTGCCGAGCTTCTGGCAAAAGGCGCTGAAGCTGACCAAGACACCCGCCGAGGCGGTGACCCTTGTAGTGGCCCCTCTGGTGTCTGCGGCGGAAAAGGGCCAGGCGCGCCCATAGTGTTGTGATCGAAGGGATATATTGATGGAAAAATCGCTCGTTCTGCATATCGGCGATCCCAAGACCGGCAGCTCCTCGATTCAAGAGGTGCTGCGTCACAAGCTGTGGCAAAGCCCGCAGGTCACGCTGGATTATCCCGACCAGTCGAACGCTTTCCCGCTGGCCAATGCGCTGTCCGATCCCAAACAGGCCGACCAGCGCGCCGCGCGCTATGGCAGGCTGGCCGAATGGCTGGCGGCGTCCAGGGCGGATCTGGCGGTGGTCTCGGCCGACCAGTTCTTTCGGGTCGATCCGCAAGCCCTGCGGGACACGCTGGCCGAGTTTCTGCCGGATTATGTCGAAAACCTGCGCATCATCGCCTATGTCCGGCCGCATGCCAACCGGCTGGTGTCGGCCTTCATGCAGCGCAGCAAGGCCGGGCTGTATCTGGGCGACATGGAAACCTTCTTTAAGCGTACCCAAGGCGAAGGCCTGCTGCGCTATGCCCCGCGCTTTCAGCGCTGGCAGGGCACCTTCGGCAGCCGCTTCACTCTGCGCCCGCTGATCCGCAGCCAGTTGCGTGACGGCGATGTGGTCAGTGATTTCCTGCATTTCGCCTTGAACGGCGCCCCGTTCACCCGGCGCGGTGCGGTTCAGGCGGACCCCTCGTTGCCGCTGGAGTTTCTGGCCGGGTTGCGCGAAGTGCAGGGCGTGCTCATGCGCAACCAGATCCCGAACGGCACCCGCCATTCGGTGGGCGACCATGTCGGCCGCACACTGGCGCGCATCCGCCCCGGTGCCGGCACCAGGTTGCAGATCAGCCAGGCGCTGTATCAGGACATCAAGGCCCTCTGTCAGGCCGACGCCGAGGCGCTGGACGCGGCGTTTTTCGGCCAACCCCTGGTGACGCAGGCGCTGGAAGAGGCCGCCGAGGACGCGATTGCGATCAATCAGGACACCATGGCCAAGGCGCATTATACCGAACAGGTCATTCAGGAACTGCGCAGGAGGGCCCGCACGCTGGTCGCCATGTTCAAAAATCGCCCGACGGCATGGACCTTGGCATTCGAGCGTGAAATCGGCCAAAGACCGGCCAATGCCGATGGCAAGCCACTGCCGCCGCCGCTCCGCGCCCATATCGAAAAGGTGAATGTTGTATTGACCGAGATTGCCGAAATGATCGGCGGAACTTCCCAGAACAGAACAGACTAGACCGAGGCCATGTGATCGGGCACTGGCAGCAATGAGGCAGGACTACATGGCAAAGACGCTTATCCTTCACATCGGCGACCCCAAGACCGGAAGTTCCTCGATCCAGCAGGTTCTGTTTGGTCGAAAATTCGACTGTCCGACCAGAAGTCTTGACTATCCGCCGCGCCTAAGTTCCGCCAATCTGGCCAAATCCCTGTGGCGCAAGGGAAAGTCTGGTCAAATATCCGCTGAATTCACGGCGATTTCCGAATGGGCACTGGCCTCGACCGCAGAGGTTCTGGCCGTGTCGGCCGAACAATTCGCGGCCGTCGACCCTCAGGTTGCTCTGAATGCCTTTCAGGAATACCTGCCCGAACTTGCGCCGACCATGCGGGTCGTCGCCTATGTCCGCCCCCATGTCAGCCGCTTTTTGTCGGCCCATACCCAGCGAACCAAGGTGGGCGGCCTGTTTACCAACTTGGAAAGTTTCTTTGACGAGATGAGCCGAAACAAGGCTTTGATCTTTTCGGGCCGATTCCACAAATGGCGCGACGTGTTCGGCGACCGCTTCACCTTGCGCCCGATGGTGCGTGAAGAGTTGTTTCAGGGCGATGTGGTGGCAGATTTTCTTAATCTGGCGCTGGAAGGCGCGCCCTTCGCGCTGCTGGCCGCGACCGAAGCCAACAGTTCCTTGCCCCTTGAAGCGCTGTCAGGTCTGCGTCTTGTCCATCAGGTCCTGAACAGAAGGGGCATGACCGGCGACACCATGCATCGCGTCGGCAGCCGGATCAACAGCCTGGTCAATGCCGCCGCCCCGGGCAAAGGCACCAAGGTCAAGGTCAGCACGGCGATCTATGATCAGATACTTGTGAAATGCCGGGCCGATGCCGACCAGTTGGACAAGGATTTCTTCGGCCGTCCCGTCATGCTGCCAGCGCTGGAGCGGGCTGCGAGCGACACGAGCGAGGGCAAAGTAGACGCCGAAGCACGCCAGTTCTTTGAAAAGGATCTGCTCAAGACGCTGCGCCAGAATGCCGCCGCGCTTGCCGAAATGTTCGCGACCCAACCTAGGGTCTGGACCGCAAAGTTCCGGCGCGACATCGGTCAGCGACCACCCCTTGCGCCCGGCAAAGACCTGCCGGCGGCAAAGGCCGACCATATTCGCGACGTGGAAAAGCTGTTGGCTGACACTGCGGCGCTGATTACTCCGAAATGAACAACGTGAGGCACCTTAAATGACGAAACTGGTATTCCATCTCGGTGACATGAAAACCGGCTCGACCGCCATTCAGACCGCGCTGTCCTCCAAAAGCTGGACCTGTGACAGCGTATCGCTGCTGTATCCCCACGCCAACAAGGGCCACCACATCGCCTTCGCCGAAAGCCTGAGCGGCCGCGTCGATGGCAGCCGCACCGATAAGCGGGTGCGCGTGATTCTGGCCGAAATCGCCGCCACCCCTTCGGATGTCGCCGTGATCTCGGCCGAGCATTTCGAAAGGGTCGATCCAACGGTCCTGAGGGCCGTCATCGAGACATACATGCCCGAAATGTTGCAGGGTGCCCGCTTTCTCGCCTATGTCCGCCCACATGCCGACCGCTTCCCCTCGAGCTATGCCGAAAGGGTCAAGATCGGGGGGTATCCCGGCACGTTGACCGAATTTCAGACGCTGCTGCACCACCGCAAAACCCTTGTCTATACGCCGCGCTTTCTGGCCTGGCGTGAAACCTTTGGCGCGGCATTCGAACTGCGCCCGATGATCCGCGACCTACTTTATCGCAAGGACGTTGTCGCCGATTTCCTGCAATTCGCCCTGCAGACCGAGGATTTCACCCTGGCCACGCCCCCCGATACCAATGAATCGCTGTCGCTGGAAAATCTGGCGATCCTGCGCCATTTGCAGTTGCGGCTGCTCGAGGGGCACAGCGAAGTCCAGGATTATCAAGGGACCATCGGACGGGCGCTGGCCCGCCGGATGAACGCCAGCGCCTATCGCAACGGCACCAAAGTGGGCATCCACAAGGCGCTGGCCAAGGTGGTGCGCCGGCAATACGCCGCCGATGCCGCCGCGCTTGACGCGGCCTTTTTCAAAGGCACGCCGATGAGTGATGCACTGAACGCCGCCCCTGCCAAGGCGGTGGGCACGGCGCAATCGGTGCGGATCGAGGATCATTTCAGTCCCCGCGAGCAATATCTGATCAACACCTTCATCGACCAGACCGTCGTGCTGATCAACGCCGACCCGAACTTTCTGGCCGAAAGGCTGCGCAGCGCACACCGCAGCAAAGTCTTCGCCGATGAGGACCACGACGACAGCGCCGCCGCCGCCCGCCGCCGCCCCGGCCAGCTCCGCAAAGGCGGTGCCGGCAAAGGTGGCGCTGGCAAAGGCGGTGCTGGCAAAGCGGGTGTTGGCAAAATCGCGGCCCGCCGGGCCAACCGCGCCAAGGCCTTGGCTGCGGCGGACGAATAGCCAACTCAACCCTTGCGCGGCCCAGACAGTGCCACCACCTCGGCGTGACTGCGGTTCAACCGGCCCCGCAAGGCATCGCCAACCGCCAGCGCCAGCAAGCGCAGATACAGCCACCGGTCCGGCCCATAAAAGCGCGCCTTCAGCAGCCATTTCGGCAAGATCAGCAGCAGCGCCGGCCAGAACCACAGGCCGGCGGCGGAACGGTAGACCAGTATCAGGTTGCGGTGGTGGTAATAGACCTTCCACAATGGCTGAAAGGCGCGGTTTTCGGCGGCAAAGGTCTTGAAGTCATGCTCGAACCGCAGGCCGGGGGCAAAGACCAGCCGCTGCCCGGCGCGGCGCATGGCAAGGGTGTAGAGCACGTCGTCGCCATAGATGAACAGCCTTCCATCGGGCAATCCGGTGGCCCTGATCGCGGCGCGCGACAGGAACAACCCGACGAAGGAGGCCGCGTCGATCTCGGTGGGCAGCGCCAGCCGGTAAGCCGCATCGCCGAGGTGGAACCCCATCCGCCCGCGCCCCAAGACGGTGCGCCAGAACGCCTGCGCGTGCCAGAACGGGTTCACCGAGGGCCGGTTCATATCGCATATCGAGCCATCCGAGGTATAGACCGCCGCCGCCACCCCGCCCAGACCGCCAAGCTCCATGGCGCGGAACCGCGCGACGGTGCCGGGCTTAGGCCGCGCGTCGTCATCCATCACAACGCACCAATCTGGATCATACAGCGCCATGGCCCGGTGCAAGCCCGCCTCAAAGCCGCCCGCGCCGCCGCTGTTGTGGCCGAGGGTGATCAGGTGCAAGCGCGGGTCGCTGATCTGGCTCAACCGTTCCGCCGTGCCATCGGTCGAGGCGTTGTCGACCACGATCACATGATCAATCGGCTCGGCCAACAGCCGTTCGACGGTCCGTTCCAACTGGGCCAGCCGGTCATGGGTAACCACCACCGCCGCAATCCGCAGCGCCTGCCCGGCCAGATCCGGCGATCCGCCAAGCGGCTGGTTCATATCGGCCTCACCGCAAAGGCCGGCATCCGCGAGCCTTTGGCCAGATGGTCGCCGAAAGTCCGGGCGGTGTTCAGCGCCTCGCGGATCGTGACATCCATGTCCAGATAGCGGTAAGTGCCCAGCCGGCCGACGAAAGTCACCGCGGTCTCGCCCTCGCCCCGCGAGACATATTGACGCAGCAGGGCTTTCTCCTCCATCAGGCGGATCGGGTAATAGGGAATGTCATCCGGCCCGCATTCCCGCGCAAACTCGCGGTAGCAGACCGAACCTTCGTGCTCCTCCCAGGGGGCGAAATACTTGTGTTCGGTGATCCTTGTATAGGGCACCGAGACCTCGCCATAGTTCATCACCGCACAGCCCTGATAGTCGCCATTGTGGGTGAAGCGTTCGAAGTCCAGCGTCCGGTAGCCCAGCCGCCCGAGGTCGAAATCATACCAGCCATCCAGCGGGCCGGAATAGAACACATGGTCATACTCCGCCGCCTGATCGCGGTAAAAGCGGGTGTTCAGATGCAGCGTGATGGCGGGATGGTCCAGAATGCGCGTGACCATGGCGGTATAGCCGTCCTTTGGCATCCCCTGAAACTTGTGGAAGAAATAATTGTCGTCATAGTTGAACCGCACCGGCAGCCGCTTCAGGATCGAGGCTGGCAGTTCCGAGGGGTGGCAGCCCCATTGCTTTTGGGTATAGCCCTTGAAAAACGCCTCATACAGCTCTTGCCCGACAAAGCGCAGCGCCTGCTCCTCAAAGGTCTGCGGGTCGGTGATCGTGGTGTCGGCCTGCGCCGCAAGGAAGGCCCGCGCCTCATCCGGGCCCATGGTCTTGTTGAAGAACTGGTTGATGGTGTGCAGGTTGACCGGCAGGCTGAACACCCTCCCGCCCGAGACGGTCTTGACCCGGTTCTTGTAGGGCATGAAGGTTGCATAGCTGTTCACATAGTCCCAGACCTCGGCATCGTCGGTGTGAAAGATATGCGGGCCGTAAATATGCACCAGGACCCCGGTGTCAGCATCGCGTTCAGTGTGGCAATTGCCCGCGACATGGCACCGCGCATCGACAATGGTGACCTGATGCCCGGCTTCCGCCAAATGCCTGCCAATCACGGCGCCCGACAATCCGGCACCCACCATCAAGAACTTTCCAGCCATGATTCATCCTTCTTGAACTTTCGGGCGCGGCTTGCGTTCCGCTGCACTTAGCAGAACCGAACCGGCAGGAAAACCACCCAGATTGGCCCCATGCCGGGGAAAGCCGCCTGAAATACCGCGTGACTTATCGGCAAACTGTTGCTTGACTTGTCGTGTTGCGAAACCGTCACCGATTGACTCGCGGCAGAAAATGCCTATCCAATAGGCATAACCATCAAGGAGCATGGGCATGAACGAAGTGACCGAAGCAGGTGCCGCAGCAAAGGGCAAGGGCGGCAACAGGGCGGCCGGTGCCGGCAAGGGCAATGTCGCCGGTGCCGGCAGGGCCAGGGCCGCCGGCGAAGGCAAGCGCAAGGCCGCTGGCGAAGGCAAGGCCAGAGTTGGCGGCGAAGGCAAGGGCAAGAACAAGGCCGCCGGCGAAGGCAAGGGCAAGGTCGAGGGTCAGATCGGCCGTATGCTGGTCCGCGCGATCTGGGCGCAGGAATGGGTGCTGGCCAATCCCGACGCTCAGGGCGAACAGCGCAAGGCCGCCTGGAAAGACGGTCGCGAAGCCGCCATCGAACGCAACCTCAAGACCTATCGCCGCGCCATCAACGCGCTGTCCCGCTCTGGCGTGACCATGACGCTGAGCGAGACCGTCGCCAAGGCGAGCGATGAGGGTGACGGCGGCGAGTGAGTTCTGCATTAGGGCGTGATGAGGAAAAGCGGGAACCGGTTTTTCTCAATTTGCGCGCGACCACCAAGAATCGAGATCAGGATGATGTTTTGCATCAAGCATCATCCTGATCTAGTGCCGATGGTCGGTTGACAGCATGTCCCGCACCATCGGCATGACCTTCTCGCCATAAAGTGCTACACCTTCCACCACGTCGCGCAACACTTCATCGGCGCGCCTCAGCGTGCCATCCGGGTTTTGCGAGATGTCGCCAAATGTGTCCAGACCCAGTTCAACCACCATGGCACCACTCCTTCGCGTTCACCCGGGGATAGCTGACCCGCACCCGACCGAACAGGGCCGGTTTGCAGCGGTAGGGTGCATGCTCGCACGCAGGCCCCCTGCGGCGGAGCTTTCCCTAAAGTTAACGAAAATATCTATCCCTTTGTGGACACAGGGTAAAACATGATGTCGCGTAAAACGACATCCCCCTACAAAGCCAGATCAACCACCACGCGCCCCTTGACCTGGCCCTGCAAGATCGCCTGACCCAACCTCGGCAAATCCGCCAGTCCGGCGGGCAGGATCATCGCCTCCAACCTGTCCAGCGGCAATTCTGCCGCCAGCCGCGCCCAGGCCCTTTGCCGCGCCGCAAAGGGCTGCAGCACGCTGTCAATGCCCAAAAGGTTGACCCCGCGCAACAGGAACGGCACGACCGAGGCCGGCAGCGACGAGCCGCCCGCCAGCCCGACCGCCGCGACCGAGCCGGCATATTTCATCTGCCCCAACAGCCGCGCCAGCATCGAACCGCCAACTGCGTCGATGCAGCCCGCCCAGGTCTCGGCCTCCAGCGGGCGCTTGACCGTCTCGGCCAGATCGGCGCGCGGGATGATCCGCCCGGCCCCCAGAGCCCGCAGATAGAACTCCATCTCGGGCCGCCCGGTCACCGCCACCACCCTATAGCCCAGATGCGCCAGCACGGCGACCGCGACCGACCCGACCCCGCCCGCCGCCCCGGTCACCAGCACCTCACCCCGCTCGGGCACCAGCCCGTGATCCTCCAGCGCCTGCACCGCCAGCATCGCCGTCAACCCCGCCGTGCCCAGCGCCATGGCAGCCCGCGTGGTCAGCCCGTCCGCCAGCGGCACCAGCCAGTCAGCCCTGACCCGCGCCCGCGTGGCATAGCCACCCCAATGCAGCTCGCCGACCCGCCAGCCGGTCAGCACCACCTTGTCACCGGCACGGTAGCGCGCATCATCGCTCGCCTCGACCGTGCCGGCAAAGTCGATGCCCGCCACATGCGGCCAGACCCGCACCACCCCGCCACCACTGGCCGACAGACACAGCCCGTCCTTGTAGTTCAGCGTGGAATACTCCACCGCCACCGTAACCTCACCCACCGGCAGCGCCGCGTCTTCCAACACCCTCAGGCTGGCCACGGCCTTACCCTCGGCGTCCTTCTCCAGCACCAGCGCCCGAAACATCCCGCTCTCCTTGCAATCGCGCTCCACCATGCCATCCCCGGTGCCGGATGCAAACACTTGATTTACC
>JBCKXH010000021.1:0-25308 GCA_038921555.1 Paracoccaceae bacterium
GCGGAACAGGCGTCAAAGCGCGCGCCCCCGCCATCGACGACAAAGCGCAGGGTGAAGGGGGTCAGCACCGGGCGCGGGGTGGAAATGCTAGTGGTGACTGGCAGGCCCTTGGGCGTCGCCTTGACGATCTCAGCCGCAAATCGGCGCTTTTCGGCCTCGCTTGATGCGATGGCGGTGATGGCAACACCCTGATCCGACAGCGAAATCTTGGAGTATGGCAAAAGCTGTAGTGCGGCGATGCCAAGGTCAAGTGCGGCGTCCCAGCCGGGTGGGGCCGGGTAGGCGGCGGTTTGCAGCATATCGGTTTCGGGGGCGTTGTGGGTCAGCGATTTGGTGACCTCGGCCAGCAGGTCCTTGGCGGGGCCCTCGGGGACCAGGCCGATCAGTTGCACATCATGGTCATTGCGCAAAATCTCGATGGAAAAGCGTGGTGCTGCGATGACTTGCGCCGCCTCGACCGCAAAGCCATCGCGCAGCCGGCCGCTGTCAACCACCGAGCCGGCAAGGTTCATCGCGGCAAAGCGCGCAGCCTCATTCGGCGCCGTGCCCGACAGCGCCACGATCAGGCCGTCGGTCTGGACATTGGCCCAGCTATAGCCCTCGGCCAGCAGGCGCGCGGTGACATGGGTTGTCGAGCGGCTCTCGACCAGCCCGGCCATGCCCCAGGACAGCTGGAGTGCGATGGCGGCGGCGGCGACAAAGACCGTCAGCGCCAGAACGCCCGGGCTGGGGCGATAGGGCTGCCGGTCAGGGGTCTGGGCAGGGGTCGGGTAGTTCAGATCGGCCACGGCAGTCCTTGCGCTGGGGTTCGGGCCACGCTTAGGCCCAGGCGGGCGCGGGATCAATCAGGCAAGGGCGGCGGCGGCAAGAAACAGCGCAGGAATAAGCCCGGCGTTGCGGTTGGCGCGAAAGGCTGTAAGGCAGGACGCTGGGTCGCCGACATCCAGCCTGCGCATCTGCATCGCCATATGCCCGCCAAAGGCCAAGACCCCCAGCAGTGCCAGCACGGTGGCCAGCAGATTGCCGGAACCGGCCAGCACCAGCGTGACGGCCAGCCCCATCAGCACCATGCTTGCCGCGATAAAGCCCCACAGCCAGGGCCGCGAATTGTTGCCAAACAGCCGGGCGGTGGATTTGATGCCGATCAGCGCGTCGTCCTCGCGGTCCTGATGGGCATAGATCGTGTCATAATACAGCGTCCATGCGATACCGCTGGCAAAAAGCAGCAAGGCCGCCGCGGTGATGGTCCCGCTATGGGCGGCAAAGGCCAGTAGCGCCCCCCAGTTGAACGCCAGCCCCAGAAAGACCTGTGGCCACCAGGTGAACCTTTTGGCATAGGGATAGATGGCGATCAGCCCCAATGAGGCCACGCCAAGCAGGATCGCGGGCCGGTTGTAATACGACAGGATCCACGCCGCGATCAGGGCTTGGCCGACCATCCAGACATAGGCACCGCGCAGGCTGACCTGACCCGAGGGCAAGGGGCGGCTGCGGGTGCGGGCGACCTTGGCGTCAATCTCGCGGTCGGAAATATCGTTCCAGGTGCAGCCCGCGCCGCGCATCAGGAAGGCTCCGGCACTGCAAGACAGCGCCAGCCACAGATCCCACGGGCGAAAGCTGTCCACCATCGCGGCAAGCGCCAGACCCCAGAGACATGGGATCAGCAAAAGCCAGGTGCCGATCGGGCGATCCGCCCGCGACAGGCGCAAATAGGGCCGGGTGAGCGCGGGGGCAAAGCGGTCAACCCAGTTGCCGGGCGGTGCATCCAAAACCGTTTGGACCTCTGGCGTTTTGCGGGCGTCGGACATAGGCTTCCTGACATGTCACAGGCTAGGATCAGGCTCTTTGTAGCACAGGCGCTTGGGACAGGGCAACCTGTTGCTGTCGGCATGGGTCAGGCCAACTATCTGTTCAACGTCATGCGGCTGGGGACGGGCGATGCGGTGGCGCTGTTCAATGGCCGCGATGGCGAGTGGCGGGCAGAGGTCGAGCAGGCGGGCAAGCGGGCCGGGGTGCTGCGCTGTCAGGCCCAGACCGCCGCCCAGCGCCTGCCGCCCGACCTGTGGCTGCTGTTCGCGCCGATCAAAAAGGCCCGCATGGATTTCATCGTGGAAAAGGCGGTGGAACTGGGGGTGACGCGGCTCATGCCGGTGCAGACCCGCCACAGCAATTCCGAACGCTTCCGCCAGGACCGAATGCAAGCCCATGCGACAGAGGCGGCTGAGCAATGCGGTGCCACCTTTGTGCCGCAAGTGGCCGCTCTGGTGGCGCTGGATCCTGTGCTTGCCAGCTGGCCCGCAGATCGCAAGCTCTTGTGGTGCGATGAGGCGCTGCGGGATCGGCCGACCGCTCTGACCGGGCAACGCGGCCAGCCCTGGGCCATTCTGATCGGCCCCGAGGGCGGCTTTTCCGCCGAGGAGCAGCAGCACCTCAGGTCGCTGCCCTTCGTGGTGCCGCTAAGCCTCGGCCCGCGCATCCTGCGGGCCGATACCGCGGCGGTGGCGGCGCTGACGCTGTGGCAGGCGGCGCTGGGGGATTGGGTGTGAGGGCGGTCTTCTGCAGACAGCGCAATTTTTGGGAGGCAATATGAGAGAAGATTACAAGCGTTGGTTGGTTGAGCAAGGTTATTCGGATCAGTCCGTCGCGGGCTGGATAACGTGCGCGAACAGGGTTGAGAAGGCTTACGGAAATCTCGAAGACCTGTTTGCCGCCGGTGGCTACCCCAGCCTCATCGAAGAGTTGACCTACTCGACAGAGGATGCCCGCCGCAAGCGGCCCAATCCGTCGCGCATCCAGCCCGGCGGCGACCTGCGCAAGACCCTTGCATCCTACAAAACGGGGGCGGGGCACTATGCACGGTTTCTTGCGGCGGCAGGAAGCGGCCCGCTAGATCCCGGTATCGCCAGTCAGACCCCTACGGCGGCCGCGCCCCTTATCGACGACAGTGCCAGCGTTGAAAAACAGCGCCTGTCGCTGGAACGCGATATGCAGACCGCACTTCGCCGCGACATCGCGCAACTGGAGCCGGGGCTGCGGATCATTGATGACGGGGCCGAGCGGTTTGTGACCTCGGGCTTCATCGACATATTGTGCAATGACGCTGAGGGGCGCGTTGTGGTGGTGGAACTGAAGGCCGGCAAGTCAGACCCGCGGGTGATCGGCCAAACCCTTGGCTACATGGGCGATCTGATGGAAGATGACCCGGCGCAAACCGTGCGCGGGATCATCGTGGCGCATGACTTTGATCAGCGCACAAGGTCGGCGGTGCGGGCGACGCCTCAGCTACGACTATACACCTATGCCGTCGCCTTCTCGTTCCGACCGCTGGAATGACCTTTCGGCGTAACCACGCTGCTATTTTGGGGGATTGGCGGCGCTGACGCTGTGGCAGGCGGCGCTGGGGGATTGGGCGTGAGGGCGGGCGCTGCGGTGGTCCGCAGGTGACCGCCGCCGCACGTGCCCCCCCAATCGCCAGTTGAGTATTTGTGCCGATGTGAAATGGGAGAGGTTGGCGGTGATCTGCGCGACTGGGGCTGACCGGGCCGGGATCGAGGCGTTTCTTGCGCCTCAGGCGGAATACGTGATGTTTCCGCCGAACAACCTGTTGCATCACGGGATGGTCGGAAACACTATCCTTGCGATGACTGGGTGCAATGCCCAGATACGCGGGATGCTGCTGCGCGACAAGGAAAGGGAGGCTGATATGGCTTGGGTGCGACCGGAAGTGACCCTATTGATCTGGCGCGCCCGTGAGGTGATCTGGGCCGGGCTGGTGGTGGCGGCGGGCGGTTGGCTGATCGGCTTGGGTGGCTTTGTGCTCTTGCCGCTGGGCGCGGTGGTCGGTGGCATCGGGGCGGTGCTGGCCGTCACGGCTTGGCGCAGGATGCGCTTCGAACAGGTCACCGCAGCGCCGGGGATCGTGGAGTTGGATGAGGCGCAGGTCGGCTATCTTGGTCCCGACGCGGGCGGCTTTCTTAGCCTGCAGGAACTGGTCGAACTGCGGCTTTTGTCGCTGCGCGGCCGCCGGTTGTGGCGCTTGAAACAGGCCGATGGCCAGGCCCTGTTGATCCCGGTCGATGCCAAGGGGGCCGAGCGCTTGTTCGACGCCTTCGCCAACCTGCCCGGCATGGACACCGCCGGTCTGGTCGCAGCATTGGAGCCGCAGGACCTGCCCTCGGGTGCTGCACTGACCCTTGCGGCGCAGACCCGCGTGATCTGGCGGCGCAGCGGGGTGGGGGTTGTAGTGCGGTGAGGGGTCTGGCGCACCCCGCAGATGCCCTTGACTTGGCCGCCACGGCAAGACACCTCTGGCGCCTTGATCGTCAGCCGCGAACTTTGCCGCGAACTTTGCCTCGAAAGGCCCCCCATGTCGATTCCCCAATCCGGCGGTGGCCCGATCGAAGACTTTGCCCAACTGGCCGAACTCTTGGCCTCGGGCAACAAGCCCAAGGCCGATTGGCGCATCGGCACCGAGCATGAAAAGTTCGGCTGGCTGACCGACACCCGCCGGCCCTTGCCCTATGCCGGCGCGAGGTCGATCTCGGCGCTGTTCGCCGGGCTTGAGGTGGCAAACGGCTGGACGCCCTTGCGTGAGGGCGACAACGTGATCGGGATGACGCGGGGCGGCGCGAACATCAGCCTGGAGCCGGGCGGCCAGTTTGAATTGTCGGGTGCGGCACTCGCCAGCCTGCACGACACCGCCTGCGAATTGCAGAACCATCTGGATGAGCTGCGTGGGGTTGCCGAGCCGCTTGGCATCCGCTTCATGGGCGTCGGGGCAGCGCCTGAGTGGCTGCATGAGGATATGCCCGTCATGCCCAAGGGCCGCTACCGGCTGATGACCGACTACATGGGCCGCGTCGGCAGCCATGGCACCCAGATGATGTATCGCACCTGCACCGTGCAGGTGAACCTCGACTACGCCTCTGAGGCGGACATGGTCAAAAAGCTGCGGGTGGCGCTGGCCTTGCAGCCGGTGGCGACGGCGCTGTTTGCCGCCAGCCCGTTCTTCGAGGGTGGCCTGAGCGGCCATAAATCATGGCGCAGCCGGATCTGGCGCGACTTGGACAACAGCCGGACCGGCATGTTGCCCTTTGCCTTTGATGCGGGCTTCGGCTTTCAGGCCTATGTCGATTGGGTGCTGGATGTGCCGATGTATTTCGTCTACCGCGACGGCAAATACATCGATGCCCTTGGCCAGTCCTTCCGCGATTTTCTGGCCGGAAAACTGCCCGCCCTGCCCGGTGAGTTGCCCACTCTGTCCGATTGGGCCGACCATATGACCACGGTTTTCCCCGAAGCCCGCGTCAAGAAATTCATCGAGATGCGCGGCGCTGATTGCGGCGATCAGGCCCATATCGTGGCGCTTCCGGCCTTCTGGACCGGCCTGATGTATGACCAGAGCGCCCTTGATGCCGCATGGGACCTTGTGAAGGGCTTTGACACCGAGACCCGCGAAGGGCTGCGGGTGCAAGCATCGCTCATGGGCCTGCAGGCCGAGGTTGCGGGGGTCAAGCTGATCGACCTTGCCCGCGCCGCCGTTGGTCTGTCGCATGAAGGGCTGGCCGCGCGGGGCTTGGGCGAAGCGGTCTACCTCGCGCCGCTGGTGCAGTCCTTGCAATCCGCCACCACCCAGGCCGACCGCTGGTTGGGCCTTTATCACGGCGAATGGGCTGGCGATCTGGGCCGGATCTACGAAGCCTCCAGTCTTTGATCAGTCGCGTGGCACCCGGGGGATGCCGGAGCTTTGCTCCGGCGACAAGGAATTCAGTGTGGCAAGTGGGTCCGGGCCATATTCGTTGTCCGCCTCGGTGCCGCGCTGGACCGACCAATACAGCAGCAGCAGAAACCCGACCACTGGGATCAGACCGATCAAGACCCACCAGCCCGAACGATTAACATCGTGCAGGCGGCGGACCTGGACCGAAATCGCCGGCAGAAAGATCAGAAAGGTGAAGATAAAAGCAAGCGGGCCATCCCGCATGGTGACCATATCAAATAGCGCGAAGTCGGCAATGCGCAATACCGCTTGGCAAATCAGATGGAACAGCGCGAACCACCAATATTCGGACCGGCTTGCCCGGCCCGAAAAGGTCATATATTTGCTGAGAACGCTGGTGACGGCCTGTTGAAAATTCATCGGGTTCCTCGCGCACTGGTTTGGACATTGCCGCGAGTTTGCGGGTGTCGGCGCGAATAATCAACACAAGTTTCGCCGTCAGGCCTTTTTCGCCCCGATCCGCGGCTCGGTGCCGGCCTTGATCCGCGCCATATTGGCCCAGTGGCGGATAAAGACCAGCAGCGTCAGGACCACGACCAGCAAGATCATCTGGCCCTCTTGGAACACCATCAGCCAGACCATGCTCAGCCCCGCCGCCACCAATGCGGCCAGCGCGGATATCCGGGTGAGTGCCGCCGCCACCACCCAGGTGGCGCAGGTCAGCAGACCGACCGGCCAGGACAGCGCCAACAGGGTGCCCAGAAAGGTCGCCACCCCCTTGCCGCCCTTAAAGCCCAGCCAGACCGGGAACAGATGGCCTAGAAAGCTGCTCAACCCCGCCAGTTGCGCCGCATCCTCCCCCAGCACGCGCGCAACCAGCACCGCCACCGCCCCCTTGGCGGCGTCCAAGAACAGGGTGGCCGCCGCCGCCCGCTTGTTCCCGGTCCGCAAGACATTGGTCGCCCCAATGTTGCCCGACCCGATCTGCCGCAGATCGCCCAGCCCCATCATCCGGGTGATGAGCAACCCGAAGGGCACCGATCCCAGCAGGTAGGACAGGAGCGCCACGATCAGCAGCATCGCGGGGGAAGAGGTGAAATCCGGCATCGCTTAACCTTGGTAAACCTGCGCGCCACCGACCCAGGTCGCCAGCACCTTACCTTCCATCCGCTGACCGTCAAACGGCGTATTCTTCGACTTGGACAACAGCTTGAAGCGGTCCAGCACGAAGGGCACGTCGGGGTCGAACAGCACAAGGTCGCCAGGCGCGCCCGCGGCCAGACGGCCCTGCGGCAGTCCCAATCGCTTGGCAGGGTTCAGCGCCAGCGCCGCGAACAGTTGCGGCAGGCTGAGTGCCCCGGCATGATAAAGCCGCAGCGCGGCAGGCAGCAGGGTTTGCAGACCGACGGCACCCGAGGCGGCCTCCTCAAACGGCAGGCGTTTGCTTTCCTCATCCTGCGGGGTGTGGAAACTGCCGATGACGTCGATCAGGCCCTCGGCGACAGCCTGAACCATAGCAAGGCGGTCATCCTCGGAGCGCAAGGGCGGCGTCAGCTTGAAGAAGCTGCGATAGTCGCCGACGTCCAGCTCGTTCAGCGTCAGATGATGGATTGAGACGCCCGCCGTCACGTCCAGCCCGTTCGCGCGGGCCCGCTTAAGCGCGGGCAGGCTGCGCGCCGTGGTGATCTGATCGGCGTGATAGCGCGCGCGCGTCATCTCGACCAGGCCAAGGTCACGGTCCAGACCGATCCGCTCCGCCATCGGCGAGACCTGCGGCAGACCGTAAAGCGAAGCGAACTTGCCCGCCGTGGCCGCGGCCCCGGCCGACAGAACCGGCTCTTGCGGGTGGCAGACCACCAGCGCGTTCAGGCCGCAGGCATAGGTCAGGGCGCGGGCCAGCGCCCGGGTGTTGGTTGCGACATGAAAGACATCCGTAAACGCCACGGCGCCGGCATCCAGCAGAAAGCCGATCTCGGTCATCTCGCAGCCCAGCCGCCCCTTGGTCAGCGCCGCCATGTGGCGGATGCGGACCACGGATTCGGCCGCGCGCCTTGTGACGAATTCCAGCGTCTCGGGAGTGTCGATCGCCGGATTGGTGTCGGGCCGCGCGATGATCGTGGTGACCCCGCCCGCCGCAGCCGCAAGGCCAGCCGAGCGGAAGCTCTCCTTGTGCCGCTCCCCCGGCTCACCGATCTTGACGCCCCAATCGACGATGCCCGGGGCAAGGCAATGGCCGCCGCAGTCGATCACCGTGGCCCCTTTGGCGGCGGGGGCGTTCAGGGCGGTGATCAGACCGTCGTGCAGGGTCAGGGTGCCAAGCGCATCGCTCCCGGTTTCCGGGTTGATCAGGCGGGCGTTGGTAAGGTGGATTGCCATGGGGTTCCTGTCGTGCCAGCCTTAGGATGCAAAGTAGACGAACCAGACGGTAAAGACGAAAAGCGCCACAAGGACGACGGTGGCGACCATGCCGGAGATGCGGGCGTCGGACATAGGGGGCTTTTCCCTCACACCATCACCCCCACAGCCGCGCGCCCGCGTTCGGCCCGCAGGTTGCGCGCCAAAAGATCCATGCAGGCCATCCTTACCGCCACCCCCATTTCGACCTGTTCCTGAATCACGCTGCGGCGCAGGTCATCGGCCAACTCGCCGTCGATCTCGACCCCGCGGTTCATCGGGCCGGGGTGCATGACGATGGCGTCGGGTTTGGCATGGGAAAGTTTCTCGGCGTCAAGACCGTAGCGGTGATAGTATTCCCGCTCGGACGGGATGAAGCCGCCGTCCATCCGCTCTTTCTGCAAGCGCAGCATCATCACCACATCCACCCCCTTCAGCCCCTGGCGCATGTCGTCATAGATCTCGCAGCCGAAGTCCTGCACGCCGGGCGGCATCAGGGTCGGCGGGGCGATCAGGCGCAGGGTGTTCTCCATCTTGCCCAGCAGGATCAGGTTGCTGCGGGCAACGCGGGAATGGGCGATGTCGCCGCAGATCGCCACGGTCAGGCGCTGGATGCGACCCTTGGCGCGGCGGATGGTCAGGGCGTCCAGCAGCGCCTGGGTCGGGTGTTCGTGGCAGCCGTCGCCGGCATTCAGAACGGCGCAATTGACCTTGGAGGCCAAGAGGTTGACCGCCCCACTGGAGGGATGCCGCACCACCAAGAGATCGGGGCGCATGGCGTTCAGGGTCATGGCCGTGTCGATCAGCGTCTCGCCCTTCTTCACCGACGACTGGGCCACCGACATGTTCATCACATCCGCCCCAAGGCGCTTGCCCGCCAGTTCAAAGCTGGCCTGGGTCCGGGTTGAGGCCTCGAAGAACATGTTGATCTGGGTCAGGCCGGCCAGCACGTCGGATTGCTTGACGGTGCGGCGGTTCAGATCGACGTAGCGGTCGGCCAGATCAAGGACGGCAATGATCTCGGCCGGTGAGAGCGGTTGGATGCCAAGCAGGTGGCGGGCGCGGAAGGTCATGCTCTCTGCTGTCCCCAGTTTGATGTCTTATAGAAAGCCGGCGACGCGGCGACAAGCCGGGTTGTTCCCGGCCCTGCGGCAGCTTAGTTTGGTGCATGGGAATCGATCAGGCCATTCTGGGACCGGCCATTCTGGGACCGGACGGCTGGCAGGCGGCGCTGGCGGCACTGGAGTGGCAGATCGAGCTTGGCGTGACCGAGATCACCGGCGAGGCACCAGTTGACCGTTATGCCCTGCCCGAGACGGTCAAACCCACAGCGCCCGTCGTGGCGCGGGTTGCGGCACCTGCGATGACGGCACCTGCGATGACGGCGGATGCGGTTGCGGTGGCCAAGGCCTGCGCCGCAGGTGCGGGCTCGCTTGCGGCGCTGCGCCAGGCGTTGGAGGGGTTTGATCGGTGCCCGTTGAAGCGCGGTGCCAAGACGATTGTTTTTGCGGCTGGCAACCCCGCCGCCCGCGTTCTGGTGCTGGGCGAGGCGCCGGGGCGCGACGAGGATCAGGAGGGTCTGCCCTTTGTCGGCCGCGCCGGGCAACTGCTGGACCGCATGTTCGCCGCCATCGGCCTGTCGCGGACCAGCGCCGATCCGGCGACGGCGCTGTACATCACCAATGTCATGCCATGGCGTCCACCGCAGGACCGCGACCCGGACCCCGATGAAATCGCCATGATGCGCCCCTTTGTCGAGCGGCATATTGCACTGGCGGACCCGGATTTCATCGTCTGCATGGGCAATACGCCCTGTCTGGCGCTCTTGAACGTCAAGGGCATCCTGCGGCTGCGCGGCAACTGGGCGACGGCGCTTGGCAAGCCGGTGCTGCCGATGACCCATCCGGCCTATCTGTTGCGCAACCCGGCGGCCAAACGCGAGGCCTGGGCGGATCTTTTATCGTTGCAGGCGCGGCTGCAAACGACGGCGAGGCTGGCATGATGCTGCCGGTCGAACCTTGGGTGCTTCTCAGCTTTGTCCCCGCCGGTCTGGCGCTGAACCTGACGCCGGGGGCGGATATGATGTTCTGTCTGGGGCAGGGCTTACGCGGCGGGCCACGGGCGGCGATGGCAGCAAATTTCGGGATTGCGACCGGCGGCATGGTGCATGTGACGCTGGCGGGGTTGGGGCTGGGGGCGCTGGTGGCGGCGCATCCTTTGGCCTTTGACGCGATCCGCTGGTTGGGGGTGGCCTATCTCATGGTGCTGGCGTGGCAGGCGCTGCGCAGTGCCGGCGCGCTGGCGCCGGACGAAGGCACGGCGGTCGTGGCACCGGGCGCGGTCTACCGCTCGGCGCTGCTGGTCAACCTGCTCAATCCCAAGGTGATCCTGTTCATCCTCGCCTTCCTGCCGCAATTCGTCGATCCTGCGCGGGCGGTGCTGCCGCAGTTCCTGACGCTGGGGCTGGTGTTCTGCACCGGCGGGCTGATCGTGAACGGCGTGGTCGGCGTCATGGCGGGCGGCATCGGGCGGCGCTTGGCGCAGTCGCAGGGCCTGTCGCGCTGGCTGGGGCGGGCCTCGGCTGCGATATTCGCCGGGCTGGCGCTGCGGCTGGCGATGATGACAAGGGTTTGAATGGGAGGGGTTTGAATGGGAGGGGGAGCGATGAGCCGGACAGATGAGACGCGGGACTTCAGGCCGGTCCGCATTGCCGTGTTGACGGTGTCGGATACCAGAACGGCGGCGAATGATGCCTCGGGCGATACTTTGGTAGAAAGGTTGACCGACGCCGGGCATGTTCTGGCGGCGCGCGGAATCGTGACCGATAACCGGGCGGTGATTGCGGCGCGGCTGCGGCAATGGATCGCTGATCCGGCGGTCGATGTGATCCTGACCACCGGGGGCACCGGGTTGACCGGGCGCGATGTGACGGTTGAGGCGCATCGCGATGTTTATGAGAAGGAGATCGAAGCCTTCGGGACGGTGTTCACCATGGTCTCGCTTGGCAAGATCGGCACCTCGGCGGTGCAAAGCCGGGCCTGTGGCGGGGTGGCGGGGGGGCAAGTATCTGTTTGCCCTGCCGGGCAGTCCGGGGGCCTGCCGCGACGCTTGGGATGAGATCCTGAAAGCCCAGTTCGACTATCGCCACCGACCGTGTAATTTCGTGGAAATCATGCCGCGGCTGGAGGAACACAAGCGGCGGAAATAGGGGCTCTCACGCGTGAGAGGGGTGTTATAGCGTTGATTTATCGCAATATTTGAAAACGGCGGGGTGAACCCCGCCCTACGGAGGACATGAGATGACGCATCCTGCCATTCGACAGGCAAGAACGGCGGTTGTTAGCGGGGCAGCCTCGGGGATCGGGCTGGCTGCTGCCGAGGCGTTGGCGGCGCGGGGGATGGCGGTGGCACTGCTGGACCTGCCCGGGGAGCGACTGGCGGCGGCGGCGGGGCGGCTGGCCGCGACCGGGGCCAGGGTGCAGGCGATCGGGGTCGATGTGGCGGACCTTGTGGCGATGGTGGCTGCGGCTGATCAGGTGGCGGGCTTGATGCCTGCGGTGACGGTGCTGATGAACAATGCCGGCATGGGAGTGCCTTCGTCGGCGCTTGCCGACCCTTTGGCCTGGGTGCGGACATTGGGCGTGAACCTGTGGGGCGTGATCCATGGCACCCAGGCCTTTGCGCCCGCGATGCTGGCGCATGGCGAGGCGGCGGTGATCGTCAACACCGGGTCAAAACAAGGCATCACCACCCCGCCCGGCAACCCGGCCTATAATGTGTCGAAGGCCGCAGTGAAGGCCTATACCGAAGCGCTGGCGCATGAGTTGCGCCAGCTTGCGGGCGGCAAAGTGGCCGCACATCTGCTGATCCCGGGCTGGGTGCATAGCGGGCTGACGGCGGCCGAGGGTGCGCCGAAACCTGCGGGGGCCTGGACGGCGGCCGAATGCGTGGCCTTCATGCTGGACAGTCTGGCGCGCGGGGATTTCTACATTCTTTGCCCCGACCATGACACGCCCCGCGGTTTGGACGAAAAGCGCATGGCCTGGGCCATGGGCGATATTGTCGAAAACCGCCCGGCGCTGTCGCGTTGGCATCAGGATTGGGCCGAGGTGTTCAAGGCGTCGTTGGGGTGATGGCCAGCAGAGCAGTTGAGTATTTATGCCAAGTTGAATGGCGGATCAGCCTAGGAAGGGCGGCAAGGCAAGGCCGCGCAGCAGGTCGGCGGTCGCGGCGGGGCGTTTGCCTGGGCGTTGTGCTTGGGTCACTTCGACGGCGCCTGTCCCGCAGGCCACGGTCAGACCGTGCAGGATTTGTCCGGGGGCGCCAGAGCCAGAGGCGAGGCGGCAGCGCAGCAGTTTGACACGCTCGCCCGCGATAGTGCACCAAGCGCCCGGGAAAGGTGAAAGGCCGCGGATCTGGCGGTCAATCTCGACGGCGGGGCGGCTCCAGTCGATGCGGGCTTCGGATTTGGCGATCTTTTGCGCATAGGTGATGCCTGCGGTGGGCTGAGGGGTGGCGGTGAGGCTGTCCAGGCTGGCCAGGGCTTGCACGATCAGGTCGGCACCGATCAGCGACAGGCGGTCGTGCAGGTCGGCACTGGTCTCGGTTGCGCCGACCGGACTGGCCTTGCGCAGCAAGACCGGGCCGGTGTCAAGGCCGGCCGCCATCTGCATGATGCAGATGCCGGTCTCTAGGTCTCCCGCCATGATGGCGCGGTGGATCGGTGCTGCACCGCGCCAGCGCGGCAACAGCGAGGCGTGGATGTTCAGGCAGCCGAGTCTTGGTGCCGCGAGAATGGCGGGCGGCAGGATCATTCCGTAAGCCACCACGACGGCCACATCGCAGCCCAGCAAGGCGAAATCGCGCTGCACCGCTGCGTCGCGCAGGCAAGCGGGGTAACGCACGGCAATGTTCAGGGCTTCTGCGGCCACTTGCACGGCGCTTTTGCGCTCGGCCTTGCCACGTCCCGCCGGGCGCGGCAGTTTTGTATAGACTGCGGCAATGTCATGGCCCGCGTCAGCAATTGCGTGCAGAATCGGCACCGAAAAATCGGGGGTGCCCATGAAGATGACCCTCATCTGCGCCTCTGTAGCTTGGCGGCCATCACTTCAACCATAGCGGCCCGGACGGCGCGGACCTCGGCGGTGATTTCGGTGACCGGTGCTGCGCAGGCCTTCAGGATGGGGTGGGGGTAGGGCAGGCAGGTTTTCATCTTTGCGCCTCGGCCTCGGCAATGGCGCGGGCCTGGGGTGACAGGTGGTCAAGGGTCAGGATGCCGTTCAGGTGGTCAACCTCATGCTGGGCGCAGGTGGCGCGGAAACCGGTCAGCTTTTGCGCGGCTATGGCACCGTCGGGCGTGATCCAGCGCAGGATGATCGCACTCGCGCGGGCCACGTCGCACACCACGCCGGGAAGCGACAGGCAACCCTCGGGGCCGGTGGTGGTCTCGGGCGAGCGCCAGATTATCTCGGGGTTGATGAAGATCTCGGGCGTGGGGCGCGCGGTTTTCCAAGTGGCATCCAGCACGAAAAGCCGGATCAGGACGCCGACCTGCGGTGCGGCAAGCCCGCGACCCTGGGCGGCATAGATGGTCTCCAGCAGGTCGCGGGCAAGGGTCAGCGTGCCGTCATCGACCGGGGCCTGGCTGCATTGGCTGCCAAGGCGCGGATCGGGCCAGATCAGGATGGGCAGAACACTCATCCGCGCCCCTCGCGCGCCAGTTCGCGTTTCAGCTTTGCCATCTTTCGGGTGATCATCTGGCGCTTCATCAGGCCAAGGTAGTCGATGAACAGCTTGCCGTTCAGATGGTCGATCTCATGCTGCACACAGGTCGCCCACAACCCGTCAAAGATCTCCTCTTGCGGGTTGCCACCTTCGTCCAGCCAGCGGACGCTGCAACGATCGGGGCGCTGGACCTCGGCATATTGCTCGGGGATCGACAGGCAGCCCTCTTCATGGCTGACCAACGTGTCCGAGACCCAGGTGACCTCGGGGTTGAACAGGATCAAGGGGCGCTGCGCGTCGGGCGCCTTCATGCAATCCATCACGATCAGCCGTTTGGTCACCCCGACCTGCGGGGCGGCAAGGCCGATGCCGGGGGCACCATACATGGTGTCCAGCAGATCTGCGGCAAGTTTGTGCAGATCGGCGGAGATTTCCCGGACGGGATCACACAGCTTCTTGAGTCTTGGGTCAGGGTGGATCAGGATGGCGCGGATCATGCCTTGGGATTTACGGTGCAGGCGGAATTGGTGCAAGGGGGGTGGGCCAGAGCAGGGTTGCGAAAACCATTTTCTGTGTAGCGGCACAAAAGAACGACAGTGTTCCAAGTAGGCGAATATAATAGGGAATAAATCCCAAATCCGTTATAGTATTCGGAATATCAATCTACCAAGGGCAGCAGGAAACCATGGACTTTGATGTTGAGATCGACCACTTTGGCAGCCATTCGAAGAAATGGGACATGATGGAGCCGTTGTTTGGCGTGCCAGCCCACGACGGCATCGCCATGTGGATTGCGGATATGGACTTTCACCCGCCGGCTTGTGTGCAGCGCGCCTTGCAGGGCATGCTGGACCATGGGATTTACGGCTACTTCGGTGATGAGGCCGATTATCTGGCGGCGATCCAGTGGTGGATGAAGACCCGGCACGGCTGGAAGGTCTACAGGAGCCATATCTTCACCACCCATGGCCTGGTCAACGGCACGGCGCTGTGTATCGACGCTTTCAGTGCACCAGGTGATGGCGTGGTGCTGACAACGCCGGTCTATCACGCCTTTGCCCGGCTGATCAAAGCGGCCGGGCGTCAAGTGGTGGAATGCCCGCTGGTGGTGCAGGATGGAAGGCAGATGATGGACTTCGCGGCCTGGGATGGTCTGATGACCGGGACCGAAAAGCTGATGATCCTGTGCTCGCCGCATAATCCGGGCGGGCGGGTGTGGACGGTGGCGGAGTTGCAAGGCGTGGCGGATTTCTGCCAGCGCCATGATCTGGTGCTGGTCTCGGACGAGATTCACGCCGATCTGGTGCTGCCGGGGCATCGCCATACCGTGATGGCCCAGGTTGAGGGCATCGCGGACCGGCTGGTGATGATGACGGCGCCGACCAAGACCTTCAACATCGCGGGGGCGCATATCGGCAATGTGATCATCGCGGACAAGGTGTTGCGTAATAAATTCGCCGGCACGATGAGGAAGATGGGCATCTCGCCCAATTCGTTCGGCATGTTCATGGCGACGGCGGCCTATTCGCCGGAAGGGGCGGCCTGGGTCGATGCGCTGGTGCTGTATCTGGACGGCAACCGGCGGGCGTTCGATGACGGGGTGAATGCCATTGCGGGGCTGCGCTCGATGGCGTTGGAGGCGACCTATCTGGCCTGGGTCGATTTTTCGGGCACCGGCATGTCGCCCGCAGAGTTCACTGCGCGGGTCGAAAAGGTGGCGCGGATCGCGGTCAACCATGGGGCTGCTTTTGGCAAGGGCGGGGAGAACTGCCTGCGCTTCAACCTTGGTTGCCCGCGGTCGCAGATCAAGCAAGCTGTGGCGCGATTGCAGGCGGCATTCGCTGATCGGCAATAGGTGCGCGCGCTCAGGCCCGGGGCAGGTAGGCGACCGGCGTGTTTTCGTCGCGCCAGAAGTCGAGCGGCGCCTTGCCATCGACGATGGTCGAGCGTTTGAAATCGCAGACCAGCTCATCACCCTCGGCCAAGGATGCCACGATAAGACATTGAAATACATGGCGGGCGCCGTCGTAGACATCAACCAGACCGCGCAGATGCGGGGTCGATGCGGTGTCCAGCGCCATACCGTCATGCCAAAAGCGCAAGACCGCAAACACCTCCTCGCCGAGATGCACGCGCAGGCGCGATTTGCGCCGCTCACTGGATCTGCGGGCCATTTCCAGCCCGTCGCGGACCTCTTGCGAGAGAAAATTCAACTTCACGCACCTCACCCGACATACAGTCTGCACTTGCATCGCCAAGACTCAAGATCGCAGAAAAGCGTGACTTTATTGCGAAGATGATGTGACGTAAATGCAACGGGCCGTGTGGGTTGGCAGGGCAGAGCGGGGGTTTTGCACCCCCCCTCGCCAATGGTTTCTTGAACCAGTGGCGAAACATTGGCTCGACCCCGCAGAGTATTTATGCCGAGATGAAGCGCAAATTTGGACATATTGTTGGGAATGTGGTTAGAGGGGGCAAGAGTAACCGGAGTGTGCCATGCGTCTTGCAACGATTGCTCTGCTGGCCTGTCTGACCGCCAGCCCGGCCCTTGCCGCGCCCTGTGGCGGCGATTTCGGGGATTTCCTGCGCGCCATGGTGGCTGAGGCGCAGGCCGAGGGGCTGCCGCAGGGCGCGATTGCGGCCTTCATGGCGGGGGCCGAACGCGATGGCGCGGTGATCAAGGCCGACCGCGCCCAAGGGATTTTCCGCAAGACCTTCCTTGAGTTTTCGCAAAGTCTGATCAGCAAGGGGCGGATCAGCGGGGCGGCAAGCCATTCCACGAAATACGATGCGGCTTTCAGGCAGGCGGCTGAGAAATATGGCGTGTCGCGTGGGGTCATCCTGGCCTTCTGGGCCTTCGAGACCGATTTCGGTCAGGTGCAGGGCGATTTCAACACCCGCAATGCGCTGTTGACGCTGGCGCATGATTGCCGCCGCCCCGAGATGTTCCAGCCGCAGGTGCTGGCCGCGATTGCCCTGACGGCGCGCGGCGATATTGACCCTTTCACCACCATAGGGGCCTGGGCGGGCGAAATCGGTCAGGTGCAGATGCTGCCGCGCGACATATTGGAGCGCGGCATCGACGGCGATGGTGACGGCCAGATCACGCTGAAAACCAGCGCGGCGGATGCCATTCTGTCGGCCTCGCATATGCTGCAATTCCATGGCTGGCGGGCGGGCGAGCCGTGGTTGCAAGAGGTGGTGGTGCCCGAGGGCTTGGATTGGTCCAGGACCGGGCTGGACACCGAACTGCCCGCAGCAGCTTGGGCGGCGATGGGGGTGCGGGCGCGCGAGGGTTCTTTGGCCGATCTGCCGGCCTCGATCCTGTTGCCGCAGGGGCGCAAGGGTCCGGCTTTCATCGTCTATCCGAATTTTCGCGTGCTGTTCGAGTGGAACAAGAGCTTTGTCTATGTGACCACCACGGCCTATTTTGCCACGCGGATCGAGGGGGCGGCACCCTATGATGCGGGCAAGCCGGACGCGGCCCTGTCGGGCGATGCCATGGTGGCGTTGCAGAAAAGGCTGGCGGCGATGGGCCATGACGTGGGCAAGATCGACGGTATCATCGGGGCCAAGACCCGCCGGGCGGTGCAGGCCGAGCAAAAGCGGCTGGGTCTGCCTGCCGATGGCTGGCCGACCCAGGCGCTGGTTGACGCGCTGTGAGTGCTGTCACCACGGCAGAGCTGACGGCGGCCCTGCCGCATCTGCGGGCAGCACCCAGGACGGATGCGCCGGTCCACGCGCTATGTCTGCGGCCGGGTTACGGCGAGCGGTCCTTTCCCGAGTGCATCACCATGACAAGGGCCGGCGGTATTCCGGGCGAGCGTTGGGCCACGGCGCCTTGGATGCGGCTGGAGGATGGCAGCCCGGATCCGCGGATTCAGGTCTCGATCCTGCCGGTGCGGATGCTGGATCTGGTCTGGCGTGACCGGCTGGGCACGCCGCATCCGGGTGACCCGATCGTGGCCGATCTGGATTGTTCGCTGGCCAACCTGCCTGCGGGTTCGCTGATCAAGGCGGGATCAGCGGTGCTGCGGGTCTCGGACCTGTTTAACGAGGCCTGCGCCAAGTGGAAGGTCCGCTATGGTGCCGACGCGCGGGCCTTTATTGACGCGCCCGGGCACCCGGAATTGCGGCTGCGCGGGGTACTGTGTTCGGTCGAGGTTGACGGCGAAGTGGGCCTGACCGACCGCTTGCAGGTGGTTAGGCGGGGTGGCTGACCGCGAAATTGTTAAGATTTGCCGTGAACTCGCTTCTTAGCCAATTGGAAAGATCATTCAGGCAGCTTCGAGCTTGGGTGTGTAAGATCAATCTGGGTGGTGGGTGGAATGGCCTATGCGTTTCCGGGCGAAGGGGCCTTGGACTATTTTCCGTGCAATTATGGCACGTCGCGGCTGGTGTTTCGCGGGCCGCGACGGTCGCTTGAGCGGCCCTATGTCGCCTTTCTGGGCGGCGCCGAGACATATGGCAAGTATGTGCCGGACCCGTTCGCCGATCTGGTCGAGGACGAGTTGGGCTTTGCCTCGATCAATCTGGGCTGCATCAACGCCGGTCCCGATGTCTATCTGGCCGAGCCGGAGGTGATCCGCATCGCGCAGGGTGCCGAGGCGGTGGTGGTGCAGATCATGGGGGCGGCGAACCTGTCGAACCGCTACTATTCGGTTCATCCGCGCCGCAACGACCGCTTCATTGCGGCGACGCCCTTGCTGCACAGGCTGTTCGGTGAGGTGGATTTCACCGAGTTCAACTTTACCCGCCACATGCTGACCAAGCTTGAGGCGACCTCGAAAGAGCGCTTCGAGATGGTGGCCGAGGATCTGCGGCAGACCTGGGTGGCGCGGATGGCCGATCTGTTGGGCCAGTTGCCGGCGCGGACGGTCCTGTTGTGGATGTCAGGTGAGCCACCCATGCCAAAGGAGCTGCGGCGCGGGTTGCGAGAGGACCCCGTGCTGGTGGACCGCGCCATGGTGGTCGAGATCATCCCCAGGGCGCGCGCCTATGTCGAAGCGGTCACTTCGCCGCTGGCGCGGCAGGCCAGTCTGGAAGGCATGGCCTTTGCAGCACTTGAGGCGCTGGCAGCCGCTGCCCTGCCCGGACCATCGGTCCACCGCGAAGTGGCGGCAAAACTGGTGCAGGCGCTGGATGAGGTGTTGAAATAGCAGGCAAGGTGCGTGCTTGCACGCACCTTGCTCACAGCTTTTCAATCAGCTCCGGCACGGCGGTGAACAGGTCAGCGACCAGACCGTAATCGGCGACCTGAAAGATCGGAGCATCTTCGTCCTTGTTGATGGCGACGATGACCTTGCTGTCCTTCATGCCCGCCAGATGCTGGATGGCACCTGAAATGCCGACCGCGATATAGAGGTTCGGCGCCACGACCTTGCCGGTCTGGCCAACCTGCCAGGCGTTCGGCGCATAGCCCGAGTCGACGGCAGCGCGCGAAGCACCAACGGCGGCGTTCAGCTTGTCGGCCAGCTTTTCGATCAGAGCGAAGCTTTCCTTTGAGCCGACACCACGGCCACCCGACACCACGATGCCGGCGCTGGTCAGTTCGGGGCGGTCCGAGCTCGCAACCCGGTCCTCGACCCAGGCCGACAGGCCCGCCTCGCCCGGTCCGCCGATCGTCTCAACCGGTGCTGCATTGCCAAAGCCGACGGCGCTGAAACCAGCGGTCCGCACGGTAAAGACCTTGGTGGCATCGCCGGAGCGGATGGTCTGCACGGCGTTGCCGGCATAGATCGGGCGTTCAAAGGTTTGCGCGTCGATCACGGCGGTGACATCCGACATCACCATGACATCCAAGAGCGCCGCAACCCGCGGCAGGATGTTCTTGTTGAAGGCGGTCGCCGCCCCGGTGATGTGGCTGTAAGTGCCGGCAAGGCTGACCACCAGCGCGGCAGTGGATTCCGCCATGCCGTGGCAATAGGCGGGATCGTCGGCGAACAGCACTCTGGCCACCCCGGCCAGCGTGGCGGCCTCGCGGGCCGCAGAATCGCCGCCCGTCCCGGCCACCAGCACATGAACTTCGCCCAGCGCCCGAATGGCATCCAGCGTCTTGGCCACGGAATCGGTGGCCAGATGACCCTCGGCTACATCCGCAATCAGCAGAACCACCATCAGATCACCCCTGCTTCGTCTTTGAGTTTCGCAATCAACTCGTCCACCGAGCCGACCCTGACCCCGGCCTTGCGGCCCAAGGGTTCAACGGTTTTCACCACGGTCAGGCGCGGGGCGATATCCACCCCGTAATCGGCGGGGGTTTTCATTGCCATCGGCTTGGCCTTGGCCCGCATGATATTGGGCAGGCTGGCATAGCGCGGCTCGTTCAGGCGCAGATCCACCGTCACGATTGCCGGCAGCTTGACCGAAATGCTTTGCAACCCGCCGTCCACTTCACGAGTCACCACCGCATTGCCGCCGTCAATCACCAGTTCGGACACGAAAGTTGCCTGCGACCAGCCCAAGAGCGCCGCCAGCATCTGGCCCGTCGCGTTCATGTCATTGTCGATGGCCTGCTTGCCGCACAGCACCAGTCCCGGCGCTTCTTCCCTAACGACCGCGGCCAGCAGTTTGGCCACCGCCAAAGGCTCGATGTCAGTCGAGGTGTCGGCGCAGGCCTCGATCAGGATGGCGCGGTCAGCCCCCATGGCGAGGGCGTTGCGCAGGGTCTCCTGCGACTGCCTGACCCCGATCGACACCACGATAACCTCACTCGCGATGCCCCTTTCCTTCAGCCGGATCGCCTCTTCCACGGCAACCTCGTCAAAAGGGTTCATCGACATCTTCACATTCGCCAGATCGACTCCGGTGCCATCCGCCTTGACGCGAACCTTCACGTTAAAGTCGATCACCCGTTTGACAGCCACCAGGACCTTCATCGCGCAAACTCCATGAACTGGCCCCCGGCTTGTTCAGCGGGGCCGCTGCAAATCATCGCTGGGACATAGACTGTCAGCGGGCCGGGCAACAGGTCAAAATCGACAGCCTTTGTCGCCAAGGACACCAAGTTTGACGGCATGACCGGCAACGGCGGGTTCGAAGTCAGGGTTCCGGTCGAGCCGTAGGGCGGGGTTCACCCCGCCGCCCGCCGCATTTACCGCGTCAATCCCGGCACCCAGAGGACATCCCTCGCCCCGTCGTCATTGGCGATCCGCCCGGCCACAAAGAACCAATCCGAAAGCCGGTTGAGGTATTTGACCGCCTCGGGGTTGACCGGCTCGGCGGCGGCCAGTTCCACCACCAGCCGCTCGGCCCGCCGGCAAACCGTGCGGCACAGGTGCAACTGTGCGGCAAGCGGTGAGCCGCCGGGCAGGATAAAGCTGCGCAGGGGCGTCAGGCGCGCAATCATCGCGTCGATCTCACGCTCCAGCCGGTCAACCTGGGCGGCGATCATCCGCAGGCGCGGATGGGGTGCGGTGGCGTCGTTTTCCAGATCGGGCGTGCAAAGATCGGCGCCAAGGTCGAACAGGTCGTTCGAGATGCGGGCAAGGGCCCCGTCCATCGCACCGCCGTCCATCGCACCGCTATGCAGCCGGGCCAGCCCGACGGTCGCATTCGTTTCGTCCACCGTGCCATAGGACGCCACCCGCAGCGCGTATTTCGGCACCCGGTCGCCATTGCCCAGCGCGGTTTCGCCCTTGTCGCCGGTCCTGGTGTAGATCTTGGACAGGACGACCATCAGGTGCCCGCCCGCGTTTGGGCCCAGGCGAACAGCACGATCGCCAGCACCGCCAAGGCCTGGGCGATGATCCGGTAGCGCATCAGCTTGTTGGCGTATTTGCGATTGGTCTCGCCGCCCTTGGCAAAGACCCCGATGCCGACCATCAGGATGACCAGCACGATCAGGCAAACCACGGTGGCGAGGATGAAAAGCGGGTTGCTCAGCATTTCTATGCTCCTTGTCTTGCCCCTGATATAATCCTGCCCGCCCAGAAAGCGAACCAGAAAGCGAACCGCAAAGCGTCAGATTTTGGCGGTCAGCCAATCAAGCGCCCGTGACGACAGGACCCGGCGGGCAATTCCCATCAGATAGGTCGGCGTGGTGACGTAATAGCGCGGTCGCGGGTGCTGCGCTTCCAGCGCCCGGATCAGGACGGCGGTAACGGTCGAGGCGGGCATCTCAAAGCGGTCGGGGCCACGGCTTTCATAAAGCCTGCGGCGAAGTGCGCCATACTCCTCGCGTCTGGCCGAGTTCTGCCAGTCGATCCACCGCTCGAAATGGGCCACCGCGTTCTTGCGGATCGACGAGGTGATCGGACCGGGCTCGATCAGGATCACCTCAATCCCGCTGCCCCGCATCTCAATCCGCAGGACATCCGACAGCCCCTCCAGCGCGAATTTTGTGGCGACATAAGCCCCGCGCCATCTGGCACCGACCAAGCCAAGGACAGAGGAGCAGTTGATGATACGCCCCGCCCCCTGCGCCCGCATCATCGGAATCAGGCGGCGGGTCAGGTCGTGATAGCCAAAAAGGTTCACCTCGAATATGGCGCGCATTGCGTCGCGCGGCAGATCCTCCACAGCACCAGGACACATGAAGGCGCCATTGTTGAACAAAGCGTCCAGCCGGTCGCACCGCGCTTGAACCTCGGTCACGGCGGCGGCGATGCTGGAATCGTCGGCGTAGTCCAGCACGAAGCTTTCCAGCCCCTCACCACGCAGCCGCTCGCAATCCTTGGCCTGACGGCAGGTCGCAAACACCCGCCAGCCAAGCGCCTTCAGCCCGTGGGCCGCGTCATTGCCGATGCCGGATGAACAGCCGGTGATCAGAATTGTCTTCGCCATGTGGCCTTGGTCCCATTTCCGAAAATTGCAGCAGTTTGGCGACAATCCTTTACAGATTGCAGGCAAAGTGCAGTAGCCCCAAATCCAGACCGCCGCAACGCCGCAACGCCGCGAAATATACCGGTCCTTTCCGGCTGGACCACAGGACGCGGGCGAATTACACAACATCCATGCCAGAATCCAAGTCCGACGCCGAAGATGACCCCAAGATAGAGCCGGTGACCCTCAACGAACCCTTGGCCCGGGCGATCGGCGAGCGCTATCTGACCTATGCCCTGTCCACCATCATGCACCGCGCCCTGCCCGATGCCCGCGACGGGCTGAAGCCGGTCCATCGCCGCATCCTTTATGCCATGCGTGAGCTGCGGCTGACCGCGACCGGCGGCTTTCGCAAGTCGGCCAAGATCAGCGGCGATGTGATGGGCAATTATCACCCGCATGGCGATGCCGCGATCTATGACGCGATGGCGCGGCTGGCGCAGGATTTCAACCTGCGCTACCCGCTGGTCTCTGGCCAGGGTAATTTCGGCAACATCGACGGCGATAATCCCGCCGCCGCCCGCTATACCGAAGCCCGCCTGACCGCGATAGCCGAGACCTTGATGGAAGGTCTGGCCGAAAACGCCGTCGATTTCCGGCCCAATTACGATGGCACGCTGGAAGAGCCGGTGGTGATGCCCGCCGCCTTCCCCAACCTGCTGGCCAATGGCTCCAGCGGTATTGCGGTCGGCATGGCCACCAACATCCCGCCGCATAATCTGGATGAACTGATCCAGGGTTGCCATGCAATGCTGGCCGACCCCGATCTCACCGACGACGGCCTTGCCGCCCTGATCCAAGGCCCCGATTTTCCGACCGGCGGCGTGATTGTCGAGCCGCGCGCCGCGATCCTGCAAGCCTACCGCAGCGGTCGCGGCTCGTTCCGCACCCGCGCCAGATGGCTGGTTGAGGATCTGGGCCGTGGCATGTGGCAGATCGTGATCACCGAGATCCCCTATCAGGTGCAGAAATCCCGCCTGATCGAAAAGCTGGCCGAACTGATCGAGCTGAAAAAGGTCCCGCTGCTGGCCGATGTCCGCGACGAAAGCGCCGAGGACATCCGCATTGTGATCGAACCCCGCACACGCTCCGTTGACCCCGACATGCTGATGAGCGCGCTTTTCCGCAATTCCGATCTGGAAAGCCGTTTCAGCCTGAACATGAACGTGCTGATTGACGGCCGCGTGCCGCGGGTTTGCAGCCTGCGCGAAGTGCTGCGCGCCTTTCTTGACCACCGCCGCAACGTCCTTGCCCGCCGCTCGACCCACCGGGTTGAGAAGATCGACCATAGGCTGGAGATTCTGGCAGGCTTCCTGATCACCTTCCTGCACCTTGATCGCGTCATCGACATCATCCGCTATGACGACGACCCCAAACGTGGGCTGATGGCCGAGGATTGGTCGCGCAGGCACCGCCGCGCCACCGACGAGAAGGACTATCTCGCTCCGCCGCCGGGTGCGGGCGAGTTGACCGATATGCAGGCCGAAGCGATCCTGAACATGCGGCTGCGCAGCCTGCGGCGGCTGGAGGAGCTGGAACTGCTGGCCGAACGTGCCGCCCTGACGCAAGAACGCGCCGACCTCGCCGGCCTGCTGGCCAGCGATCCCCTGCAATGGCAGCGCATCGGCTCTGAGCTTGAGGAGATCCGCAAGCAATTCGGCAAGGACACCGTGCTGGGCCGCCGCCGCACCAGCTTTGCCGAGGCTGGCGAGGCCGAGGAGGTCAGCTTCGATCAGATGATCGAGCGCGAGCCGATCACCGTGATCTGCAGCCAGATGGGTTGGATCAGGGCGCTGAAGGGCCATATCGACCTTGGCGTCGAGCAAAAATTCAAGGACGGCGACACCGCCCGCATTGCCTTTCATGCCGAGACGACCGACAAGCTGGTGCTGATCGGCACCAATGGCCGCTTCTACACAATCTTGGGCGTCAACCTGCCCGGCGGTCGCGGCATGGGTGAGCCGGTGCGCCTGATGGTCGATCTGCCCAACGATGCCGGGATCGTCGATCTGACGATCTTCCGACCCGGCGAGCGCCTGCTGGTCGCATCAACCGCCGGGGATGGCTTTGTCGTGCCATCGGACGAGGTTCTGGCCCAGACCAAGGCGGGCAAGCAGGTGATGACCTTGGGCGGCGGGGTCAAGCTGGCTTTGTGCCGCCGGGTGCAGGGCGATCACGTCGCCGTGGTGGGCGACAACCGCAAAGTGCTGATCTTCCCGCTGGCTGAGTTGCCGGAAATGGCCAAGGGCAAGGGCGCGCGGCTGCAGAAATACAAGGACGGCGGGCTGTCGGACGCCACGACCTTCACCTTGGCCAACGGGCTGACCTGGAAAGACCCCGCAGGCCGCACAAGGACCGAGCCGGAGCTTGGCGAATGGCTGGCCGGGCGGGCAACCACGGGCCGCATGGCACCAAGGGGATTCCCACGCGACAATCGCTTTACCTGACCCACGCCTTGACCGGCGGCCCCCATGGCGGCCTTGGTAAAGCCCGCTATCCGTCGCCTGTCAGAGGTCCACGATCACCGATTTCAACTTGGCCGATGACAGGACCACGACGGCCAGGGCGCGGCCTTGCATTTACCCTTTGCCAAATACTCCCGCCGGAGGCTCCCGCATCGCCCTTTCTGGTGAACCAGGGCGCGGCCC
>JBCKXH010000022.1:0-24961 GCA_038921555.1 Paracoccaceae bacterium
CAAGACCCTTCGAGACTGGCCTTCGGCCCTCCTCAGGGTGAGGTAACGCATTGAAAAACCTCATCCTGAGGAGCGAGCGAAGCAAGCGTCTCGAAGGATGGGCCGCCCATCTAGAGATTGTAATTCCGGTGGTTCCGGCGGTATATTCCACCACCGTGCCGCCGGGCGGCAACCGGCCCGACGCCGCCGCCCGTTCGACAATCATCCGCGCCAGCCGGTCCTTCATGCTGTCGGTGGGGTTGGCCGATTCCAGCTTGACCAGCACGCGGGCGTGACCCGGCGGCACCACCCGGCGCAATGGCAGCAGCGGGGTATTGCCGATCAGATCAATCACGCTGCTCTGCATCATGCCCCCCGCCGAATGCTTATCTGTCAGGGAGCGATGTTCTGGTTGATCCGGAACAGGTTGTCGGGGTCGAAGCGGCGCTTGATCTCGACAAGGCGGTCGTAATTGGCGCCGTAGTTGTCGCGCACCCGTCCCCTGTCGTCATCGTCCATGAAGTTAATATAGCCCCCGGGCTCCGAATAGGGTGCCACGGCGTCCGAGTAGCCACGCACCCATTTGGTGTGCGCCGCATCGTTGGCCGGATCGTCCGAGGCGGCCAGCACAACCATCGCAAAGTTCGCATCGCGATGCCCGAAGGAAGTGGCATCCGCCGCCACGTCCTGGCAGGCACCGTTGATCGGGTAAAGGTGCATGGTCGAACTGACAGTCGGCGCGTTCGGCCCGTGCTGGACATGGGCGGCAATCGCCTCGTCGCTGAGTTCCTTGACGAAATTGCCTTTCCAATACTGCCGAATGCCGGTTGGGAACAGCCCGTCGAAGGCCGCATTGATCGCCGGATAGGGCACCGGGCCGACCATTTCGGCCTTGACCTCAGCGACGTCGTGGAAAGCTTTGAACTGGCGCTCGCCCTCGGAGGGGTCGCCCGACCAGCAGCCAATGATCGCAACGAACATGTCCCCGTGCCGGTTCTCGGGAATGAAGGGCAACGGCGGCGCGATCTGGAATGCCGGGAAGGCTCCCATCTGACGCGGCGCGTCCTTGATGTACTCGCGGTAAAACTTGAGGATATTTTCGGCTTCCTCGATCTCGTAGAACATCGGGCCCCAGTACACGTTATCGACCGGCTGCAATTTGTATTTCAGCGATGTACAAACGCCAAAGTTGCCGCCGCCGCCCCGGATCGCCCAGAAGAGGTCAGCGTTCTCGTCCTCGCTGGCCATCAGCATTTTGCCGTCGGCGGTCACCACATCGGCGGAAATCAGATTGTCCAGCGACAACCCATGTCCGCGCGAGAGATACCCGATGCCGCCGCCCAGCGTCAGCCCGGCGACGCCGGTGGTCGAGATGATCCCGCCGGTGGTGGCTAGGCCGAAGGCATGGGTTGCGGTGTTGAAGTCGCCCCAGGTAGTGCCGCCCTCAGCCCTGGCGGTCTTCGCGGTGGGATCAACACGGACGCCTCGCATTTTCGAAAAGTCAATGACGACCCCGCCATCGTTGGTGCCGAAGCCCGGGCCGCTGTGGCCACCGCCCCGAACCGACAGGTCCAGACCGTTGTCGCGGGCATAGTTGACTGTGATCATCACGTCTCCGGCGTTCATCACCCTGACAATCACGGAAGGACGCTTGTCGATCATTCCATTATGGACCGAGCGCGCGGCTTCGTAGTCCGCGTCGCCGTCGACAATCACATCACCACGCACAAGGCCGCCGAGTTCACTTGGTGTCTTAACACTCATGTCATCCCCCTGACTTGCTTATTTTGCCGCCGAATGGGCGGGTTTGCCGGACTTTCGTTAGGTGTTCCATCTCGGATGATCACATAGACCCCCGCCGAATGCTTATCTGTCAGGCTTTTGCCGATTCGTCTTGCAGGACCATAGCACTATGCCCGCCGCACAGGCATTTTATCGCGGACTGCGAAACACATCGGTGCTGAGGTAGCGCAGGCCGGAATCGACGATGAGGGTGGCCACCGTCTTGCCCTTTCCCAGCCGCGCGGCAATCCGCAGGGCGGCGACGATATTGGCCCCGGTCGAGGTGCCGGCAAAGATCGCCTCCTCGCGGGCCAGCCGCCGGGTCATCGCCTTGGCGTCCTCGGTGGACACAGTCAGAATCTCGGTCACTTCCTCGGGGTGCCACAGCGGCGGCAGAAAGCCGAGGCCAATGCCCTCGATCTTGTGCGAGCCCGGCGGCTGCCCCGACAACACCGCCGACTCGGCGGGCTCCACCGCATAGACCGACAGCGCGGGTTGGTGCCGCCGCAAAGCCCGGCTCATGCCATGCAGCGAATGCGCGGTGCTGACGGTATGCACCAGCGCATCGACCGCACCCCCAGTCTGCTGCCAGATCTCATCGCCCAGCCCGGTATAGCCATCCGCCCCGTCTTTGTTGTTCAACTGGTCGGCCCACCAATGACCGGGTTGGCGGCTGATCTCGCCGGCCTTGGCAATCATCCCCTGAATAAGCTCTTTGGTGATCTTCTTGTTGTCGCTGAGCACATCGGTGATTCGCGCGCCGTAAGCCAGCATCGCAAAGCGTTTCTCGTCGCTGAAGGCGTCGGAAAAGGCGAAATGGGTCTTGTAGCCCAAGGCGCTGGCCACCAGAGCCAGCGAAATTCCGGTGGTTCCGGCGGTATATTCCACCACCGTGCCGCCGGGCGGCAGCCGGCCCGACGCCGCCGCCCGTTCGACAATTATCCGCGCCAGCCGGTCCTTCATGCTGCCGGTCGGGTTGGCCGATTCCAGCTTGGCCACGATCCGGGCGCTGCCTTCGGGCACGATCCGGCGCAGTTCCACCAGTGGCGTGTTGCCGATGGCGTCCAGAATATGTTGCCCCTGCATCGAACCGGCCTTCCTGCATTAACGCGAATCGCGTTTGATCATCCCCAGTGACAGCAGAATTCGCCCGGTCCTCGGGGCCAATTCTGATTCCGATTGAACGCGGCGCGCTCAAGAGCAATTCCAATCGGGCGTTTGACCGGCGGGGAAGCTGCGCGATAAATCCGCACCCGGCGTGCCGCCCGAAATACTCTCAGCTCCCCAGCTTCTGAATGGCGCTGTCAGCACTGTTGACCAGCCCGAAGATCGCACCGATCAGGCCGAAGATGGTCTTGGCGTTGATCAGTTCGCTTTGGGTGACCAGCACCAGATCGCGGTCCTCAATGGCAAATTCACCCGCACTGAACAGACCGTCGGCATTGGTCAGGTCAAGGACAAAGACCATGCGGTCACGCGAGGGGCCGCGGCCATCGTCGCGCAGGGCGCTGTCGGGATAGTCGCGCAGGATCAGGATGCCCTTGGGATTGGCGGTGCTTTCGCTGACGCCGCCGATCAGCGCCATGGCATCAAGGGCGCTGACCCGCTCACGTGGGAAGCCGACAATCGCCTCTGTCCCGGCGGCACCCAGCGCCAGGAAATAGCGGTTGTCAGCTTCGACAAAAATCTTGTCGCCGCCGCGCATCGTGGTGTCAAGATCGGGGTTCGCCAGCAGGGTTTCCGCCGAGACGCGATACAGTTTGCCGCCGCGCGTGAGCGCGATCTGCGGATTTGCCACGCCCGAGGGAATACCGCCGCCCAGCGCCAGAATGCTGGTCAGGGTGGTGCTGCGGTTGTTCAAGGGGTAAACTCCGGGCTTGGGCACGCCCGACACCAGTTCAACCGAATTGTTCGACCCCGAGGTAAACAGCAACTGGACCTGCGCCGAGGGGATGATGGTCAGAAGCCGGCCCAGAATGGTCTTGCGCGCCTCATCCGGGGTCAGTTTGGCGATATAGACCTCATCGGCATAGGGCAGATACACGGTGCCTGTGCTGGATACCGTCAGGCCGGGCAGTTGCACGACCTTTTGACCGGGCGACGACAAAAGTGAGCTTTCGTCATTGTGCCAGATCGTCAGGTCAAGCCGGTCACCCGGCGCAATCAGCGGATCGGGCGAGGTGGCGGCATGGTTGATCCAGCCCGGATTGGCACTCGGATGGCTGTTCGGCCAGCTCCGCAGAATCGGCAGAGTGGCGCGGGTGACCGGTTGCACGGCAAATGTCGCGGCCGGGTCCTCGGCGCCTTTGATGATCTGACGTGCCTCGCCGAGGTCCTGCGGCAGGGCGCAAGCGGTCAGCAGGGCGGTCACGAACAGCATGGCCAGTGATCGAGGCAAGGCTAATGACTTACGGGGCGACGGGACCATGCAAAACTCCAATAGCCAGACTGAATTGGCTGGACAGCTTCAAGCCGCACTACATACTTGGGCAGCCAGGCGGGTCAACCGGATTGGTGGTGCAGCGCGAAAGGCTTGGGGAAAAGTGGCGACTTGGCAACCAGATCGCTGTGCTGCCGTGCTGGTGACCGGGGCAAATGGCCGGATTGGCCGGGCGCTGAGGGCGGTTCTGCCGGAAAGCCGGGCGGCTGGCCTGCCGATTCTGTGGCATGGCCGCGAGACGGGGCCTTGGGTCGATCTGGCCTGGGATATCGGCACAAATCCGCCGGTGGTGCTGCCGAGGGGGCTGATCATCCTGCATCTGGCCGGGCGGATCGTGGGTGATGTGGCGAATTATGCCCTGACGACCGAGGCGGTGATCCGTGCCGCCAATGCGGCGGGGGTGCTTCATGTGTTCGTGATGTCCAGCGCCGCCGTCTATGCGCCGGGGCCCGAGGCGCTGCGCGAAGACGATGTCCCGGGGCCGATCAGTGACTATGGCCGCGCCAAGCTGGCGGCTGAAGGGGTGGCGCAGAGGGTGTTGCAGGGGCCGGGCCTGACGCTGCTGCGGCTGGCCAATGTCGCCGGGGCGGACGCCCTGCTGGGCGGTTGCCTGCCCGGTCGGGCGGTGCTGCTGGACCCGGTCGCGGGGCTGTCGGGCGGGCCGGAGCGGTCGTATATCGGGCCGAGGGTGCTGGCCTGCGTGCTGGAGGCGCTGGTGGCGCGGGTTGTGGTGGGGCAGGATTTGCCGTTGGTGCTCAATGTGGCGCAACCGGGGGTGATTGCGATGGCGGACCTCTTGGTGGCGCGCGGCCAGCCCTGGGCCTTCGGGCCGCTCAGGGCGGCGGCTGTCGCAAGGGTGGTGCTTGATACCAGCCTGTTGCAGAGCCTGATTGCGCTGCCAATGGCCACGGCGGCGGGGCTGGTGGCGGATATGGCTGGGGTGCCGCGATGACTTGGGCCAAGCGCCTGGTCGATCTGGCGCTGGCGCTGCTGTTGGTGGCTGTGCTGGCGCTGCCGTTCGGGGTGCTGGTCATGGTGCTGTGGGCGCTGCGCGGGCGTCCGGTGTTCTATGTTGCGGAACGGATGCGCGCGCCGGGGCGGCCTTTTGAGTTGTGGAAGCTGCGGACCATGGCGGTGGCGCTGCCCGAGGCCGGGGTGCCCGAGTCTGGAGTTTCGGGCGGCGACAAGGCGGCGCGCATCACCGCGACCGGCCGCTTTCTGCGCCGCAGCCGGCTGGATGAGGTGCCGCAACTGTGGAACGTGTTGAGGGGCGACATGAGCTTTGTCGGGCCGCGCCCGCCACTGCGGATCTATGTCGAAAGGTTTCCCGAACTTTACGCCCGCGTCTTGCAAAGCCGCCCCGGTGTGACCGGCCTTGCGACGCTGGTCTTTCACCGCCACGAAGAGGTCTTGCTGGAAAATTGCCGATCGGCCGCCGAAACGGACGCGGTTTATGCCCGGCGCTGCGTGAAGCGAAAGGCCCGGATCGACCTGATCTATCAGAAAAGGCGCAGTATCTGGATGGATTTCAGGCTGATGGCATTGACTCTGGTGCGTGCCTTGAAATAGCGCAAGTGATGGGCAATCGATCAAAGGTTTATGGCCAATCGCTTGATTGAAATTCGTCTTGGGCCTATGGTCGGTCATGCAATGCACGGCCCTGGGGGCGAAGTTATTGGCGGACTTGGTAGAACTCGCGCAGGTTGATTGTTCATGACGCAGCTTAGAGCCCGCCTGTTTGCCGCCGTTGACCGGCTGAACCGCATCCACAAACGCTATGTTTTCCTGCTGATCGATGTCGTGCTGGCACCCCTGGCGCTGGCGATCACGACGATGCTGGTCTATGCCTCGTTCTTTCCGTCTTATGCCTTTGTCGACATGGCGCTGGTCTTTCTGGCCTTGCCGGTGGCGGCGGGGCTGTTGTCAACCGCGCTGGGCATCCCGAACATCAAGCTGAAGGCTTACGAATCGCTGGCCATCCTGCGGACTGCGGCCTTTGCCGGGCTTTTGTCCAGCGCGCTTTATCTGGTCTGCCGGGCGATCGGGCAAAGCTTTCCGGTGCTGGGTGTCGCATTGTTCGGGGTGACGTTCTTTCTGTCCTCGGTCGGCATCAGGCTGGCGATGCTGAACATCTATCTGTGGGTGTTGCGCTGGGGTCAGCGGCGCTGGCGGGTGCTGATCTATGGCGCGGGGACCACCGGCATCCAACTGGCGGCGGCGCTGAAATCGCATGAACAGGTCATGGTCGTGGCGTTTCTGGACGACAACACCAACCTGCAATCCATGACGGTGGCGGGCCTGCGCGTGCTGTCGCCCAATCGCATCAAACAGATCGTGGCCGAGCGCGAGATTGACCGGGTGCTGCTGGCCATGCCTTCGACCAGCGCGCCCAAACAGGCGCAGATCTCGCGACGGCTGCAAGCGCTGGGGCTGGACGTGCTGGCGCTGCCGTCCTTCGCACAACTGGTCGGGGCCGAGGCGCTGGTTGACAACCTGGCCCCGGTCGAACCGGGCAAGTTTCTCGGCCGCAAGCCGGTCGAAGAGGTGCCGCCCGACGGGCTGGCGGCCTATTCGGGGCGCTCTATACTGGTCACCGGGGCGGGCGGCACCATCGGGTCGGAACTGTGCCGCCAATTGCTGTCTTATGGCCCGCGCAAGCTGGTGATGTTCGAGATGAGCGAAGTGGCGCTTTACGACATCGACCGCGAACTCCGCGAACGCAAGGATATCGGGCAGACCCAGATCGTGGCGCTGCTGGCCAGCGTCACCGACCGCCGCGCCGCGCGCTCGGCGATGGCGGATCATGGCATCGAGGTCGTGCTGCACGCCGCCGCCTACAAACATGTGCCACTGGTCGAGGCCAACCCGATTGCCGGCCTGGCGAACAACGTGCTTGGCACCCGCACCCTGGCTGATGCCGCCGATGAGGCAGGGGTCCAGCGCTTCATCCTGATTTCCACCGACAAGGCGGTGCGCCCGACCAATATCATGGGTGCCTCAAAACGGCTGGCCGAGATGGTCATTCAGGACCTTGCCAAACGATCGCGCCACACGGTGTTTTCCATAGTGCGCTTTGGCAATGTGCTGGGCTCCTCGGGTTCGGTCGTGCCGCTGTTCAAGGAACAGATCGCCCGTGGCGGCCCGATCACCCTGACCCATGACGACGTGACGCGCTATTTCATGACGATTGCCGAGGCTACGAAACTGGTGCTGCTGGCGGGCTCGTTCAGTCAGTCCGGCGGGCAGTCCGGCGGCGATGTTTTCGTTCTGGACATGGGCAAGCCCATGCGAATCCGCGATCTGGCCGAGCGGATGATAGAGGCCGCCGGCTATAGCGTGCAGGATGCCCAACATCCTGAGGGCGATATCGAGATCAAGATGATCGGCCTGCGTCCGGGTGAAAAGCTGCATGAGGAATTGCTGATCGGCGAGGGCCTGCTGACCACGCCGCATGCCAAGATATTGCGCGCCCGCGAGGCCAGCCTGTCCGAACTGGACATGGCCAAAGCCCTGCAAGCGCTGCGCAATGCCATGGCCACCGGCGATGCCCAAGCCGCCCGCGCGGTCGCCGCCGCCTATGTCGAGGGCTTTGGCGAGGGCGGGTATTTCTCGGACCTGCGGTTCGCGCCGGATCTGAAACTGCCCATGGCATGACCGCGCCGAACCAGCCGATCCGCCAGAATGAGGTTGAGGTTCGGCGCCAAACCGCTAGACTGACCGCGAGGCGAGGTTTGATGACTGCTGCAACGATTGGGCACAGCGCCGCCAAACTGAGCCTGGGCATCCTTGCCATGGCGGCGCTGGCCGTGCCTGTGCTGGCCCAGATGCGGCCATCGCTGAACCTCAACGGGGTGACCGGCCTGATCGACATGCCCTCGGGTGAGATGCAGCCTGACGGTTATCTGTCGCTGGACCATGGTCAATTCGGCCCGATTTCGCGCAATGCCCTGACGTTCCAGATCACGCCGCGCCTGTCGGGCAGCTTTCGTTACGTCGGGATAGCCAAGTGGAATGTCGTGCGCACCGCCAGCCCGTTCGAGACCTATTACGACCGCAACTTCGACCTGCGCTATCGCATTCTGGATGAGGGCAAATACCTGCCTTCGGTGACCGTGGGTTTGCAGGACTTTGTCGGCACCGGCCTGGCGATGGCCGAATATGTCGCCGCCACCAAAAGCATCGGCCCAAGGTTCAAGGTCACGGCGGGTCTGGGCTTTGGCCGGCTGGCCAGCAACGGCGCGCTTGGAGAGCCCTTTGGCCAGCGGCCCGACATTGATGTCGGCGAGGGTGGCCTGCCGAACTATAACCAATGGTTCCGTGGTCCAGTCGCGCCCTTTGGCGGGTTCGAATACCAGATCAGCGATAAATGGGCGGTCAAGGCTGAATATTCCTCGGACCGATATGTCGTCGAATCGGTTCGGCGTGAGACGTTCGAACGCCGCTCACCGCTGAATTTCGGGGTGGAGTATCAATACAGCGGCGCGGTTCGCATAGGGGCCTATGCGATGTATGGCAGCACGCTGGGCTTCAATGTCAGCATCAACCTGAACCCCGACCAGCGCCCATCGGGCGGCATGGGTGGTCCGGGGCCGGAGCCGGTTCTGCCGCGCCGCCCGATAGCGGAAAATCCCGAGGTCTGGGAAACCACCTGGCTGGCCCAGTCCGATGCCAAAAAGCTGTTGATCGAGAATATGAACCGCAATCTGGTGCGGACCGGCCTGACGGTCGAACAGATCAGCGTCACCGGCAACACCGTGCAGATCCGCTTCCGCAACACGATCTATGAGGCAACGGCGCAGGCTGCCGGTCGCATCGCGCGGGCGATGACCCAGACCATGCCCGCCTCGGTCGAGGTGTTCGAGATGGTTCCGCTGGTCAATGGCATGGCCGCCGCCAAAGTCGTGCTGCGCCGTTCCGACATCGAGGCGCTGGAATTCGCGCCGGATGGCGGCACCCAACTGCGTGCCCGCGCCGATATTGTCGAGGCCGGCGCACCGCTGCCGGATCGTCTGGCCAACGCCGAGCTTTACCCCAAGTTCTCATGGTCGCTGGGTCCCTTTGCCCAAACCATGCTGTTCAACCCCAAAGAGCCGTTTCAGATCATCGCCGGGGCGCGCCTGTCGGCAAGCTATGAGATCAGTCCGGGGGTGATCTTGTCGGGTTCGGTCGTCAAGGTGCTGGCCGGAGATATCCGCGCGGGCAAGCGAAGGGGCACCGGAACCACCTTGCAGCCGGTGCGCAGCGACGCGGATAAATATTACAACGAGGCCGACCCCGGCGTTGAGACCCTTACTGCCGCCTGGTATGGCAAGCTGGCGCCACAGATCTATGCAAGGGTTACGGCGGGATACCTGGAGCGGATGTTCGGTGGCGTGTCGGCCGAGGTGCTGTGGAAACCGGTCAATCGGCGCTGGGCGCTGGGGGTTGAGGCGAATTATGTGGCACAGCGCGACAGGGACGGCGGTTTGGGCTTTGGCAGCTATGACTACCGTGTCGCCGGCGGTTTCGTGTCGGGCTATTTCGACCTTGGCCGCGGATTCGATGGGCAAGTCGATCTGGGCCGCTATCTGGCGGGCGATCTGGGTGGCACGGTGACCGTGATGCGGACCTTCAAGAACGGTTGGCAGGTCGGTGCCTTTGCGACCTTTACCAACCTTTCGTTCGCGGAGTATGGCGAGGGCTCTTTCGACAAGGGCATTCGGATGCGAATACCGCTGACCTGGCTTGTCGGACAGCCGACGCGGGCAGGCCGCACCTTCGTCCTGCGCCCGCTTGGCCGTGATGGCGGCGCGCGGGTAGCCGTCAATGATCGGCTGGCCAATAGGCTGCGGGGCTATGATGAGGCCGGATTTGACGCGCAATGGGGGAGGTTCTGGAAATGACCTCCCGGCGTGCATTATCGGGATTGGCGCTGCTGGCCGCGCTGCTGCTGGCAGGCTGCGGCAGCGATCCTGACGCCAAAAACCTGCAATACCAGTTCAAAATCTTTTCGTCGCGCCTCAAAAGCGGCGACCGTGGCGGCTCAGCCATTGCCACGATGGACCCGGCGGCCGCCCAAGGCTTGCGCGCCGTGCTGCAAGAGGACGGCCAGCCGATTTATCTGGTTGCTCACCCCAAGCTGAAATATGCCGCCCTGATGGCACCTTACGGCCAGAACGGCGATGTCCAAACCTGGGCGAGCGAGCGTTACGAGACGATTTCGCTGCGCCTGGGCATGCTGGTGGCAAGCCGTGGATTTGGCAAGGATTTGATGTCATCCTCCGGGCCCGGTGTTGAGCAGATTTCCGCCGCTCATGGCGCGACCGTTCGGCGCTATTTCTACCTTGATGGGGCTGACCAGTTGGTGACATACGACTTCAACTGCGCCCTTGCTGCAACCGGGTCCGAATCGATCACTGTCATGGGCAAGTCCTTCACAACACGCAAAGTTTCTGAATCCTGCACTGGCCCGTCGGGTGGTTTTGTCAACCAGTATTGGTTTGATAGCGACCAAAATGTGCGACAATCGCACCAGATGATCTCCCTGGGAGCAGACAATCTGATTCTGCAAAGGGTTATTGACTAGTCCGCGGATTTGCGGCTTACTTCCAACAAGGCTCCGTGTTAGCAGCATGGATATCAACCCCTGTTTTGGAGTTCTGACCATGAAAAAGATCGCAATTGCGCTCGCCCTCTCCCTCGCAGCAACCTCGGCCTTCGCACACACTGCCACCGTGCCCACAGTTACTGTTGAAACGGACTGCCCCGAGGACACATCTACTGATGAATCGGACTGCGTTCCTGGTGTTGGTGCCGGCGGTGCTGGTTCCGGCGGTGCTGGTGCAGGCGGTGCTGGTGCAGGCGGTGCTGGTGCAGGCGGTGCAGGCGGTGCCGGCGGTGTTGGTGTTGGTGTTGGCGTTACGCCCGGCATCGTGATCGCAGGTGGAATTGGTGCTGGTGGCATCATCTTGGGTGCCTTGGGTCTCCTGCTCGTTGCCGGCGTCTTCGGCGGCGGCGGCGGCGGCGATCCAATCGCGGCGACGACCACCCCGAACTGATTTTTCAGAGCGGCTTGGAATTGAGGCCGCATGATTCGGGCGCGCTTTGGTGCGCCTGGTGTTGTTTGAATTCCTGAACGGGACTATGGTGTGAAGTGGCTGCCACTTCCCCCAATTTGGTTGCGGCAGCCCTGCGGTTGTATCGCCGCACCGAGCAGGCCGAGCTTGACCTGATTTCTGCTGGGCGACGCTGTTTTCAACCCTGCTTGCCCTGTGGTCCGCCCGGGCCGGAGTTCCTGCAAAAGGTTATTGACCAGTCTCCGGATTTGTGGTTTATTTTCGACAGGGTACCGTGTTAGAAGCATGGATATCACACCTGTTTTGGAGGTATGACTATGAAAAAGACCGCAATTGCGCTCGCCCTTTCCCTCGCCGCAACCTCGGCCTTCGCAAAAGAGCCGGGCAAATTAGAGTTTCCCAACATTCATATTCCATCCCGGGCCGCTGGTGGTGGCACTGCGCCTGGCATCGTGATCGCAGGTGGCCTCGGCACCAGCGGCTTCGTTCTGGGCGCGCTGGGTATTCTTGTTCTTCCCGGTACGTGCGTTACTTCCTGCTCCACGACGGCTCGCAACTGACCTCTCGTTGGACGATTGGTTGTCCTTCAGGCGCGCTTTGGCGCGCGTGAAGCTGTTTCTGCCTTGAGCTTCGGATTTCGCGTGTGAGATGGCTGTCCCTTCCCCCCAATCTGGTTGCAGCGGCCTTGCGGCTTTACCGCCGCACCGAACAGGCCGAGCTTGACCTGATTTCCGCTGGCGTCGCCTTTTTCGCCTTTCTGGCAATCTTCCCCATGCCGCCGCCGGTCACGCTGAATTCCAGCAGGTCCAGTGCAGGGCTGCGGAACCCGGTCAAGCACAGGGCAAGGGTCGCGGCGGTCAACAAGGTCAGGGGTCGATATCGCGCCATGACGCTCCGATTCATGCAGGTCTTTGAACTATCCGCCACTCAGCCATAAAGGGCCCGGAACCGCCCAGGAATGTCGCGCGTCGCCCTAAGGCGGATTAGCGAAGGCACTGGAATCTGGCGCGCCGAAGTGGAAATGTCCGTTCTGACCGGAAAGCCGTGCAACAAGGCCGGAAAGCCGTGCAAGAAGGAAAGCCCGATGACCTATCACCCCGCCGAGACCCGCTATGACAGCATGGCCTACCACCGCTGCGGCACCTCTGGGCTGAAACTGCCTGCCATCTCGCTGGGCCTGTGGCACAATTTCGGCCATGACACGCCGCATGAGACCAAGCGCGCCATCTGCCAGACCGCCTTCGATCATGGCATCACCCATTTCGACATCGCCAACAATTACGGCCCGCCGCCCGGTTCGGCCGAAGAGGCCTTTGGCGAGATCATGCGGACCGACTTTCGCGATTTCCGCGATGAGCTGATCATCTCGTCCAAGGCCGGTTATAACATGTGGAACGGTCCTTACGGCGAATGGGGCAGCCGCAAACATCTGGTGGCGTCCTGCGACCAAAGCCTGAAGCGCAGCGGTCTGGCCTATTTCGACATCTTCTACTCGCACCGCTTCGACCCCGACACACCCTTGGCAGAGACGATGGGCGCGCTGGATTACATCGTCCGCTCGGGTCGCGCGCTTTATGTCGGGGTCTCAAGCTATGATTCCGCACAGACTAGGGCAGCAGCGGCGATCCTGAAGGACCTTGGCACGCCGATGGTGATTAACCAACCGAGCTACAACATCATGGACCGCTGGGTTGAACGCGACGGTCTGAAGGCTACGCTGAAAGACCTTGGCGTGGGCTCAATCGGCTTTCTGCCGCTGGCGCAGGGCGTGTTGACCAGTAAATACCTGCGCGGCATTCCGGCGGGCAGCCGCGCCGCGCAGGGCAAAAGCCTGAACCCCGCGGTGATATCCGAGGCGACCATCGCCAAGGTCCATGCGCTGATTGAGGTGGCCGAGGCGCGCGGCCAGACCCTGGCGCAGATGGCGCTGGCTTGGGTGCTGCGCGGCGGCGCCATCACCTCGGCGCTGATCGGGGCTAGCAAAGCCGAACAGGTCAGCGATTGCGTGGGCGCGATCCGCAACCTGGGCTTCACCGAGGCCGAACTGGCGCGGATCGACCAGATCAGTCCGTGACCTGATTCGCGGCAAATGGTTAACGCCCCGGTCATCACAAGGGGGCGATTTTCCTATGGCTGGATTGTAGAGGTGATGTAGACGGGTTGTAGGTTGGCAATCTTTGGTTAACCAAGAAAAAACCTAATGATTTTCAAAAGTTAGCTGGCCGCACGCTGGTCGTGACGTAATTCACCGACAAATCACGCGCCGACAGCGACCACGACCAGGATAGCGGGTTGAACACCATGCCTTTGCGGTCCACCGGCGTCAGGCCGGCCGTTTCGAGCAAGGCCTGCAATTCATCCGGCGTGATGAACTTCGCCCAGTCATGGGTGCCCTTGGGCAGCCAGCGCATCACCCACTCGGCCCCTACAATCGCCATGACAAAACTTTTGGCGTTGCGGTTCAGGGTCGAGCAGATCATCATTCCACCCGGCTTCAACAGGCTCCGGCACGCCGTCAGATAGGCTTGCGGGTCGGGTACATGCTCAACCACTTCCATGTTCAGAACGACATCGAACTGCTCGCCCGCAGCGGCAAGATCCTCGGCACTGGTGTGGCGATAGTCGATCTCCAGCCCCTGCGCCGCGGCATGAAGCTGCGCCACCGGAATATTGCCCGGGGCCGCATCGGCACCGACCACTATGGCCCCCAGCCGCGCCATCGGTTCGGACAGCAGGCCACCGCCGCAGCCGATATCCAGAATCCGCAAGCCCTTGAATGGCTTAGACGTTCGAAGCTCCCGCCCGTATTCGGCGGCGATCTGGGTGTTGATATAGTCAAGCCGACAGGGATTCATCAGATGCAGCGGGCGGAACTTGCCGTCCGGGTCCCAATATTCTGCCGCCATAGCCTCGAATTTCGCGACCTCGGCGGGGTCGATCGTGCTCTGCATGGCCAGCGTCCTTCGATTTCAGTATCGGTCAATCTTTACCGCGTTATACAGGGTAAATGGATCACAGATCAGGTCAAAAACGTGGCTCCGACTATCTTTACCCGCCGATCGAGCCATTCGATCAGCGGATGCTGGAGGTCGGGCAAGGCCATAGGGTCTATGTCGAGCAATGCGGCAACCCCAAGGGCGTGCCGGTTCTGGTGCTGCATGGCGGGCCTGGCGGTGGGTGCAGCCCGGCGATGCGCCGGTATTTCGACCCCGCAGTTTTCCGCGCCGTGCTGTTCGATCAACGCGGCTGCGGGCGCTCAAAGCCCCATGCCGCGGTCGAGGACAACACCACCCAGGATCTGGTGGCTGACATCGAGCGGATCCGCACCGTTCTGGCGGTCGAACGCTTCATCCTGTTTGGCGGCTCCTGGGGGGCGACGCTGGCGCTGGTCTATGCCATCACCCATCCCGACCGGGTGGCCCAGCTTGTCCTGCGCGGGGTGTTCCTGATGACCAGGGCCGAGCTGGACTGGTTCTATGGTGGTGGTGCTGCGGCGTTCTTTCCTGATCCGTGGCGCAACTTCGTGGCGCCGATCCCCGAGGATGAGCGCGGCAATCTGATCGCCGCCTATCACCGACGGCTGTTTTCCGGCAATCTGGCCGAGGAAATGCGGTTGGGGCGGATCTGGTCGAACTGGGAAAACGCGCTGGCCTCGGTGTCGCATGACGGGTTCATGGGCGAGGGGCCAACGGATTACTCCCGCGCTTTTGCGAGGCTGGAGACTCACTACTTTCAGAACGCCGGTTTTCTGGAATGTGACGGCTGGATATTGCGGGAAAAGCACCTGATTGCCCATATTCCGGCCCATATCGTGCAGGGTCGCCTTGACATGATCTGCCCGCCGATTTCGGCGTGGAAGCTGGCCCAAGGCTGGGAGAAGGCCGAGTTGCGGCTGATCCCGCTGGCCGGACATGCGTTGAGCGAGCCAGGGATTTCGCAGGCCTTGGTGGCGGTGATGGATGGGTTGCGGGGGTGAAATTTCGTTTGCAAATTCCTTCGAAGGAATTTGGTTCTTGGTGCGGGGTCGGCGTCCGGGTTGTCACGCTGAAGACCCACCCTGCACCGAAATCGCTTGAACAACCCTGAAGCGCGGCCTATACCCCCCTCAACAGCGGTTTCGGGGTCCACACCCGAAGCTACCGAGCGTCACGGCGGGCCTGTGGGTCCGCTTTTTGTTTAGAGGGACCGAATGTCCGACCTGATTGCCAAGACCGCCATGGATCGCCGCCTTGCGGATATCGTCACCCCTGTCATCGATGGCATGGGGTTCGAACTTGTCCGCATCCGCCTGATGGGCGGCAACACCCGCACCTTGCAGATCATGGCCGACAAGCCGGGTGGCGGCATCGAAGTCGATGACTGTGGCGAGATTTCCACGGCGGTTTCGGCCGTGCTGGATGTCGAGGACCCGGTCGAGGAGAATTACATCCTTGAGGTGTCCTCGCCCGGCATCGACCGTCCGCTGACCCGGCTGAAGGATTTTGAGATGTGGAAGGGTTGGGAAGCGCGGATCGAGACCACCGAACTGGTCGACGGCCGCCGCCGCTTCAAAGGCACCCTGTCCGGGGTCGAGAATGAGGAAGTGCTGATCACCATCGAAGAGGCCGGTGAGCCGGTGACCATCGGCTTGCAGTTTGACTGGCTGGCCGACGCCAAGTTGATCCTGACCGATGAACTGATCACCGAAATGCTGCGCCAACGGAAAGCCTCGGGCGTCATCGACGAATCACTATTTGACGAAATCCACACCTCGGAGGGCGACGACGATAACGCCGCCGAATCAATGAGCACCGAATCAAAAGACACCGACACAACCAAACACTAAGCCGGGAGTTTCCAATGGCGATCACCTCTGCCAACCAGCTTGAACTGCTGCAAACCGCCGAAGCGGTTGCCCGCGAAAAGATGATCGACCCGGATCTGGTGATCCAGGCGATGGAAGACAGCCTGGCCCGCGCCGCCAAGTCGCGCTACGGTGCCGAGATGGACATCAGGGTGAACATCGACCGCAAGACCGGTCGCGCCACCTTTGCCCGGGTCCGCACCGTGGTTGAAGATGACGCGGTCGAAAATCGCCATGCTCAACTCACCGTCAAACAGGCGGCCAGCCATCTGGAAGACCCCAAGGTCGGTGACGAGATCATCGACGAAGTGCCGCCGGTCGATCTGGGCCGGATTGCCGCGCAATCCGCCAAGCAGGTCATCCTGCAAAAGGTTCGCGAGGCCGAGCGTGACCGTCAGTATGAAGAATTCAAGGACCGCAAGGGCACCATCATCAACGGTCAGGTCAAGCGCGAGGAATACGGCAATATCATCGTCGATATCGGTCGCGGTGAGGCCATTCTGCGCCGCAACGAAAAGATCGGCCGCGAATCCTATCGTCCGAATGACCGCATCCGCGCCTATATCAAGGACGTGCGCCGCGAGGCGCGCGGTCCGCAGGTGTTCCTCAGCCGCACCGACCCGCAGTTCATGGCCGAGCTGTTCAAGATGGAAGTGCCCGAGATTTATGACGGCATCATCGAGATCAAGGCGGTGGCCCGTGACCCCGGCAGCCGCGCCAAGATCGCCGTGATTTCCTATGACAACTCGATCGACCCGGTCGGCGCCTGCGTCGGTATGCGTGGCTCGCGCGTGCAGGCCGTGGTGAACGAGTTGCAGGGCGAGAAGATCGACATCATTCCGTGGAACCAGGATCAGGCGACCTTCCTGGTGAACGCGCTGCAACCGGCCGAAGTCTCCAAGGTCGTGATCGACGAAGAGAACGGCAAGATCATCGTAGTGGTGCCCGACGAGCAACTGTCGCTGGCCATCGGCCGACGCGGACAAAACGTGCGTCTGGCCAGCCAGCTGACCGGTTTGGACATTGATATCATGACGGAATCCGACGAATCTGCCCGTCGTCAGGCTGAGTTCGCCGAACGCACCAAGCTGTTTATCGACACGCTGGATATCGACGAGATGATGGCGCAGCTCTTGGTGTCGGAAGGCTTCACCAATCTGGAAGAAGTGGCCTATGTCGAGACCGAGGAATTGTTGTCCATCGACGGCTTTGACGAGGCGACGGCTGGCGAGTTGCAGGCAAGGGCGCGTGACTACCTTGAGGCGGCCAATACCAAGGCCTTAGCAAACGCCCGCGCCATGGGTGTCGAGGACAGCCTGATCGAGTTCGAGGGCCTGACACCGCAGATGATCGAGGCGCTGGCCGAGGACGGCATCAAGACGCTGGAAGACTTTGCCACCTGTGCCGACTGGGAACTGGCGGGCGGCTGGACTACGGTCAAAGGCGCGCGTCACAAGGATGAAGGGGTGCTCGAAAAGTTCGAGATGTCGCTGGAAGAGGCGCAGACCCTGGTCATGACGGCGCGGGTCATGCTGGGCTGGGTCGATCCGACCGAGTTGGAAAAACCCGCTGAAGAACAGGAGGCCGAGGTCTGATTTCAGACCTCGGGTTCATACCGTGACACGCGGTGGCCGTATCAACATCAAAGACGACCCGGAACGCAAATGCATCGTGTCGGGGGAGGTCCAGCCGAAGGCGGGTCTGATCCGCTTTTGTCTGGGGCCTGAGAGTCAGGTCGTGGCCGATGTGATGAACAAACTGCCGGGTCGCGGGTTTTACCTGACCGCCGACCGCGCGATGATCGAGAAGGCGGCGAAGAAGGGCCTGTTTGCCCGCGCCGCCAAGCAGCCCGTCACGGTGCCCGCCGATCTGGCGGATCAGGTCGAGGCGTTTGTGTTGCGGCGGGTGATCGAGATGATTTCGTTGACCCGCAAGGCGAACTCGGCAGTGATGGGGTATGAGAAGGTCAAGGACTGGTTGCAAAACGGCAAGGCGGTGGTGCTGCTCCAGTCCTCTGACGGGTCGGAACGTGGCAAGACCAAGTTGCGAATTCCGGCGGAAAATGGCAGATATATTGGCTGTTTGACCGCTGGGGAATTGGGTTTGGCTTTCGGTCGCGAACGTGCGATACACGCCGCGCTTGCGGCTGGTGGACTCACGACGCGAGTTGTAGAGGAAGCGGCAAGGCTGGAGGGGTTGCGCGGGCAACCTGTCCGGCAAGATGGCGGCGAGGCCGCCTTGAAGGATACGTAGGACGCATGAACGATACTGACGGCAAGAAACCCCTCGGCCAGGGTGGCAGCGCACCCCGTTCCGGTCAGGTGAAGCAAAGCTTCTCGCACGGACGGACGAAAAGCGTGCTGGTCGAGACCAAGCGCGTCAGGCGCGTATTGGTGCCGGGCAAGCCCGGTGCCCCGGGCACGGCTGCCGCGATAACGTCTGCGCCCCATCTGGGCGACCGCTCCAAGCGCCCTGCCGGGATTTCGGACGCCGAGATGGAGCGCCGTCTGGCGGCACTGCGTGCCTTCAAGGCCAGTGAAGTCGTGGACAAGGCCCGCCGCGACGAGGAAGACCGCGCCCGCGAAGAGGACCGCGCCCGCAGGCGCGAAGAGATCGACGCCAAGGATCGCGAAGAGCGCGAGGCCGTGGCCCGCGTCATGGCCAAGGCCGCTGAAGAAGTTCGCGCCCGCAAGGAAGCCGAGATCAGGCAGCAGCGCGAAGAGGATGCCAAGAAGGCAGCGGCAGCGCCGTCAACGGTGCCACGCTCGGCGGCGCACCGGCCCGCCGCCACTGCGACGGTAGCGGACGCGCGCGGTCCGGCCAGCGCCAAGCCGGGCCTGAGCCCGCGCAAGACCGACCGTGAACGCGATGACCGCGAGCGCGCCGCCAACGCCAAGGCCAAGCCGGATGAGGCGCGCCGGGCCGGCAAGCTGACGCTGAACGACGCATTGGCCGGCGAAGGTGTACGGACCCGCTCTTTGGCCGCGATGAAGCGCAAGCAGGAAAAGGCCCGCGCCAAGGCGTTGGGTCTGGGCATGAAGCCGGAAAAGCAGGTGCGCGACGTGCAGCTGCCCGAAACCATTGTCATCAGCGAATTGGCCAACCGGATGGCGGAACGCGCTGGCGATGTGGTCAAAAGCCTGATGAAATTGGGCATGATGGTCACGCTGAACCAGGCCATCGACGCCGACACCGCCGAACTGGTGATCGAGGAGTTTGGCCACCGCGCCGTTCGCGTCTCGGACGCCGACGTTGAGCAGGTCATTGATACACTGGTCGATGTCAGCGAAAATCTGGTCACCAGGCCGCCGATCGTCACGATCATGGGTCATGTTGACCACGGCAAGACCTCGCTGCTGGATGCCATCCGTCACGCCAATGTCGTGGCGGGCGAAGCGGGCGGGATCACCCAGCACATCGGCGCCTATCAGGTGAGGACCGACAATGGCGCGGTTCTGACCTTTCTGGATACGCCCGGCCATGCCGCCTTTACCTCGATGCGGGCGCGCGGGGCGCAGGTGACGGATATCATCGTGCTGGTGGTGGCGGCGGATGACGCCGTTATGCCGCAGACCATTGAAGCGATTGCCCATGCCAAGGCGGCGAAGGTGCCGATGATCGTGGCGATCAACAAGATCGACAAATACGAGGCCGACCCGAACAAGGTGCGGACCGAGTTGTTGCAACACAGCGTCGTGGTCGAGGCGATGTCAGGCGACGTGCAGGATGTCGAGGTTTCGGCCAAGACCGGCAAGGGCCTCGACAAGCTGTTGGAAGCCATTGCCTTGCAGGCGGAAATTCTGGAACTGCGCGCCAACCCGAACCGGGCGGCGCAGGGTGCCGTGATCGAGGCCAAGCTGGACGTGGGCCGGGGTCCGATTGCGACCGTGCTGGTCCGCAACGGCACGCTGCGCAAGGGCGACATCTTTGTCGTCGGCCAGCAATGGGGTAAGGTTCGCGCCCTGATCAACGACAAGGGCGAGACGGTGACCGAGGCCGGGCCGTCGGTGCCGGTCGAAGTGCTGGGCCTGTCGGGCACGCCGCAGGCTGGCGACACGCTGAACGTGGTGGAAACCGAAGCGCAGGCGCGGGAAATCGCCGCCTACCGCGAAAAGACCGCCAAGGACAAGCGCGCCGCCGTGGGTGCCGCGACCACGCTGGAACAGCTGATGGCCAAGGCCAAGGCGGACCGGGCGGTGGCTGAATTGCCGGTGGTGGTGAAGGCCGATGTGCAAGGCTCGTCCGAAGCTATCGTGCAGGCGCTGGAGAAGATCGGCAATGATGAGGTTCGCGTCCGTGTCCTGAGTTACGGCGTCGGTGCGATCACTGATACCGATGTCGGTCTGGCCGAAGCTTCGGGTGCGCCGATCATCGGGTTCAACGTGCGGGCCAATGCGACGGCCCGCGCCTCGGCGGCGCAGAAGGGTGTCGAGATCCGCTATTACTCGGTCATCTATGATCTGGTGGATGACATCAAGGCGGCGGCTTCGGGCCTGCTGAAGGCCGAGGTGCGCGAAACCTTCATCGGCTATGCCAAGATACTGGAGGTCTTCAAAGTCTCGGGCGTCGGCATGGTGGCGGGGTGTCTGGTCACCGAAGGGATCGCTCGGCGGTCGGCTGGGGTGCGCTTGCTGCGGGATAGTGTGGTGATTCATGAAGGCACGTTGAAAACGCTGAAGCGCTTCAAGGATGAGGTCAAGGAAGTGATCTCGGGCCAGGAATGCGGCATGGCGTTTGAAAGATACGAGGACGTTCGCAAGGACGATGTCATCGAGATTTTCGAGCGGGAAGAAATTCAGCGCCGCCTGGCGTGACCTGCGGGAAATTTTGGACAAGGTCGGGCAAGTTGCCCGGCCTGTTCATTTGGGGGCTCTCACGCGTGAGTGGGTAACCAAGGCGTTGAAATACAATGTTTTTCAGAAGCATGGTTTTTACAGCCAGTCGCGCAGGATCGGAATCAGCGGCAGGTCGGCGGCGGGCATCGGGTAGTCTTTGAGTTTTTCTGGGCGGACCCAGGCGAGGGTCTGGCCTTCGCGCGGGGTGGGGATGCCGGTCCAGCGGCGGCAGGCGAAAAGCGGCATCAGGAGGTGAAAGGTTTCGTAACTGTGGCTGGCAAAGGCCAAGGGTGCGAGGCAAGAGGACCAGGTGTCAATGCCGATCTCTTCTTTCAACTCGCGGATCAGGGCCTGTTCGGGGGTCTCAAAGGGCTCAACCTTGCCGCCGGGAAATTCCCACAGGCCGGCGAGGGATTTGCCTGCAGGGCGTTGGGCCAAGAGGACGCGGCCTTCGGGGTCGATCAGGGCTACGGCAACGACGAGCAGGGTTATCACATGGGATGCCTTTGGCAAAGAAAGACCGGGGGGTTTCACACCCCCCGGACCCCCGGTGGAGTATTTTTGCCGAGATGAATGCGGATCAGGAGCGGTAGTCGGCGTTGATCTCAACGTAGCGGGCGGTCAGGTCGCAGGTGAAGACCGAGCGTTTGGCTTTGCCAAGGCCCATGTCCACGCCGATCACCAGTTCGGGTTGCTGCATGTATTTTGCGCCGTCGTCTTCGTTGTATTTGGGGTCGCGCCAGCCGTTGCGGGCAACCACGATGTCGCCAAAGCGGATGGTCAGGAGGTCGCGGTCGGCCTCGGCCCCTGACTTGCCGATGGCGGCGACGATGCGGCCCCAGTTCGGGTCTTGTCCGGCGACGGCGGTTTTGACCAGGGGGGAATTGGCCACGGCGAAGGCGACCTTGGCGGCGTCGCTGTCAGTGGCGGCACCGGTCACCCGGACCTCGACGAACTTGGTGGCACCTTCGCCGTCACGGACGATGAGGTGGGCAAGGTCGCGCATCACGGCGGTCATTGCGGCCTCAAACGCCTTCAGAACCGGGCCTTTGGGCGGTGCTGCGGCGGAATGGCCGGTGGCGGCGACCAGCAAGGTGTCGGAGGTCGAGGTGTCGCTGTCAACGGTGATCGAGTTGAAGGTCACAGCGAGATTGCGTGACAGGATGCGTTGGAGGGCGGTGGCGGTGATCTTGGCGTCGGTGAAGATATAGACCAGCATGGTGGCCATATCCGGCTGGATCATGCCTGAGCCTTTGGCGATGCCTGCGATGTGGATCGGGCCGCCCTGACCCTGCATAGTCGCACTGGCACCTTTGGCGAAGGTGTCGGTGGTCATCATGGCCTGCGCGGCGATTTGGATGGCACCTTCGTCAAGCCCGGCCACCAGCGCCGGCAGGGCGGCTACGATGCGATCATGCGGCAGGGGTTCGCCAATCACGCCGGTCGAGGAGGAGAAGATCCGCGATAGGGGGATGCCCAGCGCCTCGGCTGTGGCCCGGTTGACGGCGGCGACCGATTGTTCGCCCAGCCTGCCGGTAAAGGCGTTGGCATTGCCCGAGTTCACGATGATGGCAGCACCGGCGTTCTCGGGCACTTTCATGGCCAGTTTGGCCTGCCCGTCGCGCACTGAGGCCGACCTTGTGGTCGAGCGGGTGAAGGCTGCGGCCATGGTCGTGCCGGGGGCCAGACGGATCAGCATGACGTCCTTGCGGTTCTGGTAGCGCACGCCGGCCGCGCAGGCGGCGAATTGAACTCCGGCGATGCGCGGCAGGTCGGGAAAGACCGCCGGGGCAAGCGGCGAGACCGGCTTGGGCTTTTGCGCGGGCTTGGCGGCTGCAGCCGAGCCACGCAGGAGTTTGAGTTGCCTTTTCAGCGCCTTTGCTCTAGCCTTCCAGTCGGTTTTACCCATGACCCCGCCCCCTTTTGGCTCAGTTGTCGAGCAGAGTTAGGTCACGGATCAGCGCCGGGTCAACCTCGATCTCGGTGCGGCTGATTTTAGCCTTGTCGGTCACGGATTTGATGAAGTCGGCAATCGCCGCTTTTTGCAATTCGGCACCGATTTCGTCATGGATTTCGGCCGGGGCTGCGGCTTTGCGGATCTCGGTCACCAGAATCAGGTGCCAGCCGAAATCGGTTTGGATCGGGCCGGTCACCTCGGCCACTTTGGCGGCAACCACGGCATCCTCGAACGGCTTGACCATGGCACCGAGGCCGAACCAGCCCAGATCGCCACCCGAAGCGGCGGAGCCGTCCGAGGAATTGGCCTTGGCCACCTCGGCAAAGACGGCACCGCCGCGAATGTCGGCCACAAGCTGTTTGGCCTTGTCTTCGCTGTCCACCAGGATGTGCGAGACGCGGTATTCGACCCTGGGTGCCGCCTCTTGGAACATGAGCTCATAGGCCGCCTGGATCGCCTCTTCGGTCGCCGCATTGGCAGTACCGACTTCAAGGGCGACCTTCGACAGATAGTTGCGGCGCTGGTCGGCAAGGGCGAGCATGTCCTTCCTGGTCAGCCTTTTGCCCAGCGATTGCATCAGCGCCTCTTGCTGGATCAACTGATCAAGGATGCCTTTGAACAGCACATCATCAGGCAGGGATTTGTATTGATCGGGCAGGCCGTCGCGCGTCACGATGACATCACCGAGGGTGATGGCGACGCCACCGACCGTGGCCAGAACAGTGTCGGCGCCGGGGCCCTCAGCACTGGGGTCTTCGGCACTGGCGGGGGCTGCCAGCAGGGCGAACAGGGCAAATGCCACGCAGAACCTGAAAAACCTGTTCAACTCACACACTCCTGATCATGCCGCGAGCTTTGGCGGCGTTGACTATGCCCCGGTCAACCCTTAAATCGCGAAAGGTCGCGTGCGATGGGTTGGCAGGCTTTGACGCCCTTCTAAGGAAGCGAGCGAGAGCGGGCAAGTCCAAGCCTCACACGATTCTGTCAGGATTGCCTGTCAGATGGGTTTTGGCCAGGCGGAGAAAATATGCTGGGTCTTGGTTCGCTTGCACGAAGGGTCTTTGGCACATCCAATGACCGTATGGTCAAGGCGGTGCGTCCGCTGGTGGGACAGATCAATGCGCTGGAGCCGCTATTCGCGGCGCTGAGCGATGAGGGGATTCTGGCCAAGACGGCAGAGCTGCAAAAGCGTGTGCAGGAGGGCGGTGAAAGCCTGGACGAAGTGCTGCCGGAAGCCTTTGCCAACTGCCGTGAAGCGGCCAGGCGGGCGCTGGGGTTGCGGATTTTCGACGTGCAGCTGATGGGCGGGATTTTCCTGCACCGTGGCAATATCGCGGAAATGCGGACCGGAGAGGGCAAGACGCTGACCGCGACGCTGCCGGCCTATCTGAACGCGCTGACTGGCCGCGGCGTGCATATCGTTACCGTCAACGACTATCTTGCCAAGCGGGATGCGGCATGGATGGGCAAGGTCTATTCCGCGCTGGGGCTGACTGTGGGGGTGGTCTATCCATACCAGCCCGAGGCCGAAAAGCGCGCGGCTTACCGGGCCGACATCACCCATGCCACCAACAACGAGCTGGGCTTCGACTATCTGCGCGACAACATGAAATCCTCGATCGAAGAGATGGCGCAGCGCGGGCACAACTTTGCCATCGTGGATGAGGTCGACTCGATTCTGATTGATGAGGCGCGCACGCCGCTGATCATCTCGGGCCCGTCGCAGGACCGCAGCGAGCTGTACCAGAAGGTTGACGCGCTGATCCCCGACCTGACCGAGGCGCATTTCAAGCTGGACGAAAAGACCCGCAACGCGACCTATACCGATGAGGGCAACGACTTCATCGAACAGCGCCTTTCGGCGGCAGGTCTGCTGCCGGATGGCCAGTCGCTGTATGATCCCGAAAGCACCACACTGGTCCACCACGTCACCCAGGCGCTGCGGGCGCACAAGCTGTTTCGCCGTGACCAGCAATACATCGTCAAGGACGGCGAGGTCATGCTGATCGACGAATTCACCGGCCGCATGATGCGCGGGCGGCGGTTGTCCGAAGGGCTGCATCAGGCGAT
>JBCKXH010000023.1:0-24933 GCA_038921555.1 Paracoccaceae bacterium
CGGTCGGTCCTCGCAGGCGGTGCCGCCGTCGCTGGCTCGGCCTTCATTGCAAGTGCCCCCATGATTTGGGCGCAGACCCTGAAGGATGTGAAGCTCAACCATACCGGCATGTCCTATTCGACGCTTTCCGACATCGCCAAGATGGCGACCGAGGACCTGGGTTTCGAAGTGACGATGTCGGTGGTCGATCATGCCGGCATGACGAACCGCATGTTCAACGACCCCGGCGCGATCGATGTTGCCGACATCGAGATCTGGCAGTCGAAGTTGGCGGTGCCACAAGGCGCTCTCCAGGGGATCGCGATCTCGGAGATCCGCAACTGGGACAAGCTCACCCCGCTCTATACCCAGGGGGTCTTTGCCGGGAAGGAAGTGTCCCGTTCGGGGGATTCGCCGTTCGAGTTCATCTACCGTGACTCCAAGGACGCCAACGGCTTTTCCAGCGCTCCGACGGATTTCGTGAACTTCGTGCCGGGCGTCTACAACGCCGATACGCTTGGCATCCGGCCCGACCTCGTCGGGCGCGCAATCACGTCTTGGAGCGATCTGTTGTCTTCGGACTTCACGGGCAAGGCCGCAATCCAGAACATCCCCACGATCGGGATCATGGACGCGATCATGGCGCTCGAAGCGGCTGGCGAAGTGACTTACGGCGACAAGGGCAACCCGTCGCAGGAGGAGTTGACCGCAACCATCGGCAAGCTGATCGAACTGAAGCGCGCCGGTCACTGGCGGGCGCTCTGGAACACCTTCGACGAGTCGGTGAACCTGATGGCCTCGGGCGAGGTCGTCATTCAGTCGATGTGGTCGCCAGCGGTGACCGCGGTGAAGGCACAGGGCAAGCCCTGCGTCTACCAGCCGCTGAAGGAAGGCTATCGCGGATGGGGCAACGGCTTGGCGCTGATGGGCCATCTGGAAGGCATCAAGCGCGATGCGGCGATCGAATACCTCAACTGGTACAATGACGGCCGGGTGGGCGGGTTCATCGCCAAGCAGGGCTACTACAGCGGGAACCCCGAAAGCGCCATGGCAAACCTCACCGAGAACGAGCGCGGCTACTTCTATGGCGGTCTGGCCGCGACCGATGTCATCACCAGCCCGACCGGCGAAAAGACCAACGACGCCGGCGAGGTCCGCGATGGCGGCTCCTACGAAGAGCGCTTTGGCAATGTGGGTGTGTGGAACAACCTCATGGATGAGGCCGAGTTCCTGTTTGCCAAGTGGAACGAGTTCAACGCGGCCTGACCGCTGGTGCAACTGAAACCGGGGGCGGCGCAGGTCGCGCCGCCCCCGAACCTTCGAGGCCCCCGAACCTTCGATGCCGGTGAATCTGGAAACGAGATGAGCGAACGGAAGTCCTTTATTGCCCAGTTGCAGGTGGCACCGCTGGCCTTGGTGCTGGTGCTATTTTTCGCGATACCCGTCGCGCTCGTGGTGATCGTCAGTTTCTTTCGATACCAGATGCTTGTGGGGCTCGTGCCAGATTTCACCTTCAAGAACTACTACGACCTGCTGAGCAACCCGACGACCTGGGCGCTCTACATGTCGACCATCAAGTTCACTCTGATCGTTCTGGGGATCACGCTGGTCCTCGGATTCTGGCTGTCCTATTTCCTGGTCTTCCATGTGCGCAGCCTGGTGATTGCGATCGGCCTGTTTCTGCTGTGCACGGTGCCCTTCTGGACCTCCAACATCATCCGGATGATCTCGTGGCGCCCCGTGCTGGGCCGCGAGGGGCTTATAAATCAGGGCCTTCAGGGCATCGGCGCGATCGACGAGCCGCTGGACTGGCTCCTGTTTTCCGATTTCTCGGTGGTGGTGACCTATGTCCATCTCTTCACGCTTTTCATGCTGGTGCCGATCTTCAATTCGATGGCGCGGATCGACAAGGCGCTGCTCGAGGCGGCGCTGGACGCGGGCGCGACCCGGTGGGGCGTGATCTGGAACGTGGTTCTGCCGCTCAGCAAGACCGGCATCGCACTCGGCGCGCTGTTCGTCGTGACGCTGGTGATGGGCGATTTTGCCGTCGTGAAGGTCATGAGCGGCGGGCTTTCCGGCTCGGCGACCTCCGGCATCTTCAATGACCTGCAATTCCTGAACTATCCGCGGGCCGCCGCGAATGCGGTTATTCTCCTGGTTGTCGTGATGCTGATCGCCACCGGGATATTCCGTCTGATCGACGTCCGCAAAGAATTGGTGAGGTAGCGATCATGTCACATGACGGCAGGCCCTGGACGTTCTACGTGCTGGCCGCATTTTTCACGGTTTTCGTCATCTTCCTTTACGGGCCGATGATCTCCGTCCTGGTCCTGGCGTTTCAGGGGCCGAACGGGTCGCTCAGCTTCCCGCTTCGGGATCCCTCAGTGATGTGGTTCGGCGAGGTGTTCAACCCCTCGAGGGTCGGCGACGTGCCCGGAGCGTTCAGCCGGTCGTTTCCGATGGCGATCATCGTCATGCTGCTGACGGTGCTGATTTCGGTGACCGCGGGCTTCGGCTTCCGCCGCCGTTTCTTTGGCTCCTCGGTGGTCTTCTACATCGCAATCGCGAGCCTGATCGTGCCGGGCCTCGTGCTGTCGATCGGGGTTCTGGTGACGGCCAGGTATCTTGGTATCTCGGCGAACTGGTTCACGACGGGCCTCGGCGCGCATCTGTCGTGGACGCTGCCGTTTGGGCTTCTGATCATGTTCGCGGTTCTAGGCCGGTTGGACCCATCCTATGAAGAGGCCGCCCACGACCTCGGTGCCAGCAAGTGGCAGGCTGTCAAGGAAGTGGTCGTGCCCATCGTGTTCCCGGGCATGATCGCGGTTGCGCTGTTCGGCTTCACGCTGTCCTATGACGAATTCCCGCGAAGCTGGCTGACCATCGGCACGAAAAACACGCTGCCCCTGGAGGTCTGGACCATGACGACAAACGTCACCTCGCCATCGCTCTACGCGCTTGGCGCAATGACGACCGGCATCTCCTTCCTCGTCATCGGATTGGCGTTGGGCTCCATTTATCTCATCCAACGCAAACGGGCTGGATCCTGAACATGAATGCACCTGTCGAGAACGCCAAGAGTTCTGCCCTTGCAAGCGGGCCGGGCGAAATCAAGCTCATGAATATATCCAAGAACTTCGGAGAGACCCAGGCCGTCAGGGAAGTCAATCTGACAATCCCGCACGGCTCCTATTGCTGCATGATCGGCCCCTCGGGCTGCGGCAAGACGACGATCCTGAGGATGGTCGCAGGGCATGAAAGGCCGACATCCGGCGAGATATTCATCGGCGACGAAAATGTTGTTGGTCGCCCGCCAGTCGATCGCGGCACGGCGATGATGTTCCAGAGCTATGCGCTGTTTCCGCACCTGAGCGTTCTGGATAATGTCGCTTTCTACCTGAAGATGCGGTCCGTGGCCAAGGCCGAGCGCCGCAGGCGGGCGCAGGAGATGCTCGAGCGCGTGCAGCTCGACCATCTGCGCGACCGAATGCCGGCCCAGCTTTCGGGCGGCCAGCAACAGCGCGTGGCTCTGGCGCGGGCATTGATCACCAACCCGAAGGTGCTGCTTCTGGATGAACCGCTATCGGCGCTGGACGAATTCCTGCGCCTTCAGATGCGCGGAGAACTGAGAAGCCTGCAGTCGGAACTGGGCATCACCTTCTTGCATGTCACGCATACCCAGCCGGAGGCGATCGCGCTTGCCGACATGGTTGTGGTGATGGAAAACGGGATCATCGAGCAGGTCGGCACGGCGCGGGAAATCTTCAACGAACCGCGAACGCCCTACGTGGCGCGCTTCATGGGTGCCCAGAACGTTCTGACCGGCACGCTCGACAGCAAGGACCGGAACTCCGCATTCATCAAGACCAGTTCGGGCGACATTCTCGAAGTGCCCGCCGGGCCGGTCCGGGCATCGGTCGGCGAGGCCGTCTCGGTATCGATCCGGCGCGACAAGGTCAAAGTGCACCGCGCCGGCAGCAGGCCCGCCGGAACCAGCAACATGATCGGCGGGATCGTGGTGGCGACAGAGTACCAGGGCAATTTCGTGAAGATCGGCGTCAGCATCGAAGGCGCCGGTGCCTTTGTGGCGAATATTTCCGATCACGCCTATTTCGCCGAACCGGTCACACCGGGCGACGAAGTCACGGTCACCTGGAACACCGATGATGTGCACGTGCTCGCGCAAGTGGATACCGGCGACAAGGGATCGCCTTACGGGGAATGACGTCCCGGTGGGCCCTGCGGTCGGCGCCCCGGCAAACGGAAACGAACGGCGGAGTTCCCACTCCGCCGTTCCGGAGAGGATTTATCCGGCCAGTCGAAATGAGCCGGACGTAGTGTGAGGACGCACGATGGTCACAAGCATCGAAGAAGTCGCCGTTCGCACAGCGTCGGAAATCGGTCTGGCATTCAGAAGCGGCGAGGCTGATCCGCTGTCGCTGACCGAATACCTGCTCGACCGCATCGAGCGATCAGCCAACAGCAACATCTTCATCACGGTAACGGGCGATCGTGCGAAAGCAGAAGCGAGGGAGTCCGCGAAGCGCTACAAGCGGGCGCGGCCGCTCGGACCCTTGGACGGCGTTCCGGTCGCGTGGAAAGACCTCTTCGATGTGGCAGGTTCGCGGACGACGGCCGCCTCGTCGCTTTATCGCGATTCCGAAGTGAAACGCCAGGATCTCAAATGCGTCGCCTTTGCGGCTTCGGCCGGCATGGTCTGCCTCGGCAAGCTCAACATGACCGAGTTCGCCTATTCCGGCCTCGGCCTCAATCCCCATTTCGGCACACCAGTCAATCCGAACGACACCAGGGTTCACCGCTCACCGGGCGGGTCTTCGTCCGGGTCCGGGGCGGTCATCGCCGCCGGTCTTGCTCCCTGCGCGGTCGGGACCGACACTGGCGGTTCGGTGCGCATTCCAGCTTCGCTGAACGGGGTATACGGCTACAAGACGAGCGAGGGGCGCATCGATAAGGAGGGCTTGGTGCCCTTGTCGAGAACGCTCGACACAATCGGGCCGCTGGGGCGTTCGGTGGCAGATTGCGTGCTGATGGACATGGTGCTGCGTGGGGCGGTCTCTACCGACGTGCGGCGCCAGGAGCTTTCTTCGGCGAAGATCGTCGTTCCCGAGAACTTCGTGCTCGACGGATGCGCGCCCGCCGTTCTGGAAAACTTCGAACTTTGCCTGCGTCGGCTTGAGAAAGCGGGGGCGCGGATCGAACGGCGCCGCATCCCCGAGATTGATGAGGCAAACGCCCTTACCGCTGCGCACGGATCGCTTGCCGCTGCTGAATCCTATCACGAATACAACGCTTTGATCGAAAGCAAGGATGGCAACAAGATAGATCCGCGGGTCGTCCATCGCATCATGCAGGGCGGGCGCATGTCGGCGAACGACCTTCTGTGCATCCAGGAGACGCGCAGGAAGACCATGACCTCGCTGGCGGTATCGCTCGACGATGCGCTGATCGCAATGCCGACGACGCCGATCACCGCGCCGGAAATCGCCCCGCTGGAGGCCGACATGGATCTGTTTCACCAGGTCAATCTCAACCTGTTGAAAAACACCATGGTCGGCAACTTCCTTGGATTTTGCGGTCTGGCGATACCCAGTGGCAGGGACGAAAACGATCTGCCGACCAGTATCCTGTTTTCCGCGCTGCGGGGGCGCGACGATTTCCTTCTGGGGCTCGGTCTCGAAATCGACCGCGTGCTGCAGGACTGCTTCGAGCCAACATGGACGAGGAAGTGAACAAGACGCAGTCGCGACCGGCTGCTGACATTGCTGGCGATCCGGACCGCGCGCTGCGTGACGGTCGTCGGATCAGAAGAGCTGAGGGAGAAATCACATGGCGCGCATCGTGAAGACGGCGGCAGCTCAGATGGGCCCCATCGCCCGTTCTGAATCCCGCAAGGATACGGTCCTGCGGTTACTGGCGATGATGCGCGAGGCCAAGGCACGCGGCGCGGAACTGGTCGTCTTCGCGGAGCTTTGCCTCACCACCTTCTTTCCACGCTGGCTGATCGAAGACGAAGCCGAACTCGACAGTTTCTACGAGACCGCGATGCCCGGACCGCAGACCGCCCCGCTTTTCGAAGCGAGCAACAAGCTCGGGATCGGGTTCTACCTCGGCTATGCCGAACTGGTCATCGAAGACGGCAAGAAGCGGCGCTTCAACACTTCGATCCTTGTTGATCGCAAGGGGGAGATCGTCGGAAAGTACCGCAAGGTCCATCTGCCGGGCCATGCCGAACCGCAACCCAACCGAACCCACCAGCACCTGGAGAAGCGGTATTTCGAACCGGGAAATCTCGGCTTTGGCGTATGGCGTGCCTACGATGGGGTGATGGGCATGTGCATCTGCAACGACCGCCGCTGGCCGGAGACCTTCCGTGTCATGGGGCTGCAGGGCGTTGAGATGGTCATGCTCGGCTACAACACGCCCTACAACCACACCGGACATACGGATATCGATAGCCTGACACAGTTCCACAATCACCTGTCGATGCAGGCGGGCGCCTATCAGAACGCGACCTGGGTCGTGGGCACCGCAAAATGCGGCATCGAGGAAGGGTCCGACATGGTCGGGCAGAGCGTGATCATCGCGCCGTCAGGAGAAATTGTCGCAATGGCATCGACGCTGAGTGACGAGGTGATCACGGCGATCTGCGATCTCGATCTGGGCAAGCGCTACCGCGAGACGATCTTCGATTTCGCCCGCCACCGCGAACCCGACGCCTACCGGCTCATCGTCGAACGCAGGGGCGCCATACCGCCGCCGTGACGCCGGGCCGCAGCTACAAGGCCGATGTGCTGATCGAGGGCGAGAAGATTGCCGCCATCGGCGACAATCTTTCGGGCGACAAGGTGGTGGACGCCGATGGCGCGATGATCATGCCGGGCGGGATCGACCCCCATACCCATCTGGAAATGCCGTTCATGGGGACCACGACCGCCGAAACCTGGGAAAGCGGCACATTCGCTGCCCTGTCAGGCGGCACGACGATGGTCGTCGACTTCATCATTCCCGACGGGCGCGGAATGCTGACGGCCTTCGACAACTGGCAAGAGCGGGCGGCCCGGCAGGCGTCTTCCGACTATTCCTTCCACATGGCGGTGACCGGCTGGGACGAAGAGCGGTTCAACGACATGAAGACCGTGGTCGAACGCGGGGTGAACACGTTCAAGCATTTCATGGCCTACAAGGGCGCTCTGATGGTGAACGACGACGAGATGTTCGCCTCGTTCCAGCGCTGTGCAGAGCTGGGGGCGTTGCCGCTTGTCCACGCGGAAAACGGCGATGTGATCGCGTCCCTGCAGCAGAAATACTTGAGCGAGGGCCTTTCCGGTCCCGAAGCCCACGCCTATTCGCGGCCTCCGGAGGTGGAAGGCGAGGCGACCAACCGGGCGATCATGATCGCCGATGCGGCCGGCGTCCCGGTCTACATCGTGCACACTTCCTGCGAGCAGGCGCATGAGGCGATCCGGCGCGCCCGGCAGAAGGGCATGCGCGTCTACGGCGAACCGCTTGTGCAGCATCTGCTCCTGGATGAAAGCGAATACCAGAACAAGGACTGGCTGTATGCCGCGCAGCGCGTGATGTCGCCGCCCTTCCGTGACAAGTCCCACCAGGACAGTCTGTGGGCCGGTTTGCAGGCCGGTTCGCTGCAGGTGGTGGCCACCGACCACTGCGCTTTCACCAGCGAGCAGAAGAAGTTCGGGTTGAAGGATTTCACCAAGATCCCGAACGGAACCGGCGGCCTCGAAGACCGGCTTTCGCTTTTGTGGACGCATGGCGTGAAAACCGGTCGGCTTACCGAGAACGAGTTCGTCGCCGTGACATCGACGAATATCGCAAAGATACTGAACATATATCCCCGGAAGGGCGCCATTCTACCCGGGGCCGACGCCGACATCGTGGTCTGGGATCCAAAAATGTCCAAGAGGATCGACGCCGCGACCCAGAAATCGATCATCGACTACAATGTCTTTCAGGGCCAAAAAGTGACCGGGATGCCGCGCTATACGATTTTCCGCGGCGATGTCGTGTGGGGCGAAGAAGGCAGCAACCAACCGCGGCCGGGCCGGGGCAACTTCGTCAAACGGCCAACCTATCCGGCAGTCAACCGCGCCCTCTCAAAGTGGAAGGAACTCACGGCCCCGAGGAAAGTTGAGCGGTCGGCTGAACACATGCCGATCTGTGTATGACGGTTCCCAAAGCGCCTCGGGTTGCAAGCGTTGCGCCGGGGATTTCATGCCCCGGCAGCGGCACCTCCGCAGGACGGTTCTTCACGGTTGGGTCGGAGTTTGCCGGACAGTGATCGCCAGCCTGTCCGATCCGGTCTTCGCGGTTTGATATGAAAGCTGAAATTGATTGATAATACTTTTATTATCATAAACTTTGGTAAGTGGCTTGAAATGCTGCGACTAAAAAATAATTGCCCATATCACCGGTTGTCGCTAGAGTAGATCAGGCGAATTGAGAAATAGGCTTTCCAATCGGTCAGGTGCCTCCGGCGCCCCTTTGGAGGTCCGATGATCTTGCCCGGATTTCCTTGTTCGGGGCTCTGCGTAGGGGAGCCAAGCCGGTAAACGGGCGCGAAAACGTCAATAGGGAGAGGAAGACAAATGGCTAAAAAAGAGATTTTCTGTGCGTTCGGAACGGATATCGATTCCGTTGCCGGCTGGATTGGCTCTTACGGCGGCGAGGATTCGCCATCGGATATTCAAAGGGGGATTTTTGCAACGGAGGTCGGCGTGCCGCGGCTTCTGCGGCTGTTCAAGAAATACGATCTCCGCACGAGCTTTTTCATCCCCGGCCATACGATCGAGACCTTTCCGGATCAGTGCAAGCAAATCGTCGACGAAGGTCACGAGATCGGCGCGCATGGCTATTCGCACGAAAACCCGGTCGCCATGACGCCGACCCAGGAAGAGGCGGTGCTGGCCAAGTCGGTCGAGGTGATCGAAAAGCTGAGCGGCAAGTCTCCGCGCGGATATGTTGCGCCATGGTGGGAGATGTCTGCATCAACGGCGGCGCTGCTCAAGAAATACGGCTTCACCTACGACCACAGCCAGGGTTACCGCGACTTCCAGCCCTTCTATTCCCGTGTCGGCGATACGTGGACCAAGATCGATTATTCCAAGAAGGCGGAAGAATGGATGGTGCCGCTCAAGCATGGCAAGGAGATCGACCTCGTGGAGATCGGCGCCAACTGGTATGTGGACGATCTGCCGCCGATGATGTTCATCAAGAAGGCGCCGAACAGTCACGGTTTTGTGAATCCGCGCGATATCGAACAGATGTGGCGCGATCAGTTCGACTGGGTCTATCGCGAGATGGACTATGCGGTGTTCGCTTTCACCATCCATCCCGATGTCAGCGGTCGGCCGCAGGTGCTGCTCATGTTGGAGCGGCTGATCGAATACATCAGCGGGCATGAGGGTGTGAAGTGGGCGCCGTTCGAGGAAATTTGCGACGATTTCCGCAAGCGCTACCCCTTCTCGAGCGGCAAGCGCCCGCCGCTCATCTGAACCTGCCAGGCGGTGTCAAGGGGGCGGCAGATCCGGTGCCGCAGCAGGGTTTCGAAGGGGGATGCGAGCTGATGTGCGCCAATTGCGGGTTCCCGGCAGCGCCGGGGCATTGGACGGAGGCCGGGGCTGATCTCAGTTCTGACCGGCTTCAAGCCCGGTTTCGCCGGGCCAGCCTGCTGCGCGCGGTTCTGCGCAAACACGGTCTGACCGCGCATGATGACGGGTCAACGCCCGGAATCACAATCTCGACGCAGACCGGCAACCACGAGATCGTCCCCGACCTTGCGGCCGTCTGGGCCGTCGCCGAACGTATGTCGGGGCGGCCCGTCGATCCGCTCGGGCCGGAATATGTCGGCGACGACTTGCCGCCGACGACTTGCCACCGACTGCCGCGGGGGGAGGCCGCTGAATGACCGATGCACCGGACAGGCGCATCCCGCTTACCCTGCTGGGCGGGTTCCTGGGGTCGGGCAAGACGACCTGGCTCCGGCATCAGCTTCACCATGGCAAGATGACCGATGCGATCATCATCGTGAACGAGGCGGCCGATGTTCCCGTCGACGACATGCTCTTGTTCAAGGCCACGGATATACGGGTCCTGTCCGGGGGCTGTGCCTGTTGCGATGGCAGGGCGGGTCTGCTTGCCCTGTTGCGGGACATCTGCGATCAGCGCGTCGACACGTCCTATGACGGAGCGCGGCATGAACACATCGTTCTGGAAACCAGCGGGCTTGCTGATCCGGGGCCCATCGTCGATGCCATTCGCAGCGATCCGGTGCTGCTGCACCATATCGTGGTGCACGAGATCATCGTGGTGGTCGATGCCCTGCACGGGCTTCGCTATCTGAGGTCGGAACCGCTTGGCCGCCGACAGATCGAAACCGCCGACCGTCTGGTGATCACCAAGGTGGATGCCGCAGATGAAAAAGAATTGAAACAATTGCGGGCCACGCTTGAAATCATCAATCCCGCGGCGGCGCTGTCGGGCTCGGTGATGGGCAGCGCGGCGACGCTGCCGGAGGTGGGGGATGCGCGGGCCGAGCCGCTGCCCGCTCTCGATGGCGGTATCGAAGTGCCCATCATCGCCACCACGGTGCGGCTTGAACCGGGGGCGGACTGGACGGCATTCGGAATGTGGCTCAGCGCCTTGCTGCATGCGCGTGGCGACGATATCGTCCGCGTCAAGGGCATCGTGCAGACCCCTTCGGGGCGCCTGCTTTTGCAGAGTGTGCGCAAGGTCGTTCAGTCGCCCGAGATACTCCCCGACCATGTGACGGCGAGGAAGAACGATAACTGCATCGTCTTCATCGGCAAGGGCTTCAGGCCCGACGATCTCGGGCGGTCGCTGAAGCGGTTCGCCGGTCTGGGCGTTGTGGCGAAGGCGGAGGTGGAATGAAGATCGTCGGCATCGATGTGGGCGGGACCTTTACCGACCTCATCCTGTGCGACATGCGCAGGGGCCGCATCGCCACCCACAAGGTGCCCACCACGCCCGAAGATCCCTTGATCGGTGTCATGGCTGGGTTGGGCGCTATCTGCCGGATGAACGGGGTCGATCCGGCCTCCGTCGGCCATGTGCTCCATGGCACGACGACGGCGACCAATGCGGTTCTCGAAAACCAGGGTGCCAGGATCGGGATGATTACCAATGAGGGGTTCCGCGATATCATCCACATCGGGCGGCACCAGCGCGTCCATCACTATTCGATCATGCAGGAACTGCCTTGGCAAAACCGCCCGCTGGCCGCGCGACGCCACCGCAAGACGGTCCGGGGGTGCCTCATCCCGCCATCGGGCGAGCGGGACCGGCCCGATCCCGAAGTTGAAGCAATTTCGACGGCCCGAGGGCACATCGCTGAAAAGGGTGTTTCTGTACAAGCGGAGCTGCTTATTCCGGTCCGACGGCAAGCTGGGCGAGTTCGAGACCGGATTCTACCGGCGCGACCTGTTACCCGTCGACAAGAAGCTGAAGGGACCAGCCGTCCTTTTGCAGACCGACAGCACAACCGTCGTGCCGCCCGGTGCGACGGCATGGATGCGGTGGACACGCTCTATGCGAACACCCGCAACAACCCGGTGGAGGACATGGAATCGCAGCTTCCCCCGCGCATCGATTGCTACGAATTGCGCAACTGGGTGGCGCCAGCCGGAAAATGGCGCGGCGGTGTCGGATCGGTGCGCCGGTTCACCTATCTGGCCGACGAAGGATTCTCGATCGAGGGGGAAGGCCACATCTACCCGCCCTGGGGCTTTGATGGTGGCAGGCAAGGAACGACCGGACAGCTCAATCTGATCGGCCGCGACGGCACGCAAGAGGCGCTGATGTCCAAGGTTCCATATCACCGCATGGCGGCAGGCGAGAGCCTGGTTGCCTACGGTCCCTGCGGTGGCGGCTACGGCAATCCGCTGGAACGGGATCCCGACACTGTGCTCGCCGATGTTCTTGATGACTTCATCACGCCTCAGGCGGTCGATGCGGACTACGGCGTGATCATTCGGGACGCCAAGGTGGACGTGGCGGCCACGATCCGGTGCCGAAGCAGCGGCGTGGCGGCAGGATGAGACGTGGGGGGGTGACATGCGCGCAGTTGTCCTGAACAAGCCGGACGGGAAACCGGAAAGCCTGGTGGTCGCCGACCTAGCGGAACCCACACCGGGCGCGGGCGAAGTGGTGGTTTCTGTCGCCTATGGCGGGTGCAATTTCGCCGACACCATGATGCGCAGGGGCATCTACCCCCATCCGAAAGGCTATCCGCTTGCGGCGGGGATCGAGATGTCGGGCTCGGTCTATTCCGTCGGGCCGGGAGTGACGACCGTGAAGCCCGGCGATCGGGTCGCCGCGTTCTGCGAGGATGCCGGGGCTTTCGCGGAACTCTGCCTGGTGCCGGCCGAGCGGCTGATCAATATCCCGGACGCCATGGGCTACGACATCGCGGCCGCGTTCATCGTGCAGGGATTGACCGCTTGGCATCTTCTCCATACCGTCAGCACGACGCGACCCGGCGATACGATCCTCGTCCATGCCATAGGCGGCGGCGTCGGACTGTATCTGACACAACTTGGCATCCATGCGGGGGCGAAGATACTTGGAACGGTGGGCACGCCCGGCAAGGAACAGCGGGCGCTCGACTGGGGGGCTTCGGCGGTTGCGCTCCGCGAGGAGACCGACTTTCGCGCCATGGTAAACGAATTCACCGGGGGCAAGGGCGTCGACAAGATCGTCGATTCCACCGGCGGGAGCATTCTGGACCAGAGTTTCGACGTGATCGCCACGCTTGGCCATGTGGTCAGCTACGGCGAGGCCGAGGGCAGGCCCTACACCAATCTCTGGGAAAAGCTTGTCGGCAAATCGCTGACCTTCACGCGGTTCCATATCGGCCACATCGACTGCAAGTCGCCGGCCTGGCGCAAGGGCGCTGAAACGGTCATGGCCCTGATCGCCACGGGCGACGTCAGAATTCCCATCGAGGGCGTCTACGACCTCGGAGACGTTCACGAAATGTATGCGCGGCTCGAGTCGCGCGGCGTTGCCGGAAAACTTCTGTTGAGAATTGAAAACTGAAACACCGCCGTCCAGCCGCCAGAGCGCGGCCCGGCAACACAGGGAGTCATCGATGAGCGCCGCTTTTCCACAGACCTTTTCGCCATTCACGCTCGGCCCGCTGAAGCTGAAGAACCGCATCGTGATGGCGCCGCTGACGCGCCAGAGTGCCGAATATGACGGCACGCCGACGGCCGAGATGGCCGGTTACTATGCCCGCCGGGCGGTGGGCGGGGTGGCGATGATCATCACCGAAGGAACCTTTCCGACCGACGAACTTGGCTGCGTCGCCTATCTCTCGCAGCCGGGCATCGCCACGCAGCGGCATGTGGACGGTTGGCGCAAGGTGGTCGATGCGGTCCATGCCTGCAATGTGCCGATCATCTTACAGTTGATGCATGGCGGCAGGGTCAGCGATCCGAGATGTCTGCATGAGGGCGAAAGCCCGGTTTCGGCGTCGGCCACGCAGAGTCCCGGCTGGGTTCTCTACACCAATACCGATAATGAAAAGCAGGATCGTGGCCTGAGCGGTGACTGGCCGATGGTCACCTTTCCCCCGGCAAGAGAGATGACGGTCGATGAGATCGAACGCGCCGCCGACGGGTTCGCCGCCGGGGCGAAGAGGGCCATCCAGGCGGGCTTTGACGGGGTGGAGATACATTGTTCCAACGGCTATCTTTATCACCAGTTCATCCATCCCAAGATGAACAACCGCAAGGACGACTACGGCGGTTCGGCCGAGAACAACCTGCGCGCTGCCAAGCTTGCCTGCCGCAAGGTTCGCGAGGCGATCGGCCCCGACAAGATCATCACATTGCAGATCAGTCAAGACGGCGTGGATGACTTTACCGGCGCCTGGCCGGGCGGGGTCGCCTACGCGCGCGAAGTCGGCAAGGCGCTGGCCGATAGCGACTGCGATGCGCTGCATTGGTCAAGCTTCGACTGGACGGACAATCGCGATCCCAATTCCGATATTCCTATGGCCAAGGCTATTGCCGAAACCAGCGGCAAGCCGATGATCGTCAACGGCGGCATCGCCGAGGGCAAACATGCCGAGACGGCGATCGCAAGCGGGGCCGGAGACCTTTGCGCCGTCGGTCGCCCGCTGTTCGCGCACCCCGACTGGCCCCATATCATCCGCTCGGGCGAAGCCTATGACTGGATACCTTTTGACCGCAAGTATGTAGTCTGCCCGCCAATCGACTACCGCTACGCCTATCCGGCAGATCGCGTGGTGCCCGATTGGAACCCCGACACATCCAAGCGGCGCAAGCCCGACTGGATGCAAGAATAAGGCAGCGCCGCTCAGCGGCCGACGGACAGATGCGCAACGATCTCGTCAGCCGTGAGAAGATCGGCGCATTTGTTCCGGATGTCGAAGAGGTTGGCCTCGTGCGGGCCCATTGCCCGGTCACCGACGCAATCCTGCGCCACAACCGGGCGGAATTGTGGCTCATTGCGTCGATCACGCTGGCGCGGACGCAGCCGCTCGTGGTGCAACCGGCGATGACAAGGGTGTCGATGCGCTTTGCGATCAAAAGGGTCGCCAGATGGGTGCCGAAAAACGCCGATGCCTACAGCGGTTTGCAGTCAATCTGAATCAGATTGACTGCAAACCAGGACAAACCCGGCGTTGTGTATGTTGCGTTTTGCATTTGACCCGGTGAACCGGATCAAATGCAAAACGCTTTAGGTCGAGATCATCTTTTTCTCGACGCCGACGCCCGCCTCCATCGCCCGCTTGTATTCAAGCGGAACCGTGGCGGAATCCTGAAGGGCGATCCCAGTCGAGTCGAAGATGGTGATCTCGTCATCGGAGGTCCGCCCCTTCTTGCGGCCGGTGACGACCTCGCCGATTTCGCCGGCGATATCGGCCTCGGTGATCAGGCCCTGCGAGAGCGGCACGTTGATCTCTCCGTCGCTGCGGCACTGGCGGATGTCGTCGACGAAAATCCGGGCCTTTTTCAGCAATGCGCCTTCAAGTTCCTGATCGCCGGCCTTGTCGGCACCGATCGCGGCGATGTGGGTTCCGGGCGCGATCCACGCTTGTCTGACCACCGGCGAGCGGGCCGGGGTGAGGGTGACGACAACATCGGCGCCGCGCACGACTTCCTCGGCGTTGGTCGAGGCCTTGATCCGGAAACCTTCGTATTTCGGTTGCTGTGTTGCCACGAAATGGTCGAGAGTTTTCTGGCTCCGGCTCCAGACGCGCACCTCTTCCCAGTCGAATACCTCGTTGCAGGTCGCGAGTGCGCCTTCCGCCATATGCCCGGCGCCGACGATGGCCAGCGTCTTCGAATCCTTGCGCGCCATCCATTTTGCCGAGACCGCGGCAGCAGCGCCGGTGCGCATCACGGTGTGATAACTGCCATCGACGATGGCAAGCGGAAAGCCGGATTCCGGATCGGTGTAGATCAGGATCGAGAAGACCGTGGGGAGGTTGAATTTCTCGCGATTGTTCTCCCGGATCGACACCCATTTGCAGGCGGCCGCGTGGGGTTCCTCGATGTAGGACGGCATGACTTCCCATTCGCCGGCAAACCGGTCGAGAACGATATGTCCCTTGGGGTCCATATGATAACGGCCCTCGCCATGCATTCGATAGGCCTGCTCGACACAATCATTGTATTCGGATGGCGTCAGAAGGCCGATCATTTCGTTACGACCAAGTATCAGTGTCTTCCTGTTCGCCCAGTTTTCCATGCTTGATTACTCCTCCCACCTGAACAGTGCAGCGTGTTGAGAATCATATCATTTCTCGGCCCCTTTCCCAAGCATTTCAAGGCTGGCCCGAAGGTCCCGCCCGACCGGTGGATTGGCTGGCAGCGAATGACCCCGCATCGAGAAAATCCTCCGTCGCGATTGGCGCAGTGCCGCCAGAGAATATGTAAAATAGTTGAGATGTCTTCTGACGGGCGGGGCCGGGGCGGCGGTCATGCTGCCTCGGCGGTCATGATCAACCTGCCGTCAGCGGCGCTGTGGGCATCAAGATCTGCCCCGCTGTCGCGCCCTTGGCAGCGAAGAACCAGCGCCTCGCCGCAAATTGCAGGCGCCCGCCCGCGGAAAGAAAAGCGCGTCAGCGTGCCCAGCCGATCACGGGCCAGATTTGCCAGAAGCGTTGCAATGAGCGGTCCGTGGACGACAAGGCCGCGATAGCCTTCCACGCCGGTTGCGTAGGGATGGTCATAGTGAATGCGATGGCCGTTGAAGGTCAGCGCCGAATAGCGGAACAGCAGCACGGGATCGGTGGCAATGCGGATGCCGTCCGGGGCTGGTTTCCCGCCGGTGCGAGCGGAAGAAAACGACCCGTCCCCAGCCGGGTCGCGGTAGACGAGCGTCTGCCGTTCGACAACGGCCAGCCCGCGGCTCGTCGACAGATCGTGGCGTACCGTCACGAAACCCAAGTCACCGCTTTTTCCCTGTTTGCGCTCGACCGACTCGATGGTTGATCGGCGCGTCACCGCATCGCCGGTTTTCAGATCGTCGTGAAATTCCAGATCGCTGCCGGCCCACATCCGTCGCGGCAAGGGAATGGCGGGAAGATACAGGCCAAGCGCCGGATGCCCGTCGTGCCCCAGCCTTTCCGCGGGTTCGACGAGCGGCGCGAGGCACCAGTGGATACAGGGTGGAAGTGCCGCATCCAAGGCATGGCCCTGCAGTCCCGGAACCGTGGCCATGAACCGTTCCACAAGCCCTGGCGTGATTGTATCTTCACCAGTCTGCCGCCGGCCCACCCAGTCTGAAAAGCCGTCCTTCGGCCAGGTTTTCGGCTCTCGGATCACCGTTGCCCCGCCTTCCGGTCTGGCGCTTCTCCGATGGCGGGCACCTGGCCATAATCCCGGTGCGCGCCTGTCACGACGGTTCCGGGGCGTGGAATGGAAACCCGACCGCCAGGTGTGGCGACCTCGATCCGGCTGAGTTCGCGGTGGTGCGAAAGCCCGTCCATGTCGTTGACGACGGCAAAGGCGATATCGTTTTCACCCAACAGCCTTTCCGCGTCGTCCCGGCTGAGCGCTGCCAATGCGTCGCCGACCAGACGATCGGTCAGCTCCCGGTGTGCAACCCGTGCAACATTGGTCGCGGTGGCCGGGTCTGTTACCGCCTGCGCCGCATGTATCACGTTGTTGCACAGAATCGCCCATTCGCGTTCGCTTTGAATTGCGAGCAGAATCTGCTGGCCGTCGGCAGTCTTGAAGACGCCGTAGGGCGCGATCGACGGATGGGCAAGGCCGATGCGCCTCGGGGTGTTGCCCGCCTCATGGTTCAAGAGCGGCACGGTCATCCAGTCCGCCATGACATCGAACATGGAAATGCGGATATTGGCGCCGCGGCCGTTGATGCCGCGTCCGATCAGGGCTTCCAGAATGGCCGCATGGGCGGTGGCGCCGGTGCCGATATCGACGACGGAGATACCCACGCGGGATGGTTCCTGCGGTCCGCCGGTGATCGACGAAAGCCCGCTTTCGGCCTGGATCAGCAGGTCGTAGGCCTTGCGCTCGGCCAAGGGGCCTTCGCTGTCGAAGCCGCTGATCGAGCAGCAGATCAGCGCGGGGTCGCGCCTGCAAAGCGTGGCGGGATCGCATCCCAGCCGTGCCGCGGCACCCGGCCTGAGGTTCTGCACGAAGACGTCGGCGCTTGCGATCAGCCTGCCAAGCTCCGATTTCCCGGCTTGCGTGGCAAGGTCGATCACGACCGACTGCTTGCCTCGGTTCAGCCAGACGAAATAGCTGCTTTGGCCTTTTGCCGCCGTGTCGTAACCACGGGCAAAATCTCCCTCCGGTCGTTCGATCTTGATGACCGTCGCGCCAGCATCGGCCAGCCGACAGGTCGCGAACGGCGCGGCGACCGCCTGTTCCAGCGCCACGACGACAAGTCCGTCCAATGGATAGGCGAGGGGATACGGCAGATCAGTCATCAATACGACCTCGGCATGCCGAGCACATGCTCGGCCAGATAGCTCAGGATCAGGTTGGTGGAAATCGGCGCGACCTGATAGAGCCGCGCCTCGCGGAATTTGCGCTCGACATCGTATTCCTCGGCAAAGCCGAAGCCGCCGTGGGTTTGCAGACAGGCCTCGGCGGCGGCCCAAGAGGCATCGGCACCCAGCATCTTGGCCATGTTCGCCTCGGCACCGCAGGGCTGGCCCGCCTCGAACAATGCGGCGCCCTGGTGCACCATCAGTTCCGCCGCCCGCATCTGGGCATAGGCGCGGGCAATCGGGAATTGCACGCCCTGATTCTGGCCGATCGGGCGGCCGAACACGACGCGCTCATTGGCATAGGCGCTGGCCTTGGCGATGAACCATTTGGCATCGCCGACACATTCCGCCGCAATCAGGATCCGCTCGGCATTCATCCCCGACAGGATGTAGGCAAAGCCCTTGCCCTCTTCACCGATCAGATTTTCGGCAGGCACGATCACATTGTCGAGAAACACTTCGGTGGTGGAATGGTTGATCATCGCCCGGATCGGGCGGATGGTCAGGCCGTTCAGCTTGGCCGCCTGCATGTCGAGGATGAACACCGACAAGCCATCGGTGCGTTTCTGCCCCTCGGCCTTGGGCGTGGTGCGCGCCAGCAGCAGCATCAGATCGGAATGTTCGGCGCGCGAGGTCCAGACCTTTTGGCCATTGACCACATAATGATCGCCGCGCTTTTCGGCGACGGTGCGGATCGAGCCGGTATCGCTGCCGCTGGTCGGTTCGGTCACGCCAAACGCCTGCAGGCGCAGCGCGCCGCTGGCGATGCCGGGCAGGTAGCGCTGTTTTTGCGCCTCGGAGCCGTGGCGCAACAAAGTCCCCATGATGTACATCTGCGCATGGCAGGCCGCCCCGTTGCAGCCCGCACGCTGGATCTCCTCCAATATCGCCACCGCGCCGGACAGCGGCAGGCCCGAGCCGCCATATTCCTCGGGGATCAGCGCGGCCAGATAGCCGGCTTCGGTCAACGCCGTCACGAATTCGGTGGGGTAAGCGCCCTCGCGGTCCTGCTTGCGCCAGTATTCGCCGGGAAAGGCGGCACAAAGCTTGGCGACCTCGGCGCGGATGTCCAGATAATCTTTCGACGGGTCGAACTGGTCCATGGTCCCTATCCTGCTGGTCGCGTTTCGCGCAGTATTCCCGATTGCCCGCAGCGGGGGCAAAGATGCCTTTTGCCTAGGGGTCATAACGAAGGACTATGCCCCCCTTCCATGCCCCGCCCCACGCCGTGCCAAACGCTCCGCGCAGGCCGTTGCGCTGATCGAGCGTCAGAATCACTTCGGCCAAGGCCTGCGCCCGAGTGCCGATAACCGGCTCGGCCAGCCCGGTGAACTTGGCCCGGATCGCGGCACCGTCCGGAAAGGTTTCCGGCTCGCCCGCAGGATCGGGGATCCGGCGGATCACCTCGCCGTTCGGGGTCAGCACGCGCAGGGTCGCGCCGAACGGGTGGCGCAGCCCCTCCAGCGTTTCGTCACGCACCACGTCGATGCGGTCGCAAATGGCATCAAGACCCGGCGCGCCCAGGCGGCGGTAATCATCCCAGCCAAAGCTGCCCTGATCGATCATCACCGCGGCGGTGAACGGCATTGAAAACTGCCCGGCAACCACCGAGCGCGAGCGGCGCTTTTCGGCGAGCGGCGCGCCGGTCAGCACGATGCCGTTTTGGTGCAGCCCGACCGTGACGGCCAGAAACCCCGACCCGTCCAGCCCCTGTTCGGCCCGGATCGCCGCCAGCCCGGCCAAAGCCGCATGGGTATAGCGGCAGCTTGGATAGGGTTTCACCCCGATCCGCACCGTCTCATAGACCGTGCCCAACCCGGCAACCGCGCGGGCCGGATCGGCCCCATCGCTGTAGCCCGCCAGAAAGCCGTGCTTGCCCTCGAGCGGTTCGGATGCCGCGACAAAGCCGTTGCGCGCCAAAGCCGCCGCCATCACCCCGTTCATTGCCGCCTGCCCGACCTGCCAGCGCTTGTTCCATGCCCCATTGGCCAGAAACTGCAATGACCCCGCCGCCTGACTGCCCGAGATGCCGAAGGCGGTGGCGATTCCGGTCGCATCCAGCCGGTAAAGCTTGGCCGCCGCCGCCGCCGCGCCAAAGGTGCCGGCCGTCGCGGTCGGATGGAACCCGCGCGCGTAATGCGCCGTCGGGTCCAACGCCATGCCCAGCCGGCAGCAGACCTCATAGCCCGCGATGATCGCGGCGATGATTTCCGCGCCGCTGGCCCCCACCGCTTCGCCCACTGCCAAAGCGGCCGGCACCACCGGGGCCGAGGGGTGCAGCGAGCTGTCGGCATGGGTATCGTCGAAATCGAGCGAATGGCCCAGCATCGCGTTGACCAAGGCGGCCACCGGTGGTGCATAGCGCCAATCGGTGCCCGGCACCCCGCAAGGCCCGGGGCCATCCAGCCCCAGCGTCGCCAGCGTCGCGCGCAGACAGGGCGTCGAATCCGCCTCGGCACTGGCGCGGATGATGCTGCCGACCAGATCGAGCGTCAGGCTTTTGGCCCGCTCGACCACCGGCGGCGGCACATCGGCAAGCCGCAGCCCGGCCACGTATTCGGCCAGAATTCTGGTGATCTGCATTGCTATTCCCTTCGTTCCAACGCTTGCAGCCGTGCCATGGCGGCATCAGCGCGCGCAATCAGGCGGCGGGCGGCGTTCAGCACCGGCAAGTCCACCATCCGGCCCTCAAACTGCGCTGCATTCGCGCCGACGGCACCAATCAACCGGCGGGCCTCAGCCACGTCATCGGCACCTGGGGCAAAGCCCCGCACCGCCGGGGCGATCTGTTTGGGGTGGATCAGCAGCTTGCCGCCAAAGCCCAGCATCGCGCCGTATGCGGCGTCGTCCTCGATCAGCGCAGCATCAGACACGGCGGTCGTCACCCCGTCTATCGGCGCGGGCTTGCCGGCCAATGCCGCGACCAGCACCAGTTCCGAGCGCGCCGCCAGTAACGCCTCGCGCCGATGCGACGCCCCGATCGATCCCGCATAATCAATCGAGCCAAAGGCGATCCGGTCCGCCGCAGCGGCGATCGGGCGGCTTGCGGCCAACCCCGCAGCACTCTCTATCAGCGCGATAACAACGCAGCCCGCTGGTAGTTTGCCACGCAGCACCGCAATGTCGGCGGCGGTTTCCGCCTTGGGCAGCATGACCCCAGCGAACCCCAACCCGGCCAGCGCCGCCAGATCAGCCGCATGATCCGCCGTGTCTACCGCATTGATCCGGATCCAAACTGGGCAGGGCAGCGGGGCCTGCAAGCCCGCCACCAACGCCGCGCGCGCAACCTGCTTGGCCCCTGCGGCCACCGCATCCTCCAGATCAATGATAATCGCATCGGCCCCGGCCAGTGCCGCCTTGGCAAACCGATCCGGCCGGTTCCCCGGCACGAACAGCGGCAGGAATGGCACCCCGATCACCGCGCCACCGCCTTTGCAGCCACTGCCTGAGATCTTTCGCGCAAAAATATCCCCTCCACAGGCTCCATCGCCAAAAAAACCGCACAAGCCCCACCGACCCCGCCGCAATCTGGGCGAACCGCTGGCCATCCGCCGGGGCCAGCACGACAATAGTTTTGCCCGTGGCACCGGGCTGCCAGCCATTGTCGATGAACACCCCGCGTGCGGGCTGCAGAACTGGTATGCTTGTGGTCATGTCGCCCCCGGTTCGGCAGCAAGATGAGCGATGCTCGCAGCGCCGCCAAAGACATTTTTACGAGCTTGGGTATAGCAAAAGGTGATATGCTGCCGCTCAGCCGGTTTGCGGGCGGTTTGCGGGCGACAAGCGGCGTGCAGCGGCTTGCAAATGCCACGCCGGACCGGGATAACCCGGCCCACGCGCCCGGCCGGAGAAGACCAATGGATCTCAGACAGTTTCGGTATTTCGTAGCGATTGTCGAGGCGAAATCCTTTTCCAAGGCGGCGCTGAACCTGCGGATCGCGCAACCCGCCCTCAGCCTGCATGTGCGCAACATGGAGGCCGATCTGGGCATCGCGCTGCTGTCGCGCACCCCGCAGGGGGTGCTGCCCACCGATGCCGGGGTCTTGCTGTTGACCAGGGCCCGCAAGATCATCGCCGATTTCGAAGATGCCAAGCAAGCGGTGCGCGAATTTGAAACCGAAGCGGCGGGCGAGGTGCGCATCGGCCTGCCCGGAACCATCGCCGAAATGCTGTCGGTGCCACTGATCCTGCAAACCCGCGAACGCTACCCCAAGATCCGGCTCAAAGTCGCCGAGGCGATGAGCGGCTTCGTGCTGGAATGGCTCTATAATGGCCGCGTCGATCTAGGGCTGCTGTATCTGCCGGTAGATGAGCGCGGGCTAAAGTCCTCGCCGATGCTGGTGGAGCATCTGTGCCTGTTCGCCCCCGTCATCCCGATCCCAGGTTGGGAACCTCCCGCCGGGGGTGTGGTGGCCTTTGCCGATCTGGTCCGCCTGCCGCTGGTCCTGCCCGGCATTGGTCACGGGCTGCGTGCCCTGATCGACGCCGAAATGGACAGGATCGGGCTGGAACTGAGCACCGTGATCGAGGTTGACAGCTACAACGCGATCAAGGACCTGGTGGGCCGAGGCTTTGGCTATTCCATCCTGCCGGTCAACGCAATCAAACGCGAAGCCGAGGCGGGGTTGCTGCGCCGCTGGCAGATCAACGAGCCGCCGTTCAGCCGCACCGTGCATCTGGTCCATCCCGTCAACCGGGTGCCGAGAAAGGCCGCACTGGCGGTCGAGGAAATCTGCCGCGAGGTGCTACGAGAGTTGGTCGAGTCCGGGCGCTGGCGGACGCGATAGCCCGGCGGGCCGCCGCAGAAGCGGGTCAGAACACGGTATCAAGCCGGGCGTTCAGCAGCACCGACTGGGTACGGATGTATTCGGCCAGAAACCGGGAGACCGGTGCATTTTGGACGATTTTCGGCAACACAACGGCAATGGTACGCTGCATAAGTCGATCATCAATTGCGCGACAGGCCAGTAAACCGCTGTCAATCTCAGGCTTGACGCTGTGATGCTAATCTCCCCTGAAAGTAAGGGGCTGCATAAGTAGAATTTTCTCGGCAAGATGCATGAGGAGATTCAGATGAAGACCAGCAGATACACGGCCCCCCAGATCCTTTCGGGGATGTCCCGGTCAATGTTGAAATTGGGTTGATGGGTGGCGTTGCTTCCCTTGAGCAGTAAGCTCGGGGTGTCAAATCCAAAAGGCAGCAACACCATGAAGAAGTTCAGCACATCCCCGCTGGCACCGGCCAGCAAGTCTGCGATGACCGCCGCAGTTGCAGGTGCCCGGGAGGCAGTCGGCATGAGTTTTGCGCGGTTCTGCCTGATCGCGGGCATGGCCAGCCTGACGCAGATGCTGGAGGAAGACACCCGTGCCGCTTGCCGGGACCCCGCATGCACGAGACGCCGACCAGCCGGGCTATCGCTGGGGCCACAGGCGGGGGCGTGTCGGCTTGCACGGCGGCAAGGTTGAGATGGAGCGTCCGCGCGTGCGCTCGAAGACCACGGGCAAGGCGTTACCCCTTCCGAGCTGGCAGGAGGCCGCACGGTTCGGCACGGGAGGCTGGTCTGCTGGAAGAATGGGCGATGAGCCTGATGCTGATGAATGTCGCGACGCGCTAGGTCGGCCGCGCGGTGCCGCTGCGCGAGGCCGGGTTGCGCGGCGGTTCCGGGATCACGACCGGCGGCACGCTGGCCCCACCGCCGTCCTCGCCATCCCCCTCGGGCACGAAGGCCAGCAGCTTGTCCAACTCGCCGTCGCTGAAGCCGACCAGCGACAGGTCGAAATCCTCGGCCAGCAGGTCGTTCAACTCGGCCGACAACAGCGCCTCGTCCCATGGCGACTCTGTCAGCCGGTTGTCGGCAATGCGGTAGGCCCGGCGCGGCACCTCGGTCAGGTGCCCCAGCACGATCAGCGGGGCCTCGGTCAGGCCCAGCTGGGTTGCAGCAAGCACCCGGCCATGCCCGGCGATCAGCTCGCCGTCTTCCGCGACCAGGCACGGCACCGTCCAGCCGAACTCGGCCATGCTGGCGGCGATCTTCGCAACCTGATCCGCGCCGTGCGTTTTGGCATTGCGGGCGTAGGGCTGCAGCCTGGCGATCGGCCATTGCTCGATGCGCTCCGGGGCGAAGCTGAGGGTCATGCGAATTGTCCTGTTGAAGGATGGGATGGTTTTCGTGGGTGGACTCCGTCGCCGGGGTCCAAGCCGGAGTCCACTGGCTTCCAGCTGGACTCCGGAGTCCAGGGTGTCCACCCCGGAGTCCACCAGACAAGATGCTGTTATTGCGTGATTATTTATGGATCGGAGGTGGATTCCAGCCGGGGTGGACTCCCAAAAAAATCGCCCTGCCGCTAGCGAACTTCCGCGCTGCGCCCCCCCCGCATACAAACGGGGCCGGGAGGAACCATGCCGGTGGGGATGGAGAGCGAGCCCTTCGGCGCACTCTTCCCATCTTGCCTTCGGAGTAGCATGGAACTGTTGCAGATGTCGAAGGGAAAAGTGTTGCAACACATTGGAGTCACTGCGCATTCAGCCGCGCCGCGATCTTGGTCAGTGCAAGCTGCCAGCGCCGCCAAGCGGTGGTGCGGTCGCAGCCCATCTCGCCGCTGATCCGTTTCCACGGCACCCGGGCCGCGCGCGACCACACGAGCTTGCGCTCCGCCTCCTCGATCCACAGCACCCAGTCCGAGGTCTGCTCCGCCTCGGTGATGGCCGAAGCCGAAGGCCAGACCCGCATGGGCTGCGGTTCCATCGCCGCGATCTCGCGACTGGTGCGGACCATGTCGGGCCAAGCGTTGAAGTAGCCCTGCACCTTGACCGGGGGCAGCTTGCGCAGGGTGCGGAACGCTTCCTCGAAGTGATCGGCCACGCCTTCGGCGGTCCAGATACGGTCAGCCATAGCGGGCCT
>JBCKXH010000024.1:0-24818 GCA_038921555.1 Paracoccaceae bacterium
CGGCACATCGAACTCGAACCCGGCGCGGACGATGACTCCGTTGCCGGGGGCAGCGGTGAATGTCACGACGCCGGTGGTGGCGTCCAGCGTCCAGCCCGACATCTGCTCGACGACACCAAGCGCGATCCGGACGGTGCCAGCGACAGGTTTGGCGATTGTCCTGACCCATGTCTGCGCGCCGGAGGTGTAGCGTTTGGCAAGTTGAAAGGTGTTCAGGCTGCCCGTGCCAGTGCCAATCTGCTGATCGGTCGGTGCCACCGCCTGCGACGGCAGGCAGGATTTGTAATCGGCCCAGTCCTTATAGCGAAAGCCATAGAGCCGCCCGTTGCGCGCCTCGAAGAAGGCCACCACCGCCGCCAGATCATCCGCCCGGCGGATGCCGTAGGCCACATCATAGCGCCGCCGCGAATTGGCCCAGCTGGCATTGCGCTCCTCGTCGCCGCTCACAAGTTCGACCACTTGCGTGCGCCGCTCCGGCCCGCCGCGCGCGCCCCGGCTGATGTTGTCGGGGAACCTGATCTCGTGAAACGCCATTACTTTCCCCTCCTACCTAACGACACGGCGCGGGCGATGTCGGATGCCACTTGCGTGCGCGATTGCCGGAAGCTTTCAGCATCGCGGGTCTGAATGGTGATGGTAACGGGGCCAGCCACGCCGTAGCCTGCGGTTTCCCGGCGCGAGAGCTCGCGCTCGCCCTTTTGCAGGATGGCGGGCACCTCATCGGGGCCAATCACCGGGAAAATGTTCCAGAGGCTGCTGTGCCTACGTCGTTGAGGGCTGTGCTTGTGGCATCCGCAGCAACCGTCGCGGCATCAAGCGCCGCAGCACCGTCGGTTCCGGCACTGGTCATCGCCGGTCACGCATTCCGGTCTCTCGGTCATTCTTATACTCTTCTCAGAATACCAGCACGCGGTCAGCGGCCAGCGTGGTTTGCGCCAATTCATCCATCGTGCTGCGCGCCGCACCCTCGATCAACTCGTCCGCAGTCAGGCCGCGCGCGTCCATGCAGGTGCCGCACAACAGAACCCGCCCCCCGGCACTCAGCACCCGGCTCAACATCCGCTCGATATTATAAAACCCCTCGGGGGTCTTTTGCGCACGCTTGGCGCAGGACACCGCGTCGGCCATCAGAAACACGGTCACCGTGCCGTCCGGGTCATTCTTGGCAAGTGCATGGGCCATCCGCAGGCCATTGAAGCTGCGTTCGGTGCCATAGGGCGGATCATTCAGGATCAGCAGGGCTTTCATCGAAATGGTCTCCGGTGCTTCAATTACTGGCATTCCGCCAAGAGCCTATTCACCTAGAGTCCGCCGGCGATCATCGAATTCGGCTTTGTCGATTTCACCCCGCGCAAAACGTTCCTTGAGAATGTCGAGCGCCCGGTTTGCCGGCGGCACGGAATGCCCGCCAAGCAGGCCCGGACCGCCGAGCCCCCTTGCGAGCAGAACGATCGCTGCCACAACCACCGCCAGGACGACGATCATCATCAGCGGGCCAAAAAAGAACATGGACCATCCTCCGTTCCACATCATCATTTGCGGTCCATAGCCGTATCTGTCGCCATCACTTCCCGCCTGTGCCAACGCCGGCCCGAACATCGCGGCCTCGGCTGCGATCAGTGCCAGCGGATAGACGTAAAACCTCTTCATCGGCTTTTTCCCTCTTCACGCTGCAGCTTTCACCGGCCTTCCACCGGCAATCCGGCCCGAATCCAGTGTTCCATGCCCCGCTTGGCGCAGACCACCGCCTCGGCCATCAGAAACACAGTCACCGTGCCGTCCGGGTCATTCTTGGCAAGTGCATGTGCCGTCCGCAGGCCATTGAAGCTGCGTTCGGTGCCATAGGGCGGATCAGTCAGGCTCAGCAGGGCTTTCATCGAAATGGTCTCCGGTGGCTCAGGTTTGGCCGGCTCCGATCGGACCAAGTTGCAACCCTCCGCCAAGTCGCAATCATTCAAGTAATATCTTGATTGACTTAAGGTATGAATGGCTGACAGGTCAATGACCCCAGCGCCAGAACTTCTTGAGGAATTCGTCCTCGTTGTCCGCACGCTGGCCGAGCCGGGCCAACTTGCGATCCTCCAACAGCTTGGACGGGTCGGGCGGAACGTATGGGCCCATGCGGAGAGAGTGGACCTGACTGCTCTCAGCATTTTCTGCAGCTCCGCCGCGCCGGGTTGGTCGCGAGCCGCTGGGAAAGCAAGCAGATAGCAGATCGTTTAAGGTGCGACGCCGCCGGCCGACACAATATAGTGGTCTTTCTGCACGCTTGGCCCTTTCACGCCCCGGTGATCAAGCGCGGCGCGGTGAAGCCTAAGGAGTCTTTCGGGGCCCATTCGATGTGTCCGGAAACACGGACGTTGCGACTGCGCCAGATTGGCCTGCGCATCGATGGTCGCCAGCCCCGAGCGGACCATCGCGATGCCAGCGGCCGCCGCAGCAGCGACGGCCACCGCCGCCGCGATCTTCACCCGGGTGGAAAACGCTGCCAGCCTTGCATTGGCCCTTTCCATTTCGGAGGACAGGCGGCCGAAGCTGCGGGCGCCGGCATCGCCCACGCCTTCCAATTCAGCGCGAACCTGTTTGCCACCGACGGCCGCCAAGCGGACGCTCACTCGTTTCTCGGCCATGGATCGGGACCCTTGAATTTCAGGTTTGAGTGTCTTACATTTTCTCTATCGATCAACGAAGGGTATGATCATGTCCGAGACCGCAACGCTGTCCACGAAGTTCCAGATCTCGATCCCAAAGGCGATCCGCTCGGCGCAGCATTGGGAGGCCGGGCTGACCTTTGCCTTCATCCCGAAGGGAACCGGCGTTCTGCTTGTTCCGGTCCCGCACCGAGAGGTGCTGAAGGGCCTTGCGAGAGGTGCTGCAGCCACCGACTTCCGTGACCGGGCGGATCGATTCTGATGGTGCTGGTCGATACATCGGCTTGGATCGAATGGCTGGTCGGCTCGCCCACCGGGGACAAGCTGACCGAACATCTGCCACAACAATCCGATTGGCTGGTGCCGACCATGGTGCAGCTTGAGCTTGCGAAATGGCTGACGCGCGAGGTGGGCGAGGACAAGGCGGATCAGGTGATTGCCTTTACGCAGGTCTGTCAGGTCATCCCCCTCGACACCGAGATTGCCCTTGCGGCAGCAGAGGCGTGCCGCAGCCACCGGCTTGCCAGTGCCGATGCCATCATCTTCGCAACAGCCCGCCTGCGCGGCGCAACTCTTCTGACTTGCGACGCGCATTTCGAAGGACTGCCGGGTGTGACCCTGATCGAGAAGGTCAGCGCCTGATCGCAGCTCACCCGGACGAGGCGATCTGTTCGTTCAGCCTGCGCACCATCACCGCCTCCAGTTCTGGCAGCAGTTCGGCCACCACCATCGGGTTCAGCCCGAGGGCATGGGCGAGGGTCAAAGCCGCGCCCATGTCCCAGCCGAGCACGGCCTCTCCGGCCACACGCAACCGGCCGCCAAGACGGGCGACCAGATCCCAGACCGCCAGCCGTCACGGCTCAGCGGCTGGTTCAGCCGCGCGGGACAGTCCGGGCACGCGCTTTCGCAGGCCTCGCAGGCCTGGCAGGCCCTGCAGTAGTTGTCGCCGCCGCTGAAGTGCCAGTCGGCAAGGGCGCAGAGGCGTTTTTTTTCGGCGTCCAGCAGCATCCCGGGGCTGACATAGTGCAGATTGAATGCCTCGAAGATCGGCCAGAGCGACAGGAGCGCGTCGATGCCTTCCGGGCTAACAGTGATGACAGTGCCATCCGCGTGGCCGACGCCGCCCCAATCGACAATCGCTCGGCGGGCGAGGGCTGCGGCAAAGACTGCCGCGCGGGTGTCGTTGCTGGCATCGGCGTCGAGAGATTGGACCGCAGAGTCAGACCGGGTCGCCACCATCAGCGCTGTGGTCAGCGGCAGCAGTTGCAGCCGCACGTGCAGGGCGGCAAGGATGGCTTCGCGGATGCTGGGCATGGCAGTTTATTCAGGCGGCTACTTCAGAACACCTTCAGTCGAACTCGACTGCGGGAAATTTTGCACAAAGTGCCATGGCGTCGTCTTGCCAGCGGTCAGGGCCAAATCGAAACATCAGAAAGACCGCGCGGGCCAAAAAGCCGCTGTCCTTCAAGACCTGCATGGCGCTGAATTCCCCGGCCTCCGCCGTGGTCCGATACCAGTTGTGACGATCCGAATGTGACGTTTTCAATTCCACCTCGAGCGCGAGCGCGCCCGCCTTACTTCCTAAGACCACCAAATCGTGCCTGCGTTTCCGTCCCAGAACCGCTGAGTTTTCCAACCACCATTGAGACCGCACCGGATGAATCTCATTAGGCGAAACCTCGACACGGCGGCGCAGCTTCATGAAGATCTCGGTCTCAAAATCCTTTTCACGCAGGAAACTGAAAGGGTGAGCCTGAAAATCGATATGGGTCGAGCGGATCGCATCGCTGAGCGCAAGGCACGCCGCCGACACAGCGGGTGGTTTTGGCAATTCAGCGGGTGCTTTCGCAAGCGTTCGGCGGACGGTAATGACCTGCGGCCACCCAGCGTACCATTCGGGATTCGAAGTGTAGATAATGCTGAAGGTGGCATCGGCTTCTTCCGGAACGCGCCATTTCGCCAGATCGCCTTCGATGAGATCGGCACTCAGGGCGCGACCCCTATGGCCGGAAAGGACCTGGGTTGGGGACGCATCCATTTTTGTCTCAATGATTGCTTGATAGGTGTCGCGTCCCGGGCGATCAGATCCTCCTCATAGGCCGCAGCTTGCCTCGGGCCAAAGGTCTCAATGGTCCAAAGCGCGATCTCCAGAAGAGAAGCCTCGGCCTGTCGGGTCAGTCGCCAGGGACGCGACATCAGCGCGCGGTTCGCGCCGTTGCAAAGGCCCGGCGCACGGCGTCCTCGCCACTGCCTTCAGCCAGTTGTCCAGACCGCGCTTGTTCGATCCCTGTGGTCAACCGGTCACGCAGCGCACCAAGTTCCGACTCCTCGCGCTCCAGCAGGCGCAGACCGGCGCGAAGGGCCTCGCTGGCGTTCTGATAGCGGCCGGAGCTGACCAGCCGGTCGACGAGGTCGGACTGGGTATCGGTCAAAACGACGTTTCTGGTGGCCATGTCATGCTCCTTCACCTCATTGGCAATATATGCCAATGGCGGTGCGATGTCCACCCGGGCATCAGAGATGATCCTCGACCCAGTTGCGCACGATGCTGCGCAAGCGGCGGTGCAGAAGTCGGCCACGGGAGCGGTGGGATGATCTTGGCTGCGGGCGGCGTAGAAGTCGGCCACTTTGGCCTTTTCTGGCAACCGGGAGGGCGGGGGTATTTTCAGCGTGGAATTGTATCGGTAGCTGCGTTTTGCCTGTCGGGACGGCATGAGTGAGTGCGCTGCAGCGTCATTCTGGGATCTCGCGCGGCAGCGTCAAGAAGATGCTGGCGTTTTCCGTGCCGCCTGGGCTACCGGCGCAAGGCGATCAAGCGACCGATGCTGGATCGGTTCACCGAGATTATCGAGCCTGGCTGCGCGACGATCAGGCGCGGAACCGCAGGCAGCGGCACAGGGCCAAACCGGTTCACGCAAGGCTTCGGGCCGAACATGGCTTCACCGCAGGCCACACCATCGTCAAGGATTACCTGCGCCAGCATGAGCGGCGCGGGCGCGAGATGTTGGTGCCGCTGTCTCATGCACCCGGCCACGCCCAAGCTGATTTCGGCGAGGGTGAGCCATTTCGCGCCAGTGCTCCGAGCGACAATGGCGAAGGGCGGCGTCGCGGGTCTGGTCGGTTTTGCGCGGCGCAACTTCATGGTGCCGGTCCCCCGGTTTGCAACGTGGGACGCGTTCAATCTCTGGCTCAGGGAGCCATGCCGCAAGCGCCAGATCGATATCCTGCGGGGGCATGACGAGACGATTGGCCATCGCGAGGTCTGGGTTCGCGGCTATGTGGACCCTGTGGTGACTGGTTGCGGCGCCGAGCCCTCCGTGCCAACAAGAGTGAGACAATCAGGTGGGTGAAGTTTACACTTGAGGGCGCAGGAGAACACACGAATGGTTATGCCTTCACAGCCCGCCTTTTTGGCGCCCTATGAGACAGGTCCCGGTGATGCCGGAATTCGCGTTGTGGCGCAGGCTGCCGCGCCAACACCAGACCTTGCGGCCGCCCCGAAACGGCGCAGTTTCGCGGGAAAATACAAGCTTCGGATATTGGAAGAGACCGACCGCGCGGCGGACACGGGGAGCATTTCGGCGGTCTTGCCCCGAACCGCAGGCTACTTGGGGAAGGCCTGTATTCATCGGCCCAAAAGACTGGGGCTCTGACCGACTGGCGCCGGCAGCGCGCGGCCGGCACGTTGGGGGCGCTCACGCCGCATCCGCGTGGCCCGGAAAAGGCACCGACCAACCCTTTGCAGGCAGAACTGACCAAGGCCAACCGTGAGAATGCCGCCCTGCGCCGCCGTCTGGATCAGGCCGAGGCGATCATTTCCATCCAAATAAAAGTGGCAGCCCTGCTGGATATGAGGCGGGTCAGAAAACTATCCGGGGGATAGTTTTCCCGACGATTGTTGCATCCGACATCCGCGAGCGGCGGGACCTCATGATGGCTGCAGCGGTTGTCTTGCCCTTGGCCGCGTCCTGACCACGGAGGTCTGTGCCGCGACGGTCTGTCGCGGGGAAACGTTCTTTGGCACCGCGCGGCGCGGACAGCATCCAGCCCCGGATCGCGAACCAGGCATTGTCGGTGCCGGTCACCTGCACGGCAGGGTTCATCTCGCCGAACACCTCCGTCTGACTGCGCGCCGAGGCCGGGGTGGCGGCCACGATGTCGGGAATGTTCTGCACCAGCGCATCCATGTCCTGCAAGGTCAGTTGAGCCGCGTCATTGCTTGCACCCCCCCGGCCTTGTCGATGCTGGTCTGCGACAGTTTCACATTGGCCTCGGCCGAGGTCGCCCCCGCATCGGCCCGCCGTCAGGCGGCGGAGGCGCTCGCCAGATCTTCCCCCGATACCAGCCCCTTTTCCCGCATCTTCTGCGATCAGGTCAGGGCGGCAATGGCAGCCTCCTGGGCGGCCAAGGCGTCCTCGACCGCCGCCTTACCGGCGCTCAGGGCGGCCTGAACCATGGGGCCAGTTCCGCCTCAAGCGATGAGGTGTCCAGCCGCGCCAGCACCTGCCCCTTGCTGACCTGATCGTTGATCGCCACCGCCACCTGCAAAATATCGCACCCTTGGCCGCCGCGCTCGTGGTATGGCGGACGGTCGCCGTGCTGGTGCCCTGCCCCGCCCATTACCAAAAGGCCCCGGCCCCCAGCGCCGCGATCAGCCCCGCCCAGATCATCCATCCGCGCAGCCAGCGGCGTTTGCGGGCTTTGGTGATCGCCGCAACCGTGATCCTGCCTGCCGCCATGCCGCCTCTTTCACTGCTCAAGGGTAGCTGAGCCTGCCCATTGCTGATTTCAACGCCCGAAGGTCAGCTTTCCGTCACCAGAAGCAAAAGGGCCAGGGTTGCCCCCGGTCCTCAAGCCCAACGGTTTCGGATAGATCAGCCCTGAACCATCTTGGCGACTTCAGCAGCGAAATCTTCCTTTGCCTTTTCGATGCCCTCGCCCACCGCCATGCGGACAAAGCCCGTCACTTCAATACCGGCATCCTTGGCCGCCTGCGCCACGGTGATATCAGTGTTCATGGCGAACTTCTGACCCAGCAGGGTGACTTCCTCGAAATACTTGGCCATGCGGCCGGCGATCATCTTTTCGATCACCGCATCGGGCTTGGGCTTGGCCAAGGCGGCGTTGTCTTCGCGGGCCTTGGTGATCTGCACGCTGCGCTCGCGCTCGACCACGGCGGGGTCAAGGTCAGCTTCTGACAGCGACAAGGGGCTGAAGGCCGCGATATGCATGGCGATCTGCTTGGCGATGCCGTTGTCGGTGCCTTTGACAGACACCAGCACACCGATCCTGCCCATGCCGTCGGCTGCCGCGTTATGGACATAGGCCGCCACATGGTCGCCCTCGACCGAGGCCATGCGGCGCAGCGTCATATTCTCACCGATCAACGAGATCGCCTCAGCCACCACCATATCCACCGACCGGCCGTTCAGATCAGCGGCTCTCAAAGCCTCTAGGTCGGCGCAGCGCACAGCCGTCTTGGCAATGTCACGCACCATGCGCTGGAAATCGGCATTCTTGCCGACAAAGTCGGTTTCCGAGTTCACCTCGACCGCAACACCTCGCCCGCCCGAAACGGCAACGCCGACCAGACCCTCGGCGGCCAGGCGACCGGCCTTCCTGGCGGCCTTGGCCAGACCCTTGGTGCGCAGCCAATCGACCGCCGCTTCCATGTCGCCATTGGTTTCCACCAGAGCCTTCTTGGCATCCATCATGCCTGCGCCGGTCGAATCGCGCAGTTCTTTCACCATTTGGGCGGTGACTGTCATGTCCGTCTCCTGAAATCCGAAAATGGGTCCGGCGAGGTCATACAACCACCGGGTATCTGTCTGACGAAAAGCCTCAGGCTTCCGCCCCGGCTAAGCCAGGACGGCTTCTTCCACCGGCGCCACTTCCAGCGCGCCAAGGTCGATGCCCGCCGCACCCATCTGCGCGGTCATGCCGTCCAGCGCCGCACGCGACATCAGATCGCAATACAGCGAAATGGCGCGGGCCGCGTCGTCGTTGCCCGGGATCACATGGTCAACGCCCTTGGGGCTGCAATTGGTGTCCACGATGGCGATGACCGGAATGCCCAGCTTCTGCGCTTCCAGGATCGCGATGGATTCCTTGCCCACGTCAATGACGAACAGCAGGTCCGGGATGCTGCCCATCTCACGGATGCCGCCCAGCGAGGCTTGCAGCTTGCCCTGCTCGCGCTCGATGATCAGACGCTCTTTCTTGGTCAGACCTTCCGCGCCATGCGCCATGATCTCGTCGATCTGCTTCAGACGCTGGATCGACAGGCTGATGGTTTTCCAGTTGGTCAGCGTGCCGCCCAGCCAGCGGTGGTTCATGTAAAACTGCGCGCATTTCTCGGCGGCTTCGGCCACCGGCTTTTGCGCCTGACGCTTGGTGCCGACGAACAGGATGCGGCCACCCTTGGCCACGGTGTCGCGCACCAGTTTCAGCGCGGTGTCCAGCATCGGCACGGTTTGGGTCAGGTCAAGAATGTGGATGCCGTTGCGGTCGCCATAGATGTATTCGCCCATCTTGGGGTTCCAGCGCGAGGTCTGGTGACCGTAGTGAACGCCAGCTTCCAACAACTGACGCATGGTGAACTCGGGAAGAGCCATGCCTTATCCTTTTCCGGTTTGATCCTCGGCAAGGCCGTCTTCAGGGTCTCCCCCAACCGGCGGACCAAACGGGATTTCTCCCCGCATGACCCAAGCCTCACCTGTGAAGTGTCGCCCCCTTAGCGGCTGCTGCCAGCAAAGGCAAGGGGCCACCATGAACCCATCCGCGGCCTTCAATGCGCAAAGGCCGCCGCCTTGCCCCAGATCGCCCTGACCCTGGCATCCCGCCCGCAGGCCTCGCGGTAAAATTCATAGGCGCTCGATTGCCTTTTCGGGCCGGCACGGGTCAGCACCAGTCCGCTGCCCTTGTAATAGTCCTGATGATCAAGTCAAAGCAGCACCTGCCAATCTGTCAGCCGCACCAAAGCCCCGGCAAGAAGGCGATGGTCTGGCGTGGTGGCCCGGCAAAGGTCGTGGCCGGGCGCCCCAAAAGCATCCCGGGCAAGCTGCAATGCCAGAGCGGGATGAGGACAGATCGAACCCGCCTGCCCTCGCCAGCCCAAGCCAAATTCCTTCAAAGGAATTTGCAAATCTTTTCGAAAAGATTTGGTCCTGTGCCCGGCGCCCCGTTGCTACGCTTCCGTCAAACCCCGTCACGCTCTAATGGCGATGGGCAAAGCGTTGCCCGATTGCCGCGACATGGCGCAGATCGGTCCCGCAGCAGCCGCCCACCACCCGCAGCGCGGGCACCAACTGGCGCAACCGCACATAGTCCATCGCCAATTCCAGCGGGTCGCCCGCGTCCAGCGCCTCGGCCTCGTCCAGCTCGGCATGGCTCTTGCGCGAGGCATTGGCGCGGATCGACCCGATCCGCCCGACATAATCCCCCGACAAGATGGCGACGAAATGGTCAGGATGCGCGCAGTTGATACCGTACCACATCGGATATCCGCCGGTCGCCGCATCGGTCAGCGCCATCGCCTCGGCCAGTGCCATGCCGCCCAGCAGCCGCCCATCGGTTTCCAACGTAAAGGACGGCACCACCGGCACCCCGGCCTTGCGCGCCGCCTCGGCAATGCCGATCGCCTCACCGGTCGAAGAAATCGTCATCGCCGAAATCATGTCGACCCCCGCCGCCGCCAACACAACGATCTGTCGGCTATGGTAGGCTTCCGCCTCGTCCGCCGTCAACACCGCCTCGGGGCGGTAAGCGTCGCCATGCGGTCCGATCACGCCGTTCACCAAGATCACGCCCCGCCGCCCGGCCCGCAACCCTTCGGCAAACGCCACGGCCTCGCGATTGACTGCGTCAATGTCTGCGGCGGACCAGCCCATCCGTGCGCCCCAGCCCGCACTGGCCCGCCAAGTCACCGTGTCCAGCACAAAGCCCATACCCAGCGCTTCGGCTTCCTCCAGAAAGCCTTTGAAATAGCGCTCCATCGCCTGCCGCCCATCAGCTTGCCGCAACAGCGGAAACGAGGCGAACTGCGGCAGGTCGATCCCGTCGTCAAAGATCAAATGGGTCTCAAGACCGCCATCCGACAGAAACGGCACTTCGCCAAACTGCGCCAACAGCGCATTTGTCTTGTCCAAAGCCATGATTCACTCCTCAAATGCCAAAGGATTGCCAACCGAAGGGATCAGCACGTCACCAAACTGCACGGGAACCAGACAATGCCAAACATAGCAAATCTTCTGACCCCCTGTCTAGCCCCCCTTGTATTTTCCGCCGCCAGTCGGCAGGAAACCGCATGGCACCAACACCTGACATCCTGTGTATCGGCGCGGTCCTGTGGGACATCATCGGACGCTCGCACCTGGCGCTGGGTCTGGGTTCCGACCTGCCGGGCCGCATCACCCGCCAGCCGGGCGGCGTGGCGCTGAACATCGCCGTGACGCTGGCCCGCCTTGGCCTGACCCCGGCCATCCTGACCGCCATCGGCCGCGACGCTGAGGGGGATGCGCTGCTTGCCGCCTGCACCAGGCTTGGCCTGATCACCGCCCACGCCTACCGCGACGCTGACCTGCCGACCGACCGCTACATGGCGATTGAGGGGGCGGGTGGCCTGATTGCCGCCGTGGCCGATGCCCATTCGCTGGAGGCGGCGGGCGAAAAAATCCTGCGCCCGTTGTTTGATGGCCGCCTTGGCTCGGCCGCTCAACCGTGGCCCGGCATGATCGCTCTTGATGGCAACCTGACCGAGGCTTTGCTGGCCCAGATTGCCCTCCATCCCGCCTTTGCCCTGGCCGACCTGCGGCTTGCCGCCGCTTCGCCCGGCAAGGCTGAGCGTCTGGCACCCCTGCTGCGCCACCCAAGCGCCACGCTTTATGTCAATCTCGATGAGGCCCGCCTGCTGAGCGGGTCCAAGGTCGCGACGGCACCTCAGGCCGCCGCCGCCCTGCTGGCTCATGGCGCGCGCCGCGTCCTTGTCACCGACGGCGGCCGCACCTGTGCCGATGGCATGCAGGGCCGGGATGTCATCACCCTGTCCCCGCCGCAGGTCATGGTCGCCCGCGTCACCGGGGCAGGCGATACCTTCATGGCCGCCCATATCGTGGCCGAGCGCCGTGGTGCCAACCGTCAGGCCGCTCTTGAGGCCGCCCTGCAAGCCGCCGCCGCCCATGTATCGGGAAAGGTCGGAACATGATGACGCTGCCCCCGTCCCTGCCCCCTCCCCCTCCCCCTCCCCCGTCCCTGCCCCCTGCCCTGCCCCTCACCTTCTCGCCCGAAGTCGCCGCCGCCCGCGCCACTGGCCGCCCGATCGTGGCGCTTGAATCCACCATCATCACCCATGGCATGCCGTGGCCGCAAAACGTTGCAACCGCCCGCTTGGTCGAACAGGCGGTCCGCGACGCTGGCGCGGTGCCCGCCACCATCGCCGTGCTGGGCGGCACCATCCATATCGGCCTTGCTGGCGCGCAGCTTGACGCGCTGGGTCAGGCCCGCGACGTGATGAAACTGTCGCGCGCTGATCTTTCCGTCTGTCTGGCCCTTGGGCGCACCGGGGCCACCACGGTTGCCGCGACGATGATCTGCGCCCACCTAGCCCAGATCGCGGTCTTTGCCACCGGCGGCATCGGCGGGGTGCATCGTGGTGCTGCAAGCAGCTTTGACATCTCGGCCGACCTGATGGAGCTGGCACGAACCCCGCTCACCGTGGTCTGCGCCGGGGCCAAGGCGATCCTTGATCTGCCCAAGACGCTGGAAGTGCTGGAAACCCAGGGCGTGCCCGTCATCACCTATGGCCAGGACGACCTGCCCGCCTTCTGGTCGCGCAGCTCCGGCCTGGCCTCGCCCCTGCGGATGGACCGCGCAGCCGACATCGCAGCCTCCCACCGCATGCGCGCCGCACTCGGCCTGCCCGGCGGTCAGTTGATCGCCAATCCAATCCCCTTTGAGGCCGAGATTCCCCGCGCCGAAATCACCCCCTTCATCGAGGCCGCCCTTGCCGAACTCGCCGCAGGCAACATCAGCGCCAAAGCCGTGACGCCCTTCCTGCTGCAACGCCTGTTTGAGATGACCGCCGGCCGCTCGCTGGCCGCCAACATCGCCCTCGTGGTCAGTAACGCCCGCCTTGGTGCCGAGATCGCACGCTGCCTGACCGCCCTGCCCTGACCGCCCTGCTCAAGGCCATGGCTCAGAACAGGCTTTCCTGCTTGTTGCTGTCACCTACGGCCTTGGCGGATTTGACGGCATCGCTGCGCGCCATCGGCAGATCAAGCTGCTTGCCCGCCAATATCTCGGCCACCGTTACCACTTGCAGCCGATCATCCTCGCGGTTCAGCAATGGGTGCCGGTATTTGCCCGCCGCCGCGATTTCGTCGCGCATCGCCTTGGTCGGCGGCTCCATGGTGATAAGAATGCCGAACTCGGCCTTTTCGCGCTGCCGGTCGCTGTTCAGTGTGGCCAGCGTTGCGCGGTTGGCCCCGCCCGATTTGACCTGAAAGATCGCCTTGCCGTTCTCGCCCTTGCCGATCAGGAAATAGGCGATTCCGTCAATCCCGGCGTCCGCCCCCTTCTTCTCATTGATCCGCGCCTGATTGTCCGAATAGGTCAGCACCGCCCATTTCTCAAACTCCTTGCGCGTCCTGTCGTCCCTGCGGTTGGCGAGCGCGCGGGCCGATTCGATGTCGCGCGGCACGCCGTCAAGCCGCATGTCGGCCGCAATGGCGGTCCAGTCGGTGCGGTATTTGTCATGCAGCCGTTTGAGGATCAGCGAGATCGACTGATAGGTGATGTCGATGCCGATCCAGCGCCGCCCCAGCCGCTGCGCGACGGCGACGGTCGTGCCGCAGCCGCAATAGGCGTCAAGCACGGTATCGCCTTCGTTGGAGGAGGCGCGGATGATGCGGTCGAGCAGTGTTTCAGGCTTTTGAGTCGGATAGCCCAACCGCTCTTTTGCCGTCGGCTGAATGTGTTGAATTTCAAACACATCATGAAAGGGGACGCCCTTATTTTCGGCGGTCCGTTCGATATATTTTCCCTCTTCGTCCTTCAATCGGACGAGCTTGCCATCAACCATTCCTCGCACAGTCTTTTCAATAGCTTCGGGTTTTTGGTATGGCTGATATTGCACATTGAACGTGTGAGTCCGTCCCTTGGCATAAAACAATATCACATCGTGCATTCTTTGAAAGTTCCGAGCGGCATTGCTCCAACGCTTATACCACCACACGATTTCGTTGACGAAATCGCCGCCTGCGCCATCTGCGCAAAAGATCGAATCGCAGACCAGTTTCAAATAATGGGAAGCGGTCGGGTCGCAGTGCAGATAAAAGCTCCCGGTCGGCTTCAGCACACGGTGAATCTCGACGATCCGCAGCGTCATGCTGACCAGATAGGCCAGCAGCGCGCCGCGCTTCAGAACCTTTTCCAGCCCCCGGATCAGTTCGACAGTCTGTTCGGTGAACTTGCCGTTGTTCAGATTATCCACATCGAGAATATAGGCCAGCCCCTTTATGGCCTCGTCGCCCCATTCCCAGGTATCGACAAAGGCCTGCGCCTGTGCGCGGTCCTCGCTGCCCTGATTGTTGTAAATCTGGAAATAGTTGCGCTTCGAATTGAACGGCGGGTCGATGTAGCACAGATCGACGCTCTCGGGGGCAACCTTGCGGCGCAGCACATCGAGATTGTCGCCGTAATAGAGGCGGTTTTTCGGGGCGGATCTGGCTGTCTTGTCGGTCATTCCGGCAGTATGGCACCCGGCGCGCGCTCTTGCCACCAAGATTTCAGCCTGACCCGCTGCCCCATTGCCGCTTGCCCCTTCGGCCCCTACACTGCGCCCACAGTCACCCGGAGCCTCCATGAGCGACCCCACCCCGATCCGCCGCCGCAGCCTGCTTGGCGTCCTGCGGGCCAGCTTCCTGACCGGCTTGGCCGTTGTGCTGCCAATCGGCCTGACGGTCTATCTGATCTGGACGGTGGTCGGCTGGCTTGATGGCTGGTTCCTGCCGCTGATCCCGCAAGGCTACCGCCCAGATGTGCTGGTCAACTATTACCTCGGTTCTGATGTCATATTCCCGATTCGCGGCGTCGGCGTCATCGTTTTCCTGCTGTTCACCACCGCCGTAGGCTGGGTTGCCAAAGGGTTGATCGGCCGCAGCGTCCTGTCGCGGCTTGACCGCCTGGTTGACCGCATCCCCGCCGTCCGCTCGCTGTATTCCGCGCTGAAACAGATCGCTGACACCGTTTTCAACAAGACCGAAGCCTCGTTCGACGTGACCTGCCTGGTCGAGTTTCCCCGCGACGGCACCTGGGTTCTCGGCCTCATCTCGGCCCGCCCCAAAGGCGAGATCGCCGCCAAACTGCCGCATCCCGAAGAGATGCTGGCGGTGTTCATCGGCCTTACCCCCTTCACCTCGGGTTTCGTGATCTTCGTGCCGAAACGGGATGTGATCCTGCTGGATCTGACCCCCGAAAGCGCCGCCAAACTGGTGGCCTCGGGCGGGTTGGTCTATCCCAAAGACCAGCCGCCGCCGCCGCTGCGTGAGGATTAAAGCGCCGTCCAGCCGCCATCAATGCTGATCGTGGTGCCGGTCACCTGATCGGCAGCAGGCGAGCATAGATAGACCACCGTGCCGCCAATCTGTTCCACCGTCGCAAACTGCCGCGACGGCTGGCGCGCCAGCATGACCTCGCGGATCACCGTCTCGCGGTCCATGCCATGCAGCTTCATCTGACCCGGTATCTGCGCCTCGACCAAAGCCGTCAGCACATAGCCCGGACAGATCGCGTTGCAGGTCACCCCCTGGCCCGCCGTCTCCAGCGCCACCACCTTGCTTAACCCCACCACGCCATGCTTGGCCGCGACATAGGCCGACTTGTAGGGCGAGGCGGTCAGCCCATGCGCCGAGGCGATGTTGATGATCCGCCCCCAGCCACTGGCCCGCATCCCCGGCAGGGCCTGCGCCGTGGTGTGAAACGCCGACGACAGGTTCACCGCCAGGATCATGTCCCACCTCTCGACCGGAAACTCCTCGACCGGGGCGACATGCTGGATGCCGGCATTGTTCACCAGAATATCGCAGCCCCCGACCCCTGCGATCAGCGCCCGGCACGCCGCACCATCCGACATATCGGCGGCCACATAGCGCGCCACAACGCCGTGCCGTGCCGCCAGATCGGCGGCCATTGCGTGATCCTCGGGCCGGTCGGTGAACGAGTTCAGCACCACATCCGCCCCGGCCCGTGCCAACTCCTCAGCCACGCCCAACCCGATACCGGAGTTCGACCCGGTGATCACCGCCCTTTTGCCCGCCAAAATCCCGGACTTCATCATCGTCACCCTCCAAGCCTGCCCGTGCAAATGAAAAAAACGCCGGCACAAGGCCGGCGTCAAGTTATTGAGGCAGGTTTCATACAGGCAAGAAACCTATCGAGCAGTGCCCACCTTATACGCGCCTTGCTGCCGCTGATCAAGTTAAAGGTTTGAAAAGGCGCGCAAGACCACGTAAGTTCGCCGCAACCACAAAAACCAACGGGGGCGGCATCGAAATGAAAGTGGACTTCTTGCAATCCTTCAAGGGCGCCTGCGCGGTTCTGACGCTGGCGCTGGTCGCTCAATCGGCCTTTGCCGAACCGCGCCACGCCATAGCTATGTATGGCACCCCCGAACTTCCACCCGATTTTGTGTCGCTGCCCCAGGCCAACCCCGATGCGCCCAAAGGCGGCATGATCACCTTTGGCGAGGCGGGCGGCTTTGATTCGCTGAACCCCTACATCACCAAAGGTCGCGCCCCCGCCGCCGTGTCCTCGCTTACGGTTGAGACACTTATGGGCCGCTCTTATGACGAGCCCTTCACCCTCTATGGCCTTCTGGCCGAATCAATCGACACCGACGCCGAGCGTTCCTACGTCGCCTTCACCCTGCGCGAAGGTGCCACTTTCTCGGATGGCAGCAAGGTCACCGTCGAGGATGTGCTGTGGTCCTTTGAAACCCTTGGCACCCTTGGCAACCCGCGCTACGCCACCGCCTGGAAGAAAATCGCCAGTTCCGAGGTCACCGGCCCGCGCAGCGTCAAGTTCACCTTCACCCAATCAGACCGCGAAATGCCCCTGCTGCTCGGCCTGCGTCCCATCCTGCAAAAGGCCCAGTGGGCGGGCAAGGATTTCACCGAATCAACGCTTGAGGCACCGATCGGTTCCGGCCCCTATATCGTTGAAAGCTTTGATCCAGGAACCTACATCACCTTCAAGAAAAATCCCGATTGGTGGGGCCTCGATCTGGCCTTCAACCGTGGCCTGCACAACTTTGACCAGATCAAATACGAATATTTCTCTGACCCTACCGTGATTTTCGAAGCCTTCAAGGCTGGTGAGATCGACACCTACCGCGAAGCGAACCCCGCCAAATGGGTCACCAACTTTGACATCCCCCCGGTGCAATCGGGCGAGATCATCAAGGCCGAGTTCCCCCATCAGCGGCCCTCGGGCATTGACGGACTGGTGTTCAACACCCGCAAGCCGATCTTTGCCGATTGGCGGGTGCGCGAGGCGCTGATCCAGGCTTTCAATTTTGAGCTGATCAACCAGACCCTGAACGGCGGCGTCCCGCCACGCATCGCCAGCTATTTCTCAAACTCGGAACTGGCGGGCGACATGGCCAATCCCGCCTCACCCGCCGTGCTGGCCCTGCTGGACCCCTTCAAGGCTGACCTGTTGCCCGGCGCGCTGGACGGCTACGCCCTGCCCATCTCGGACGGCAGCACCGCCAACCGGTCAGGGCAGCGCCGCGCCACCGACCTTCTGGCCGAGGCGGGCTGGAGCGTTCAGGACGGCGTGCTGAAAAACCCCGCGGGCGAGAATTTCGCCTTTGAAGTCATGCTGGCCAATGGCGCAAGCGACACCATCGCCGCCAGTGAAATCTTCGTGCAGGCGCTGAAAGGCCTTGGCATCGAGGCCCGCATCACCAAAGTCGATTCGGCGCTGTATAAAGAGCGCACCACCACCTACGACTTCGACATGACCCATTACATCCGCTCGCTGTCGCTCAGCCCCGGCAACGAACAGACCTTGTATTGGGGGTCGGAAGGTGTCGCCAAGCCCGACACCCGCAACTGGATGGGCATGGCATCACCCGCCGCCGAGGCGATGATCGCCCAGATGGTCACCTCAACCGGGCGCGAGGATTTCGTGACTGCCACCCAAGGACTGGACCGCGTGCTGACCTCTGGTCGCTATGTCATCCCGTTCTGGTATTCCGATCTGTCAAGGATGGCGCATAAGAAGGCTTTGCATTATCCTGAATACCTGCCGATCTATGGCGACTGGCTGGGCTTCCTGCCCGAGGTCTGGTGGTATCAAGACTAAGAAACCCATGAGGCATGGCATGACAAAATCACTGATATTGATGGCGGTTCTGGCCGCCCTTGCGGGTTGCAACACCGTGGCCGGGGTCGGACAGGACATCTCCGGCGGCGCCAACCGGGTTGCTGGCTGGATCGGCGGCTGATCCAGCCAGCCGCCGATACCACCCCGACCCGCGCACTTGCGAACCATTCGCAACGTCCTTTCTCTGCGGTTAACAGAAATAGGTAAGCCATTGTGAACGCAGGATAAAATACGATGTCGCATTGTGCGACATCAGGCCAATGCTGGCAACTTTACCCGAAATCCCGGTTGCAGCCAACCGGCTGAGCGTTGATAAAGCCCCAAGCCAACCAAGGAGCCGCATGATGCGCACCACCAGGATCGTCCAGAAAATCCTCGCCAACTATGAAGGCGAAAACCCCGGCGTGAAAACCAACCTCGCCCGCCTGCTGAGCGAGGGCAAGCTGGGCGGCACCGGCAAGATGATCATCCTTCCGGTCGATCAGGGATTCGAGCACGGCCCCGCCCGGTCCTTTGCGGTCAACCCGGCCTCTTATGACCCGCATTACCACTATCAGATGGCCGTTGATGCCGGCCTGTCCGCCTATGCCGCCCCGCTTGGACCACTTGAGGCCGGGGCCGATACCTTTGCCGGCCAGATCCCGACGATCCTCAAGGTGAACTCGGCCAACTCGCTGCTGCCCAAAGTGGCCGCCAAGACGCAAGCCATCACCGCCTCGGTTGACGATGCCCTGCGGCTGGGCTGCGCGGCCATCGGTTTCACGATCTATCCCGGCTCGTCCAGCTCTCTGACCATGTTCTCCGACATCGCCGAGATGCGCCGCGAGGCGGCAGCCAAGGGGGTGGCCACGGTGATCTGGTCCTATCCGCGCGGCGAAGATCTGGACAAGGACGCCGAGACCGCCGCCGACGTGACCGCCTATGCTGCCCATATCGCGGCGCTGCTCGGGGCCCATATCATCAAGGTCAAACTATCCACCGACCATCTGAGCCAACCCGAGGCCAAGCAGGCCTTTGAGGCGGGCAAGGTTGCGGTCAAGACCCCGGCTGACCGGGTGCGGGAATGTGTCCGCTCGGTCCTGAACGGGCGTCGGATCATCGTGTTCTCGGGCGGTGCGGCCAAGGGGGCGGATGCGGTGCTGGACGATGCCCGCGCGATCCGGGATGGTGGCGGCAACGGCTCAATCATCGGGCGCAACTGCTTCCAGCGGCCGCGAAATGAGGCGATGCAGCTTTTGCAGACCATGATCGACATCTACAAGGGCCGCGCCTGATGCGCGCCGGGGGGCGGGTCCTGGCTTGCATCTTCGACACTGACCTGCAATTCCGCAACCTCTGACCCTTGCAATCCGGCCAGTCTGTGGCAAACTGGCTGAAATGCCCCCGTCAGAGGGGCCGAGCGAGGCGAGCATGACCAGCCTTTCCCAGCGCCCCAAGATGGGCTCGATGTTCTACTTTGCCCTTGCGGCGACTTTGGCCGTCTATTTCACCTTTGCTGCCGTTCAGGGCGAGCATGGGGTTTTCCGGCAGGTTCAGATCGCCAGCGAGGCAGAAAAGCTGACATCCGAGCGTGACCTTCTGCTGGCCGAACTGGGAGAGCTGAAAAACCTGACGGGCCGCATGTCGGACAGCTATCTGGATCTCGAACTGCTGGACGAGCAGGTCCGCGATGTTCTGGGCTATGTCCGGGCCGACGAAATCGTCATCCGCTGAGGGTTTCAGCATCGCTTTTCAGGCGATTGTCGCGCGATGTCGCAGATTGTGACGTCGTATTTTTCCTTGCGTTCTCAACGACTTGGAAATTTTATTAACTTTTGCGTAAGTTTTGCAGCGCGAGTTTTTCATCATTTGCCGCGATCCGAGACAAGCCCGAGGCCTCACTTTTGTCATGCTCTGCCTGCATGGCTGCCATGCAGACCGCTTTTCCACAAAATTAGAATTTTGTGTTCAATCACCGATGCGCTATGGGTAGTTTAACACTAAACTATTCTTGACCCTTGTCGGGAGGACGCGAACTTGCCACCCAAGAAAGAGCCTGCAAAATCAAACGTCTCGAAAGACGAACTGCTGCACTATTACCGCGAGATGCTGCAAATTCGCCGATTCGAGGAAAAGGCCGGCCAGCTTTACGGCATGGGGCTGATTGGCGGGTTCTGCCATCTGTATATCGGGCAGGAAGCGGTGGTTGTGGGCCTGGAAGCCTGCGCCAGGGAAGGTGACAAACGGATCACCAGCTACCGCGACCACGGCCATATGCTGGCCTGCGGCATGGACCCCAAGGGCGTGATGGCCGAACTGACCGGGCGGGCGGGTGGCTATTCCAAGGGCAAGGGTGGCTCGATGCACATGTTCAGCAAAGCGCGCCACTTTTACGGCGGCCATGGCATCGTCGGCGCACAGGTGCCGCTTGGCGCGGGGCTGGCATTCGCCGACAAATATCTGGGCAATGACAACGTGACCTTCGTCTATTTCGGTGACGGGGCAGCCAACCAGGGTCAGGTTTACGAGACTTACAACATGGCGGAACTGTGGGACCTGCCGGTGGTCTTCGTGATCGAGAACAACCAATATGCCATGGGCACGAGCGTAAAACGCTCGACCAAATCGACCACGCTGTTCGGGCGCGGCCTGGCTTATGGCATCAAGGGCGAAGCGGTGGACGGCATGGATGTGCTGGCGGTCAAGGCCGCAGGTGAAAAGGCCGTGGCGATCTGCCGGGCGGGCGAAGGCCCCTATATTCTTGAAATGCTGACCTATCGCTATCGCGGCCATTCGATGTCTGACCCGGCGAAATATCGCACGCGCGAAGAGGTCGAAAAGATGAAGACCGAAAAGGACCCCATCGAACATGTCCGCGATCTGCTGCTGGGGGCGGGGCTGGCCTCGGACGAGGAGTTGAAGGCGATTGACAAGGAAATCAAGGCCATCGTGAACGCCGCTGCGGAATTCGCCAAGGCAAGCCCCGAGCCGGACTTGTCCGAGCTTTGGACCGATATTTACGCCTGAGGAGAGAGACCATGGCAATTGAAATTCTGATGCCGGCGCTTTCGCCCACGATGGAAGAAGGCACCCTGGCTAAATGGCTTGTCAAAGAGGGCGACCGCGTCACGTCAGGCCAGATCCTAGCCGAAATCGAAACCGACAAGGCGACGATGGAATTTGAGGCCGTCGATGAAGGGATCGTCGGGCGTTTGCTGGTACCCGAGGGCACGTCCGGCGTCAAGGTGAACAGCCCGATTGCGCTCTTGGTGGAAGAGGGCGAAGGCGTGGCTGCGGCCCCTGCCCCAGTTGCACCGGTCGCGGCTGTCGCGGCGGTTGCGGCGGTTGTGGCGGTTGTGGCGGTCGCCCCGGTCGCACCGGTCGCCCCGGTCGCCCCGGTCGCACCGGTCGCACCGGTCGCACCGGTCGCACCGGTCGCCCCGGTCGCCCCGGTCGCACCGGTCGCACCGGCGGCCGATTGGCCGGAAGGCACCAAGATGAAGAGCATGACCGTCCGTGAAGCCCTGCGCGAAGCGATGGCCGAGGAAATGCGGGCTGACCCTTCGGTTTTTCTGATGGGCGAAGAGGTCGGCGAGTATCAGGGGGCCTATAAAATCTCTATGGGTCTCTTGGATGAGTTTGGCCCCAAGCGGGTGGTTGATACGCCGATCACCGAGCACGGCTTTACCGGCATCGCGGTGGGGGCGTCTTGGGGCGGCCTGCGCCCGATCGTTGAGTTCATGACGTTCAACTTCGCCATGCAAGCCATTGACCATATTATCAATTCTGCTGCCAAGACCAACTATATGTCAGGCGGCCAGATGGGTGCGCCGATGGTGTTTCGCGGGTCAAATGGCGCGGCCGCACGGGTGGGCGCGCAGCATTCGCAGTGTTTCGCGGCGTGGTATGCCGCCATTCCGGGTCTGAAAGTGGTGATGCCCTATTCGGCTGCCGATGCGAAGGGTCTCTTGAAAACCGCGATCCGCGATCAGAACCCGGTGATCTTTCTGGAAAATGAGATGCTGTATGGCCAAAGTTTCGAAGTGCCCGATCTGCCCGATTTCACGCTGCCATTCGGCAAGGCCCGGATCTGGCGCGAGGGCACGGACGCCACCGTGGTCTCATTCGGAATCGGGATGAAGTATGCGTTGGAAGCCGCTGATATTCTGGCTAAAGACGGCATATCTGTTGAGGTGGTTGACCTGCGGACGCTGCGGCCCCTCGACTATGACACGGTGCTGGCCTCGGTGATGAAAACCAACCGTTGCGTAACGGTGGAAGAAGGTTTTCCGGTCGGCTCGATCGGCAATCACCTGGCCTCAACCATCATGCAAAGGGCGTTCGACTATCTTGACGCTCCGGTGATGACCTGCACGGGCAAGGATGTGCTGATGCCCTATGCGGCGAAATTGGAAAAACACGCGCTGCTGAGCACCGCCGAAGTGGTGGCCGCAGTGAAATCCGTCTGCTACCGGTGAGGTGAGCCATGGCAATTGAGATCCTGATGCCCGCGCTGTCCCCCACGATGGAAGTGGGGACGCTGGCGAAGTGGCTGGTGAAAGAGGGTGATAGGGTGCAGTCGGGTCAGGTGATGGCCGAGATCGAGACCGACAAAGCCACCATGGAATTCGAGGCGGTCGATGAGGGTATCATCCTCCGCATCCTGGTGGCCGAGGGGACATCGGGCGTGAAAGTGAACACGCCGATTGCGGTGCTGGTGCAAGAGGGCGAGGCGGCCGACGCAACCCCGGTGGTGGTGGTGGCGGCGGCGGCTGTGGCTGTTCCGACCGTCGCTGTTGCGGCCCCGTCAGCACCTAAAGCCGCTGGCGCGAGGGTCTTTGCTTCGCCGCTGGCGCGTCGGATGGCCGCGCAAATGGGGCTGGACTTGACCAAGATTCAAGGCTCGGGTCCCCACGGCCGGATTGTGCGGGCGGATGTGGATGGCGCAAAGCCGGTGGCGCTGGTGGCTGCGGTTGCGGCTGCGGTTGCCCCGCCTCCGGCCAAGCCAACGCTCGCCTCCGGCATGTCTGCGGAAACGGTGATGAAGATCTATGCTGATCGGGAGTTTACCGAAGTGCCGCTGGACGGTATGCGCCGAACCATCGCAGCCCGGCTGACCGAAGCGAAACAGACAATTCCGCACTTCTACTTGCGGCGCGACATCCGCCTGGATGCGTTGCTGGCTTTGCGCGAACAACTGAACAAGGCGCTTGCGCCGAGGGGTGTGAAGTTGTCGGTGAACGACTTCATCATCAAGGCCTGCGCTTTGGCTCTGCAAGCCGTGCCAGATGCCAATGCGGTCTGGGCAGGCGACCGGATTCTGCGGCTGAAGCCGTCGGATGTGGCGGTGGCCGTGGCCGTTGAGGGCGGCCTTTTCACGCCGGTTCTGAAGGATGCCGAGAGCAAGACCTTGTCAGCGCTGTCCGCCGAGATGAAGGATCTTGCGGCTAGGGCCAAGGCCAGAAAACTCGCTCCACAGGAATACCAGGGCGGCAGCTTCGCCATCTCGAACCTTGGGATGATGGGGATCGACAGTTTCGACGCCGTAATCAACCCGCCGCATGGCGCGATTTTGGCGGTCGGCGCTGGCGTAAAGCAGCCGGTGGTGCTGAAAGATGGTTCAATCGGCGTGGCAACGGTCATGTCGGTGACGCTGTCGGTTGACCACCGGGTGATCGACGGGGCACTTGGTGCCACGTTCCTGAAAGTCGTGGTTGATCTCTTGGAAAACCCTGTCGCGATGCTGGCCTGAAAAATAGCAGACGCCCGGAGGATATTCCCCGGGCGTCCCTCATCCCGTCAGATTTCGCCGTTGATCAACTGATCCATGGTGAGCGAAGGCTGCGCGCATCCGGCCTCGCCAATCACTTTCGCCGGCACGCCGGCCACGGTCTTGTTGGGGGGAACATCCTGCAGAACGACAGATCCTGCCGCAATCCGACTGCAGTAGCCGACCGAAATGTTGCCGAGAACCTTGGCCCCCGCGCCAATCATCACACCATTGCCGATCTTCGGATGACGGTCACCATCTTGCTTGCCAGTGCCGCCAAGCGTTACAGAATGCAACATCGAGACATTGTCCCCGACAACCGCTGTTTCACCGATCACGATAGAATGGGCATGGTCGATCATAATGCCCATCCCGATCTTGGCCGCAGGGTGAATATCGACCCCAAAGACCTCAGAAACCCGCATTTGAACAAAGTAAGCCAGGTCCACCCGACCTTTCACCCATAGCCAGTGACCCACACGGTAAGCTTGAACAGCCTGGAATCCCTTGAAGAACAGAATTGGTTGAATGAAGCGGTGGCAAGCAGGGTCGCGGTCGAATACGGCCATGATATCAGCCCGCGCCGCTTTTCCCAGAAACGGCTCTTCGCAAAAGGCCTCGTCGGCAATTTCGCGAAGAATCTGCTCACTCATCTCACTTGATGCCAGCTTCATGGAAAATCGGTAAGCAAGCGCCCTCTCCAGCGACCCGTGGTGGAGCAAGCTCGAATGCACCAAACCACCAAGTAGCGGCTCCGAACGAACCGCGTCAGCTGCCTCTTGCCGTACCCGCTGCCAGACCGGATCTATGGATGAAACCCTGACTTTTGCATTCGCCATTGTACCGCCCCCAGTTGCGAAAACCTTCGTGTGGCCAACCCTCCGTCTTCCGCGACCGCTCGGAGGCAGAAGATTTCGACCTCGACTGCACAATCGATGACACCACCTTCCAACAGGGAAGACAAGCCCAAAGTGGACCTGTCGCAGGGCAATCGCTTGAAGGCTGATGGGATTCCTTGGGGGAGGAAAATCTGA
>JBCKXH010000025.1:0-23958 GCA_038921555.1 Paracoccaceae bacterium
AGAAGAACAGTTGCGCCGCAGCCACCGACAGGCGGTTCAGCATGGCGGTGAAGGCAAAGACCAGCACCAGGGGGGCGAACATCACCAGCCATTTCAGCGGCGTCGCGAAGATGGCCTGCACCATCGCGTCATTGGTGCCCACCGCCCATGCCACGCCGCCGGTCAGCAGCATACCGACCGACATCAGGCCGTAGACCTTGTTCATATGGGCGCGTAAGCCCGCGTCGATTGTGGCCGCACCGGCAACCGTGCCAATGGGACGGGTCGTCTGATAGTCAGCCATGAAGTAACCTCCGAATCTTGGCGCCTAGCGGGATATCCCGCACTGAGATGCAGCGAATATCGGGGCAAGGCGCGCCGATTTCAAGGGATTTCGCAAGTTTCCTTGCAGTTGGGTCACTGAGGGTGGCATAGGGTCGATTGATCTGGCCGGACGAGGCGGGCAGATTGGGGATGGGAATGGTTTGGGCGGCAAGCATCAGGCAATGTGATATGATCGGAAACCTCGTCCTGACCGCCCAGCGATCTTGCGTGACGATTGCCGAAGTGGGCGGCGTCACGCGGGCGGCGGCGGCGTTGAACCTGCCGCAGCGTGAATCCAGCGTGAGTTTGGCGCCGAGATCGGTTGCATCCCGCCGAATCTTTGCAAAATGCATCGAACTTCGCCGAGGTGGCTTGCAAAATGCATCGCAAAATGGAAATATCTCTTAAGGAGAGTAAAATCGCCCGCTGACCCCTACACGGCGATTCAGACAAGTCTGCGTTGAATTCTTGCTCAAGTGTATAATTGACCCTATCCTAAAGGACAGGTTTTTCTGAAAGGCGATACTTTTTGTGAAAACCTGACGGTGCTTTCAGTTTTGGCACGGTTCTTGCTTATACACCTTTGACTGGACAGACTGGAAATGGAGACTCAATGAAACACCCGGTAGATACGCATGTTGGCAAACGGATCAGGCATCGCCGCTGGATGGTGGGGATGACGCAGCAGCAACTTGCTGACAAAGTGGGTGTCAAGTTCCAGCAGATTCAGAAATACGAGACCGGCATGAACCGGGTTTCCGCCTCGCGGCTGTGGGACATCGCCGAGACGCTGGGCGTTACGATCAGCTTCTTTTTCGAAGGTCTGGCCAATGGCGCAATAGCCAATGCCGGCAATGACGTGATGGCCAACAAGGAAGCGATGGATCTGGTGCGGTCCTATTACGCCATCCCCGAAGCGCAGCGCCGCCGTCTGTTCGATCTGGCCCGCGTGCTGAGCGAAGCGGCCTGAGCTGAGCGGCTTGACCGGCCCGGTGTGAGGGGTTAGCCCCGGTGCATCAGCTTTGGGGCGGACCATGACAGATATTTCAGTGGACTTGGCGGCGGAGCTGGTGGCGACTGCGGCCGAACTGGCGGATGCGGCGCGGGTGGCGACGCTTTTGCACTTTCGCAAGCCCGGGCTTGCGGCGGACAGTAAAGAGGTTGATCGGTTCGATCCGGTGACCGTGGCTGACCGGCTGTCGGAGCAACGGATGCGCGAGATTCTGGCGCGTAGGCGGCCGCTGGACGGGATTATGGGCGAAGAATTTGCCGCTGTGGCCGGGACCTCTGGCCTGACCTGGGTGCTGGACCCGATTGACGGCACCCGCAGCTATCTGTCCGGCACGCCGACCTGGGGCGTGCTGATCGCGGTGGGCGATGAGAGCGGGCCGCTTTATGGCATCATCGACCAACCCTATATCGGTGAGCGTTTCGAGGGCGGACTGGGCCGTGCCGAGGTCAACGGCCCGATGGGGCGGCAGGTGCTGAAAACCCGCGCGGCGCGGCCATTGGCCGAGGCGATCTTGTTCACCACCTTCCCCGAGATCGGCAGCGCCGAGGAAGGTGCCGCCTTTCGCCGGGTGGCGGCGCAGGCTCGGTTGGTGCGTTATGGCAGCGATTGCTATGCCTATGCGCTGATAGCGGCGGGCCAGATTGATCTGGTGATCGAGGCGGGTTTGCAAGCCTATGATGTGCAGGGGCCGATTGCGGTGATTGAGGCGGCGGGCGGCATCGTGACCGATTGGCAGGGGCGGCCCTGTCCCGATGGCGGGCGCGTGCTGGCTGCGGCCAACCGGGCTATCCATGCCGAGGCGCTGGCGTTGTTGAACGGCTAGATTTGCGGGCGGTGGTTTGGTAAGGGATCGGGGCGCGCGTCCTTGCCCCTTTCGTCGCGCAAAGGGAACCGCATGGCCAAAGAAATCCTGATCCGCAAGGCCGATTTCGTCGTCACGATGGACTCCGGGCGGCGTGAGTTGGCGGGGGCGGATGTGCTGCTGCGCGGCGGTGTCGTGGCGGCAGTCGGGCAGGGGTTGACCAGTGACGGTGAGGTGATCGAGGCCAGGGGTTGCATCGTCACGCCGGGCTTGGTGAACACACATCATCACCTGTTCCAGTCCCTGACGCGGGCCGTGCCGGGCGGGCAGGACGCGCTGCTGTTTGGCTGGCTGAAGGTGCTGTATCCGATCTGGGCGCGTTTTGGGCCCGAGGAGATCTTCGTCTCGGCCCAGATCGGGCTGGCCGAACTGGCGCTGTCGGGCTGCACGATGAGTTCGGATCATCTCTATCTGTTCCCGAACGGCGCGCGGCTGGACGACACCATTGCGGCGGCGGCTGAGGTGGGCTTGCGGTTTCATCCGACCCGCGGCGCGATGAGCATCGGGCAAAGTGCCGGGGGCCTGCCGCCGGACAGTCTGGTTGAGGGCGAGGCGGCAATTCTGGCGGATTGCATCCGGGTGGTGGACCGCTTTCACGATGCGGGCGAGGGGGCGATGCTGCGGGTTGGCGTAGCACCCTGTTCGCCGTTTTCGGTCAGCCGCGATCTGATGCGCGAGGCGGCGCTGCTGGCGCGCGACAAGGCGGTCATGCTGCACAGCCATCTGGCTGAGAATGACGAGGATGTGGCCTGGTCGCTGGCAAAGTTCGGCTGCCGTCCGGGGCAATATGCCGAAGATCTGGGCTGGACCGGCGCGGATGTCTGGCACGCCCATTGCGTCAAGTTGAGTGGGGCCGAGATTGACCTGTTCGCGCGGTCCGGCACTGGCGTGGCGCATTGTCCCTGTTCGAACTGCCGGCTTGGCTCGGGGATTGCCCCGGTCAGGGCGCTGCGGGATGCGGGCGTGAAGGTCGGGCTGGGGGTGGATGGATCGGCCTCAAACGACGCGGGGAACCTTATGGCCGAGGCGCGTCAGGCGATGCTGTTGCAAAGGGTGGCGCTTGGGGCTGATGCGATGTCGGCGCGCGAGGCGCTGGAAATAGCCACGCTGGGCGGCGCGCTTGTGTTGGGGCGGGACGATTGCGGCTCATTGGAGGTCGGCAAGCGGGCCGATCTGGCGATCTGGGATGTCTCGGGGATTGAGGCGGCAGGGTCGTGGGACAAGGTGGCCTTGGTGCTGGCCGGGCCTGCGCGGGTGCGCGATTTGCTGGTCGAGGGGCGGTTCGTGGTCAAGGGGGGGCAGATGGTGACGATTGATCTGGCTGCGGTGGTGGAGCGGCAGAACCGGCTGGCCCGCCGTTTGATGGGGTGAAACTTGGCCGGAAAATGGAGGCGATATGGCACATGATTATACGGCTCAGCGGCGCGAGACCTTCGAGACCTTTCAATCCATCCCCAAGGGCCGGAAGCTGCCCGAGGTGGCGGTGGTGGACTTTCTGTTCTTTGTCGAGGAAACCGACGCCAACTGGGGAGCCTTTGAAAAGGCGCTGCGGGCCAAGGGGTTCAAGACCAAGCGGGCAAGCGAGAACCTGATCGCCTCATACGGGCCGATGCCGGTGAGCGCCGAGGCGATCTGGGAGCGCGAGAAGCTGGCGACCGAACTGGCGATTGCCTTCGATTTCTACCCCGATGGCTGGGACCTCGGCGAGGATTGATGGCGATGTAGCAGGGTGTGACATCTGGTTTTGTCGTGTGTTCACAATTGATAGCGGTTTTCGTTAACTTGGGTGAAAGGACGTGGCGTTTGATTCGCAAGGGGGGCGGTGGTTGTGGCCGGGGCGCTGCCTAGGGCCGGTGTCACCGTGTCGGCACCCCAACGCCGCATCAGGATCATCATGGCCCCGACCATGGCCACCACAGTCGGCTTACGAAATTCGTCATGCAGTCCCCTGATTTTGCGGCACCTTGGGGGAATGTCAGGGGAGAGGGAATGGTCTGCTGCATGGAAGGCGGTGGGGGGTTTCACACCCCCCACACCCCCGGTGGAGTATTTTTGCCGAGATGAACGAGGGCAAATTTTAGTCGAATTGAAGGGGTTGTGCCGTGGGGTCAGGTGGGGCTTCCGTTGATCCAGACGGCTTGAATGGCGCGGTCGTCGCCCAGCATGATGGTCGGGAACAGGGCTTGCCAGATATCCTCGGCGCGGGCGGCGGCCTGGGTGATGGCGGCGGTCGAGGCGAGGTCGATTATGGTCAGGTCAGCCTCCATCCCAATGGCCAGATTGCCGATCTGGTGGGAGGCATGCAGGGCACGGGCGGAGCCTGCGGTGGCCAGCCACCACAGTTGCGCGGGGTGCAGGGTCTGGCCGCGCAGTTGGGCCACCTCATAAGCGGCGGCCATGGTGCGCAGCATGGAAAACGATGAGCCGCCGCCGGTGTCGGTGGCAAGGCCGACGCGGTGGGTCTGGGCGAGGGACATGTCGAACAGGCCCGAGCCGATGAAGGTGTTGGAGGTCGGGCAGTGGACGAGGGAGGCCCCGGCCTCGCGCAGGCGGTCCTTCTCACGCGGGGTCAGGTGGATGGCGTGGCCAAAGACCGCGCCGGGGCGGAGGAGACCATGGGCCTCATAGGTGTCGAGGTAGTCGCGGGATTGCGGGAAAAGCTCATGCACCCAAGCCACTTCGTCGGCCTGTTCGGCGAGATGGGTCTGCATCAGGCAGTTGGGGTATTCCGACCACAGGGCACCCAAGGCGGCGAGTTGTTCGGGGCTGGAGGTCGGCGAAAAGCGCGGGGTGATGACATAGGACAGGCGGTTTTGCCCGTGCCAGCGTTGAAGGAGGGCTTTGCTGTCGTCATAGGCGGATTGGGCGGTGTCGAGCAGGCCGGGGGGTGCGTTGCGGTCCATGCAGGTCTTGCCGGCAAAGGCGCGCAACCCGCGCTGGCGGGCGGCGGTAAAGAAGGCATCGACCGAGGTCGGGTGAGTGGTGGCATAAGAGCACATCGAGGTGGTGCCATGCGACAGGGCGAGGGTAAGGTAACGCTCGGCAATCGCGGTGGCATAGGCGGGGTCGCCAAAGCGCATCTCCTCAGGGAAGGTGTATTGGTTCAGCCAGTCGATCAGCCGTTTGCCCCAGGAGGCGATGATAGCGGTCTGCGGAAAGTGGACATGGGCGTCGATGAAACCCGCCGAGATCAGCGAGCTTCCATAGTCGGTGATGCGGGCCTGCGGGTGCCGGGCGCGCAGGGTGGCTGCGGGGCCGACATCGGTGATGCGGCGGCCGGCAACCAGCACGGCGCCATGGCTTTCGTGGCGGGCGGCGGAGGTTCCGTCCTGAAAGGGGTCGCCGGAAAAGGACAGGGTCTGGCCCAGAAGGAGATCGGAGCCCGAAGTTGGATTGGTCATGTTGGATTGGGCATGGCGGCCTCGGCTGGTTTGACTCTTACACTACAGGATATTGAACTGGCGGTAAATTTCCGTAGCCCCCCTGTTTTGTTGAAACTGCTTTGGGTAAGATTGCGCAAAGCAGGGGGCGGGCATGGCCGACAGCGAAACCATGGACGATGCCGATGGTCTGGACGCCCGCCGCGTCAGCCTGATCCTTGACGCTGTCGAGGGCCGGGACGCCGGGAAATTGGCGGCTCTGCTGAGCCTTTTGCACGCCGCCGATATCGCGGACCTTCTGGAACAGATGAGCCCCGCCGAGCGGCGGGCGCTGTTGGCGCTGGGGGCGGCGCTGATCGACGGCGAGGTGTTGTCGGAACTGGACGAAAGCATTCGCGAAGCGGTGATCGGGGCCTTGCCGCGCGCCGCCGTGGCCGAGGCCATGCGAGAGTTGGACAGCGACGATGTCGTCGCCATCCTGGCGGACCTGGGCGAGCCGCAACAGGACATGATCCTAGCGGCGCTGGACGAAGGTGACCGGGCTGCGGTGGAACAGGCGCTGGCCTATCCGGACGATTCGGCGGGGCGTCTGATGCAGCGCGAAACCGTGGTGGCCCCCGAGCATTGGACGGTGGGCGAGACCATTGATTTCCTGCGCGAAAGCGCCAGCCTGCCGAGCCAGTTCTACCATGTCATTCTGGTCGATCCGCGCATGCGCCCGACCGGCCATGCCACTTTGGGGCGCATCCTGTCTGCCGGTCGCGACAGGCGGCTGAAGGATATGCTGGAGGACAGTTTCCGCACCATCGAGGCCACCATGCCCGAGGCGGATGTGGCCTATCTGTTCAACCAGTATCACCTGATTTCCTGCCCGGTGGTGGCTGAGGGCGGGCGGCTGGTCGGCGTGATCACGATTGATGACGCAATGGCGGTGCTGGACGCGGAACACGAGGAGGACCTGTTGCGTCTGGCCGGGGTTGGCGATGGGTCAAGCTTGGCGGACGGCGCGCTGACCACGGTTCGCAAAAGGCTGCCGTGGCTGGTGGTCAATCTGTTCACCGCCTCGATCTCGGCCTTGGTGATCAGCCAGTTCGAGGCGACCATCGTGCTGATCGTGGCGCTGGCGGCGGTGATGCCGATCGTGTCGTCAACCGGGGGCATTGCGGGAACCCAGTCGCTGGCGGTCTCGGTGCGGGCGCTGGCGACGCGCGATCTGACCTCAGCCAACGCGGCAAGGGTGGTGCGGCGCGAAGTGATGGCGGGTGCCATGAACGGCACTTTGCTGGCGATTATCCTGGGGATTGGCGGCACGCTTATATATGGCAATATCTGGCTGGGCGTGGTGCTGGGGCTGGCTATGTTCGCCAACCAGATCGTTGCGGCTTTGGGCGGCGTTCTGGTGCCATTGACGCTGGAACGCTGGGGGTTGGACCCGGCGCTGGCCTCGGGGACTTTTGTCACGACGCTGACCGATGTGATGGGCTATCTGACGTTTCTGGGGTTGGCGACATGGCTGATGACCTGAAGGCGGTTTTCCGCAAGGCGGCGTTTGCGGTGCGAAAGCGGGCCTTTGCCGCCGGGCAAGGTCAGGCGGCCGAGATTTTGGCGGATTATCTGGCGACGTCGTGCGGACGGGCCTTGGCGGGATACATGCAGATGCGAACCGAGATTGACCCTTTGGCCGCGATGGCGGTGCATCAGGGTGAGGTGGGCGTGCCGGTGATCATCGGTGCAGGTGTTGCGCTGCGGTTTCGGGCCTGGGGGCCGGGGGTTGCCATGGTGGCGGGCGCGTTCGGCGCACGGGTCCCAGAGGTCGGGCCTTGGGTCGAGCCGGAGGTGCTGATCGTGCCCTTGTTGGCCTTTGACGCAAGGGGCTACCGCCTTGGCTATGGTGGCGGGTTTTATGACCGAACGCTGGCGGGGTTGCGGGCGAGGCATGGAGTGCTGGCGGTGGGCTTTGGCTTTGCGGCGCAAGAGGTGGACGAGGTGCCGATTGACCGCTTTGACCAGCGGCTGGATGCGGTGGTGACGGAATTGGGGGTCAGGGAGTTTGGATGATAAGGATGGGTGCGTGAAGCCACGCAGCCTGCATCTGGGTCAGCGGGCGATGTTCTCCTCACGCACGAACATGTTGGCCCAGGCGCGGTCTGCCAGTTCGGGGGTCATCTGATAGGGTAGGTTCTCGAAATCGCAGATCGCGATCATCTGGTCGATCAGGAACACCGGCTGATAGTTGGCGTAATTGTTGCCGATCGTCGGGTATTTGACCTTGAGCAGGTGCAGAAGCGTCGCCTCATCCAAGGGCATCTTCTTTTTGCGGGCGACCATGGCAAAGATTTTCAGGAAGTTGTCCTGAGTGGGGCCGTCGATCTTGATCTTGAAGAAGATCCGCCGCAGGGCCGCGCCGTCAAAGATGGCGTTGGGGTGGAAGTTGGTGGAAAAGATCACCAGCGTGTCGAAGGGCACGGTGAACTTTTCGCCCGATTGCAGGGCAAGGATGTCGCGGTTTTCCTCAAGCGGGACGATCCAGCGGTTGACCAGCTTTTGCGGCGATTCGGCCTGACGGCCAAGGTCGTCAACGATGAAGATGCCGCCGGAGGATTTCAACTGAAGGGGTGCCTGATAGGTCCGGGCGGTGGGGTTGTATTTGAGGTCAAGCATGTCGAGCGTCAACTCGCCCCCGGTCACCACTGAGGGGCGCTCGCAAAAGACATAGCGGTTGTCGAAACGGTTGGCATTGCGGCGCAGCGCGGTGGGGTCGTCAACCGATTCCTCGGCCTTGGAATGCACGATCGGGTCATAGACGGTGATGACTTGGCCGGAATATTCGATGGCGCGCGGGATAAAGATCTTGTCGCCAAGGGCCGCACGAATACCGTTGGAAATCGAGGACTTGCCGTTGCCGGGCGGGCCATACATCAGGATCGAGCGGCCCGAGGTCACTGCGGGGCCGAGGTTGTCGATCAGGTCGTCGGGCAGGATCAGGTGGCCCATGCTGCGCATCAACTCGGTCCGGGTCAGCCGCATGTTGCGCACCGACTGGCGTTTCATCTGCTCGCCGTAAGCGGCCAGCGGCACCGGCATGGCGCCGTAATATTCCGACTGAGACAGCGCATCGAGGGCGCGGCTTTTGCCGGCGTCGGTCAACTGATAGCCCATCTCATTGCCCGAGGTGGCGTGCATTGTGCCGGTCGCCTCCAACAACCTTTGGGTGCGGGCCAGATCGACCAACTCCTGGGTCAGGGTATTGGGCAGGCAGATCACTTTGGCGATGCTCGACACAAGGTCGAGATTCATGCGGAACATGGTTTTCAACAGGATGTCGCGCATCATCACCATGTTGAGGCCGACCTCGGCTAGGGTGCGGGGTGGCGAAGGCGCAGTGACGCCGGTGGTGGTTTGAATGTTCATGGCTACCCCTCAAGGTTTTTGGCAGTGTGGGACTGGAGACTTGTAAACTCTGGGACCTTGTAAACTAGTGAACCGCGGCGGAATTAAGCCAGACCACGGCCATCAGGTAGAAAATCAGCATTCCAGCGAGGGCGAGGCCCATCGGGAACCGCGGGTTGGACCATGAGGCCCATTGAGAGGTGGCAGCGCGGAACCGGGTCGCCCGCATCAGACGGTGGGCGGCGAAGGCACCCAGAAGGCAAGCGGCAAACAGGCCAAGGTCAAAGCGCAGGTCCGACAACACGAAGTAGGGCGCCATGGCGGCGGCGAATTTGGCATCCCCCGCCCCAAGTGCTCCGACCAAGTTCAAGAGAAAGCCGATGACCAGCACGATGGCCGCCAGTGCCCAGCCCCAAGCATAGGTTGACAGCGGCAGAACGAGCAGCCCGGTCACCAGATAGGCGGCGGCCAGCGCCAGCACGGCATGGTTGGGGATCTTCATGTAGCGCAGATCGCTCCACGCGACCCAGACGCCGATGGCTGCGGCGAATGGCAGAAAGGTCAGGGCGGCGGATGTTGGCAGCATCACGCCTCCAACGCTTTGAGCGAGCGGGAGGCCGCCTCGAAATAGGTCGGCGAGGTGTCAACCGCCTGTTGCAGCAAGAGTTTGCCCTGCGCGACATCGCCCTGTTTCACGGCGGCAAGGCCGGCGGTGTAAAGCAATTGCGCGCGTTCTTGCTGCGTCATGGCGACCACGGGCAGGTCGTAATTGTGCTGGACGGCGCGGGCGAGGACGAGGTTGTTCTTGGCGGTGAACATCCCGGGGTCATAGGTCAGCGCCTGAATGAACAGTTTTTCGGCGCCGGCCGCATCGCCGCGGGTCAGCTTGGAGAAGCCCCAGTTGTTCAAAACACTTTGCGGCCTGGCGGTCAGACCGACGGCGATCTCATAAAAACTGTCGGATTTTTGCCATTGCTGCTTGCTGTCGGCCACCAAAGCCTCCAGCCGGTAGCGTTCGTAGGTCTCAACAGTGGGCGGGATCTGGGCGAGAGCGGCCGCGGCCGCGGTCCAGTCGTTGGAGCGGATCAGCACATCGGCAAGCGCCAGACGGTCATCATGGGTCACCTCAGGCGAGGCGATAATGGCGTTCAGAACAGCGGTCGCTTCGGTATAAAGCCGGGCGCGGGTCAGCGATTTGGCAAGGCCGCGCTTAAGCTCGATCTTGTCGGGCGACAGGGCGAGGGCGTTCTTGAAATAGGTCACACCCTCGACCGGGTCGGATACAGTCAGCATGATGTCGTTGATATTGGTCTGGTCGAGCATGGCGGCCTCGGCCACGGCGCGGTCGGCCTGCGAGCGTGAGACGCCCTGCTGGCAAGCGGTCAGGCCAACCGTGCCCGACAGGCACAGCACAAGGAGAACGGGGTGGCGCATTTTGCGTCCTTTTTAACTGCTCGCGTAGGCCGGGGCCAAGCCGGGGTTCTGGCTAAAGCTGGGACAGAAGGACGTAATCCCCCTCTCCGCGCCGCACCAGATTGAACACCGGCTCAACGTCGGCAACAACGGGATCACCATATACCGTCTTTTCGGTGCGGGCGATAGCCAGCCGCAGATTGTCGCGAATCTCGTCCGAAGTGCCACTGTCCAGCGCATAGGCCTTTAGGAACATGGCGCGGGCCTCACCGAACTTGCCCTGTTCCATCAGCACGACGCCCAGATTGTTGATGGCGGGCACAAAGCCGGGGTCAGCCTCGATGGCGCGGCGCAGCGCCTTTTCGGCCTGACCCAGCCGGCCAAGTTTCAGATCGGCGGACCCGATGGCGGACAAGACGTCGGAATTCATGCCATGCTGCGCGGCGGCGCGGAAATAGGCCTTGAGGGCAAGCTCATACTCGCCCGCCGCCATCAGGCGGTGGCCGACCTCCAACCCGTCAACGGCGGCGCGGCGGCCATCGACCGGCGGCGGCGCGTTGCCGGGGTTGGCTGCGCGAGGTTCGCCTGTGAGGCCACAGGCGGACAACAAGAGCGTTGCAAGGAGGAACGAGAGGCGCAGCCTGAGAAACCTTTATCTGGCCCCGGCGGCGCGGGGCGCGGGCGGTCAGCCGCCGCCCATCCCGCCAAGGGTCTTGGCAATTCCGTGCACCGAAGGGCCGATCAGAATGATCATCAGCGGCGGCACCGTGAACATCATAGTGCCAAGGGTCAGCTTGGTCGGCAAGGTGTTCGCCTTCTCTTCTGCCCGCAGCACGCGTTTGTCACGCATTTCCGCCGAATAGACCCGGAGCGCATCGGAGATCGAGGTGCCGTAGGTGGCCGACTGCACAAGGGTGGTCACGAAAGACGACACATCGGGGACGCCGACCCGTTCGGACATGTCTTTCAGCACCCGCACGCGCTCCTTACCGGCCTTGATCTCATGGCTGACCATTTCGAATTCATCGGCAAGGACGGGGTAACCGGCGCGGCTTTCACGGGCCACCCGGTTGATCGACTGGTCAAGCGACTGGCCAGCCTCGACACAGACCAGCATCATGTCCAGCGCATCGGGAAAGCCCTGGATGATCTGCTCCTTGCGCTCCGCGACGCGGCGGGTGATCCAGTATTGCGGCAGGTAATAGCCAACAGCACCGGGGATGACGATGGCGAGAATCTTGAACTGGGTCGTCAGTTCCTGATTGCGCGATGCCATGATGGTGTAGATCACGCCGACGACCAGAAAGCCGATGCCAAGGGCGAACTGCATGAAGTGGAACATGCGGACCGCGCTCTTGGCGGTGTAGCCTGCCCGCATCATCCGCATGCGCGAGGCCGACAGGGTTTCGGCATCCTGCGGTTCCAGGAAGTGGGCGAATTTCTCCAGCTTGTCTTGCTTTTCGTTGCGCCGCAGCGCCTTGCCGGATGTCGGCGCGGTGGCAGGCGCGGCCCGCTGGGCCTTGATCTTGCTGAAGGGATTTTTCTGCTTTTTCAGCATGATGGGCAGGGTTGCCAAGATCAGCACAAGGCCAACCCCGCCCAGGACCATCAGGGGCCCGAGCGGGCCGAACTGGGCGGTCAGTGTCGCGCTCAGATTGGTCAGGAATTGCATGGGACTAGACCTTGATATTGACCATGATCTTCATGAAGACCACGTTGACCACGAGGAATACGGCGACGATCAGACAGGCAGGAATGAACGACGGGGAGAGCTTGACCTCGTCATAATAGTTCGGCTGGATGATGTTGATCATGACCAGCGCGCCGATCGGAAAGGCCGAGAGGAACATGCCGGACCACTTCGCCTCGGCCGTGATGGCGCGCACCCGGCGAAACAGCTTGAAGCGGGCGCGGATCACCTTGGCCAGACCTTCCAGAATCTCGGCCAGGTTGCCGCCGGACTGCTGCTGAATGGTGACGGCCACCGCCAGAAAGCGCAGATCCTGGCTGTCCATCCGTTCAGCGAACTCTTTCAGGCTTTCGGTCACATCGCGGCCATAAGAGGATGCGTCAGCGATCATGCCGAATTCGGTGCCGAGCGGATCGGCGATTTCCTTGGCGACATTGGCGATGGCCGAAGAGAACGGATGACCGACGCGCAAGCTGCGCACCATAAGTTCAACCGCATCGGGCAGTTGTTCCTCAAGCAGCGACATGCGCTTCTTGGCCTTGTTGTTGACCCAGACATAGACGCCGCCGATGCCCATGATGATGGCGACGATGATGCGGACCGGGGTGGCCGCCTCGGTGCCGAAGGTCAGGCCGAGATAGGAGAACACCGCAAGACCGGCCATGATGCCCACCAATTGCTTGGGGCTGAAGGCGATGTTGCCCTTTTGCGCCTTGGTGGCAAGGATCGAGTAGAGCGGAATGCCGCGCGAGGTGACGTGCTGGCTCATCTCTTTGCGCAGCTGTTCCAGCACCTTTTCGCGGTCCTGGACCTTTTCCAACAGGGCAAGGCGGCGCGAAAGGCGGCTGTTCAGGCTGATCGATTTGCCGAAAACGGTCAGATAAAGACCCTCGACCAGAATCACGACAGCGACGAAGATCAGGATATAGATAAGCGGAGCGGTGCTGATTTCCATGTTCTGCGGGCCTTATGCGATGGGTTCGTAGATCGAGGCAGGCAGGTCGTAGCCCCACTGGCGGAAGCGATCGGAATAGTGGCTGCGCACGCCGGTCGCGTTGAAGCGGCCGATGATCTTGCCGCTCGGTTCGATGCCGAGGCGTTCGTAACGGAAGATTTCCTGCATCGAGATGACGTCGCCTTCCATGCCGGTGATCTCGGTGATCGAGACCATGCGGCGCGAGCCGTCCTGCAGGCGGCTGGCCTGCACGATGACGTTCACGGCGGCGGCGATCTGGCTGCGTACCGCTTTCAGCGGCATTTCGATGCCGGCCATGGCGACCATGTTCTCAAGCCGCGAAATGCCGTCGCGGGCCGAGTTGGCGTGGATCGTGGTCATCGAGCCGTCGTGGCCGGTGTTCATGGCTTGCAGCATGTCGATGACCTCTTCACCGCGGGTTTCCCCGACGATGATGCGGTCAGGACGCATCCTGAGCGCGTTGCGCAGACAGTCACGCTGGGTGACGGCACCCTTGCCCTCGACGTTGGGCGGGCGGCTTTCCATCCGGCCGACATGGACCTGTTGCAACTGAAGTTCGGCGGTATCCTCGATGGTCAGCACGCGTTCCGAGTTGTCGATGAAGGAAGACAGCGCGTTCAGCGTGGTGGTTTTGCCCGAGCCGGTGCCGCCCGACACGATGATGTTCAGACGGCACGACACGGCGGCCTGCAGATAGGCGGCCATTTCTTCGGTGAAGGCACCGAAGCGGACCAGATCGGCGATGCCGAGCTTTTCTTTCCTGAACTTGCGGATCGACACCAGCGAGCCATCGACAGCGACCGGCGGCACCATGCAGTTGAAGCGCGAGCCATCTGCCAGACGGGCGTCGCAATAGGGGTTTGATTCGTCAACCCGGCGGCCAACGGCGGACACGATCTTGTCGATGATGCGCAGAAGGTGGCGTTCGTCCTTGAAGGTGATGTCGGTCAGGGTCAGCTTGCCGTCGCGTTCGATGAAAATGCGCTTGGGGCCGTTGACCAGAATATCGTTGACGGTGTCGTCCTTGAGCAGAGGTTCCAAGGGACCCAGACCCATGACCTCATCAAACAGGTCCTGGTTCAGGATGGCGCGGTCTTCCTTGTTCAGCGCGACCGACATCTCATCCAGCGCTTCGCTGACGATGGCGGCAATCTCGGCCTTGAGGTTGACCTCGGTCGCGGTTTCAAGGGCGGCAAGGTTGAGGTTCTCCAGAAGGCGCTTGTGCAGTTCGACCTTCAGGTCACTTATCTTGTCTTTGCGCTTGCGTTCCTTGTCCAGCGCCGCGAGTTCGGCGGGCGACTTGGCTGCCACCACGGCGATCTTATGCGCGGGCAGGGCGGAGGATGCAGCCTGCGCGCGGCTTTGCGGCGCGTCCGATCCGACTGGTGCAGTCGTCGGCCTCTGGGTTGCAGGCTCTGGTTTCTTGAAACGCGAAAACATCATTTACCCCTTCGAGTGGGATTGGTTGCCTTAGGCGGGTGGGATTACTTTCTACCGGTCTCGACCGCTTTGTTAAGTTCGAACAAAGACTTGGCGAGTTTTTGAATTTCCTTGCGCAGCGGGTTCTTGGCCGCTGTCTCGGACAGGGGCAGGCCGTGGTCATTGGCCTGGGTCACCTGAGCGCCGCCGTCGGGCAATTGCACTTCGATGGTGATATCAAGACTTTCTGCCATGCGCTTGGCCCGGCTTTTCGCCGAAAGATCGGTGAAGCCCGGTGCGCGGTTCAGAACGAAGCGCAGCTTTTCATGCGGCAGACCCTCGGCCTTCAAAGCGCGGACCAGACGCAGCACGTTCTGGGCCGAGCGCAGATCAAGCTCCATCAGCGCAAAGTAGACATGGGCGCGGCGGATTACGGCTTCGGTCCAGGCCACGATGGTCTTGGGCATGTCGATCACGACGAAGTCGAAATTGGTGCGGGCCATGTCGATGATGCGGCCGATTTCTTCCGGGCCGATGATGTCGAGGGGCAGCATGTCGGCCGGAGCGGTCAGCACATGCAGCTTGTCGTTGAAGGTCAGCATGGATTGCAACAGCGAATCACTGTCCGAATTGGCCGCGTCCGACAAAAGCTCGAACACCGCCTCTTTGCGGGGCAGGTCGAGATAGGTCGCGATCGAGCCGAACTGGAAGTCAAAGTCGAGCAGGCAGACCCGCGGCGGCACTTTGCCGATGGTGGCCAGCTCCCAGGCAAGATTGGTGGCGAAGGTCGAGGACCCCGAGCCGCCGGCAAGACCATGGACCGGCAGCACCACGCCATCGCGGTCGCCCTTGGCCTTGAAACCCGGATGGGGCATTGCGGCCTCGATCGGACTGGCGGCCGAGGCGGCTAGGATCAAAACCGGGACAGGTGCCGGTTTTCGAAGCTTTTCAATGGCTTCATGCAAGGAGCCTTTCGGCAGCGGATAGGGCACGAAGTCATCCGCCCCCAGGCGCAACAACTGGTGCAGCGCGATCGGGCTGATCTGATCGGCAATCAGAACCACCTTGATGCCATGCGATTTGGCCTGCTTGATGATGTCGGTGATGCGGTCAAGGTCGGCCTCGTCGGTGGCGTTCACCGCGATGGCGACAAATTCCAGCGACCGGGCTTCGGGTTGTTCCAGAAAGACCTGTGCGTCATCAAACGACAGATCGCCCCAGCTTTCACCCAACTCAAGTTCCATATCGTCGATCAGAAGATCGAAATTCTGCACGTCGCGCGAAATCGTGCACGCCAAGATCGGTGCCGGTTTCGGCTGAAGGTTCGCTACGCTGCTCATGGCCCCAAGTCCTTCCAAAGGCGCCCCTCCAAGGGCTGGTTCCGACACCTGTTCACAGGTTTCGACGGTCACCATCCCCGGACCAACGCCGGACCTTCTGGCCACAGCATTGTTCCTTATGCACAGAAGTTGCTTGCAGAAGTTGGCGAGATTGGGGCCAAAAAATCGTCAATCTTAGGTTTCTAGTGATTCAATGACGATTTTCGGAAACGAGGTTACCGGGAAAAAAATCGAAACCGGCCTAAAGGCTGGGCCGGTCCGTGGCATGGCGCGGCAAGGCAGCGTCAGTTGCCGCTGGGATTGGTCTGCGTCTCGACCACGGTATTCGAGGGATGCGGACGGGTCGCGCCCTCCACATATTCCCGGAAGATCACCGCAGCGTATTTGCCGTTCAGCTTGGCGGCATGGCCCCCGGCAAAGCCCGAAACCTCGGTCACCGTGCGGCGGTTGCGCTGTTCGGGCGTGGCGATGTGGATGACAGGCTGCGTTTCGCCAAACGACACCACCGCCTCAAGCCGCGAGGTCGAGATGCCCTGCGCGGCTAGATAGGCCGCCACGGCGCGGGCCCGGCGCAGACCGAGGGTATAGTTGTAGGCGTTGGAGCCGACCAGATCGGTATGGCCGTAAACCCGGAAGCGGACCTCGGGGAACTGACGGATCCAGGCGGCCTGACGGGCCAGCGTCGCCATGGCGGCGGCGCTGAGGTCAGAGCGGTTGAAGGCGAAGGTGACGGTCGTTGCCACCTCGGCCTCAAAGCGGCGGCCGACGGCCAGGGTGGCGTCGCCTTCGGTCATCGCCATTGTGTTGATCATGGTGGGTCGGCCAAAGTTGCCCTCATCGACCTCGGACCCGGCTTCGGCCAGAAACGCGGTCTGGTCACAGGCGGTCAGGATCAGGCAGGCAAGGGTCGCGGTGATCAGTGCGGTGCGGAGCGAGGATTTCATCTGCATCACTCCATTGAATAGCCGTAGGAGCCGCTGAAGTCCTGGCGTGACACCTCGGCCGCAGCGCCGCGCTGTTTGCCCGCGGTCTTGCCAAAGAGGAACAACTCTTTCTCGGTCGGGATGCGGACCCGGTCGGTCGGCAGGGCCAGCGCCTCGCCCCGGGTCGGGGTCACCAGATGCGGCGTCACGATGATCACCAGTTCGGATTGATTGCGCTGGTAGTCGGCGCTGCGGAACAGGGTGCCAAGGATCGGGATGTCGCCCAGCCACGGCACCTGACGGTTCAGGTCGCGGAAGTCATCTTGCAGCAGGCCGGCGATGGCAAAACTTTCACCGTCGCGCATCTCGACCGTGGTCGAGGTCTCGCGGCGTTTGAAGGCGTTGACCGAGAAGCCGCCAGATTGCAGCGTGGTGGTGCTGTCGATCGAGGACACGGCGGCGTTGATCTGCAGGTTGATCGTGTCGCCATCGACCACGAAGGGGGTGAAGTTCAACTCAACCCCGAAAGGTTTGTATTCGATGGAGATCGTGCCGTTGCCGGAAGCCACCGGGATCGGATATTCGCCACCGGCAAGAAACTTGGCCTCTTGCCCGGAGAGGGCGGTCAGGTTCGGTTCGGCCAGCGTGCGCACGACGCCTTTGGATTCCAACGCCTCAAGCAGCACACCGAATTCCAGCGACCCGGCGGTAAAGCCCAGACCCAGCGCGCCGCGCGTGCCGTTTTGCAGCCTGACCGCGCCAGAGTTCACCCCGTCGGCCAAAGTGCCGGTGGCGCCGCCGATGCCGATAGTGGTGCCGCCCCGGAGGCCCAGCGAGAACGACAGGCTTTTGGACACCGAACGCTGCATCTCGACAAAGCGGACCTTCAGCATGACCTGCTGGGTGCCCGCGACCTGCATCAGGTTCGACACTTTGTCCGGCGAATAGCGGTTGGCCAGGTCAAGGGCGCGGTCCAGCTTGGCAGTCGATGACACGGTGCCCGACAGCACGATGCCATCATTGGCGGTGCGAACCTCGATCCCCTCACCGGGCAGGATTTGTTGCAGGCGCTCCTTGAACTCTTCGATGTCGGGGGTGACATGGACCTCGACGTTTGAGATCAGCTTGCCGTCCGCCGTCAGCAAAGTCATCGTCGTGCGGCCCGGCGTCTTGCCCAGAACGTAGATCGTCTTGTCGGACAGGGTCGAGATATCGGCAATGCCGGGGTTGGCAATCGACAGTTCAGCAAAGGCCGTATCGCTTTCCAGCACCACGGCGCGGTTCATCGGAACGATCAAGGGTGCGTTGGTGCTGCCCTTCATGACAGTCAGCGTCTGCGCGAATGCAGGGCTGAGGGGCGTGGTGGCGAGTGCAATGCCCAGCACTGCAGCCGTCCATAGCTTTCGCAGTCTCATGTGACCTGCCCTCTCAAATGCCCAATATGCCGGGTCTTCACTGCCCGATTGATGACCTAAAATGCCGTATCTGGCGATTTTAAGCAAGAATCAAAAGGTTAAAGGCTGTTCCTTATGTGGATAACCTGCAACAGCCTGCTTCCCTTTGCGAAAGAGAAGGGCGACCCCGCTAGATGTGGGGTCGCCCGATGGCGAAACTTGGCTCAGTTCGTGCAGCGAATCGGGGTGTCAACCACGTCGGCACCCTTGCGGGTCTTGACCGAGCAGACCTTTTCCGGTTCGACCGCAGCAATCTCGGGCTGATCGGTGATGCCGAGGAGCGAGTTGCCGTCAACCTCGACAAGCCCTACGTCGGCGCTGTCGGTGCCGTTGACCAGCGAGAGCGCCAGCTTGCCGGTCGCCGCAGCCTGAGCCAGACGCGCCACCTGTTCGCGCATCGCCGCCACCGTGACGGTGCGGGCCACAGTGGCGGTTCCGCTGCCATCGGCAGAGTTCTGGTCAACCGCGATGACCTTGATGGCGGTTTCGATCAGCCGGGTCACGCTGTCGTTGTTCTGGCCAAACGCACCGGTCCAGTAGACATCGACATGATCGCCCGGCTGCACGAAGCCCGACACGCCCGAGGCCACGTCAACCTTGATGGCAAAGGCACCCTGACCCTTGGCAAGCTGGCCGGTCAGACCGGCGGTCTGACCGGGCTCGGTGACCTTCATGGCCAGGATCGGTTCGAACTTCTCCATCTGACGCATGACATAGCGCGGCTCTTGGTTGCCAGCCGGGAACAGATCTTCTTCCTTCGTGAAGATAGCCTCGGGCAGGGCGTTCTGCGGCCAATAGATCAGTTGCACGTCCTCGCGGGTCAGCGGGTCGCCGTATTTCTTGATCTTGTTGACGACATAGACCTCGACCAGCGGGCCGGTCCTGGCGCGCAATTCGCGCTCCTGGCTCAACGCAGCCTGGGTCTGGCTGAAATAATTGTTGGTCATATAGACCGCGACCCCTGCCAGCGCGAGGCCGAGGACCAAGACAAGTCCGAACACCATTCTCAAGATAGTTACCCCTCATACCCAAGGCCGCCTGCGACCTTCCCAAGACCTCTGTTGTTAGGTTCCTATTGATTTCCGACGTCGATGCTGCTGATGTAATCGGACACGCCCCGTGCGGCGCTGTCCGTCGTGAAGCCGATCGGGGTCAGGACAATCATGGCCAGACCGACGATCGCTGCAGTCAGGACCACCCAATCGACCGTAACGGCGCCGGAGGTATCCTGGCCGAAGGTTTTCAGTTTCGTTCGCACAGTCTGGGTCGTTCGCACAGTCTGGCGCATTGTCTGTCCTTTTCTGCTTTCGTCAGGTTCTCCGGCGACCACTGGCGACCTGTATCGTTTGCCACCTTGATAGGATATCGCGACCAAAGTTGGGCGATGGCGTGGCCAAAGTTTGGGCTTTTCGGCTGCGAAAATCGGTAAAATTCGTCGCTCTCAAACGAAAAGGGCCGCGTCCTGCTGGACGCGGCCCCTTGCTTGCCCGGTCAGGGGTCAGGCGATCACTGGGTGGCTTCGAAGCCCGACACACGCCCACCGAGGTCGGTGACGATCGCATCGCCGAGGCCGGTGATGCCGCCGCCAACCGTGGTCATCACGACCATGCCGAGGCCGACGATGGCTGCGGTCAGCACGACCCAGTCAACGGTCACGGCGCCGGATTCGTCAGATTTGAAGGTCTTGAACAGGTTCAGAAGTTTCATGGTAGTATCCCTTTCCTAGGATGAGTGATCTTCAGTTTCCATCCGGTCCGGCTGCGCTTTCGTGGGTCCCCCCCAGCCAGTCCGTCTCGGCGTGGGTTGAACTTGATGGTCGTTCGTGGCAGCATTACGGTGGGGTTTGGGTATTTTTGGGGAAAGTGTTAAATTCCGAATAAATTTCGCAAGACATTGAATTTGCGTGATTAATTGTGCTTTCCATGCAAGGTGGCCCGGGAGCAGCGTGGCGCAATTGGTGCAATTGGGGCATGAAGGTGGCGTAGAGGACCGGTTTAGGTGGAATTTTCGGCCCGGCTCTGGCACCTTGGACGCAACAAAAACAATCGGGCAGGCACCCGCTGATGAGGAAACTATTGCAGCTGGCCGCCATTTTGACGGTCGCGCCGATCTTGGTGTTTGCCGAAGAAGCGGTGAGCCTAGGTGATTTCACCTTCAAGCGGCTGTCGGTCAAGGACATCGCGCCGGGCAAGCGCATCACGGTGCAGATCGACCCGGTCGAACAGGCGATGCTGCTGGCCGCCGCGCGCAAGATCGACCCCTATCCCGACCATTCCGAAGCCGCCGCCCCACTGGACCGGTTGGAGCCTGCGGCCCCGTCGGCTGCGCGTTATGATTGGTTCTGGAACAGTGTTCCGGTGGCGCGCGAGGCCTCGGACGGGCGCTTTGCGATTGCTTTGGCGGCGCTGAACAATGGGCCGCAGGGGGCAGTGGTTGCGGCCCCGCGATTGCAGACCATGCAAGACCTGGCGGAAACCTGGGGCACCCAGATCTTGCAGGACACCGTCGGGACCAATGTCTCGCCCGCTTTGGTGCTGGCGGTGATCGGCATCGAGAGTGCCGGCGACCCCGCGGCGGTCAGTCTAGCGGGTGCGACCGGGCTGATGCAGCTTATTCCCGCCACGGCCGCGCGCTTTGGGGTCAGCGATGCGACCGATCCCAAGCAGAACATCAAGGGCGGCGTGGCCTATCTGGACTTTCTGATGAACATCTTCAACCGCGACCCGGTGCTGGTTCTGGCGGCCTATAACGCCGGCGAGGGCGCGGTTACGGCCAACAATGGCGTACCACCTTACCCCGAGACGCGGGATTACGTGCCCAAGGTGCTGGCGGCCTGGACGGTGGCGCAGGGTCTGTGCATGACGCCGCCGGAACTGGTCAGCGACCCTTGCGTGTTCCGAATCATCTCGGCCAGCAACTGAGACGGCCTAGGTCAGCCGATGATGGTCGCCTCGGTGGCGGCGCGCAGGTCGGCCTCGGTCACGCCGGTGGCGCATTCGACGATTTCAAGGCCGCCCGGCACGACATCCAGCACACCAAGGTTGGTGATGATGCGGTTGACCACGCCAGCCCCGGTCAAGGGCAGGGTGCAGCGGTGCAGCACTTTGCTTTCGCCGTGTTTGGACATGTGGTCCATCACCACGACGACGCGGCCCACCCCGGCCACCAGATCCATCGCACCACCCATGCCTTTGACCAGCTTGCCGGGGATCATCCAGTTCGCCAGATCGCCATTCTCGGCGACCTCCATCGCGCCAAGGATGGCCATGGCGATCTTGCCGCCGCGAATCATGGCAAAGGACTGGGCACTATCGAAATAGGCGGTCTGCGGCAGTTCGGTGATGGTCTGCTTGCCGGCGTTGATCAGGTCAGCGTCCTCTTGCCCCTCAAACGGGAAGGGGCCCATGCCCAGCATACCGTTTTCCGATTGCAGCGTGACCGAGATGCCGGTGGGAATGTAGTTGGCCACCAGCGTCGGAATGCCGATGCCAAGGTTCACATACCAGCCGTCTTGCAGTTCCTGTCCGGCCCGTTTGGCCATTTCATTGCGGTCCCAGGGCATGGTGTCTCCTTTAGTATTGGGTCTGGCTGGACAGCCAGCCGAGGATTTGACCGACGCAGGCAGCACCATAGGTCGGGTTCATATGCGAGTGGTCGCCGCGCCGTTGTTCTTGGCCTTTGGTGACGCCACCGCCTTCGGCCAGCAAGGCCCCAGCGGTCAGGCCCGCAGTGGTGCGGGTTTGCGGGGCTTGGGCAAGGTAGTCAATGCCCAGACCCTTCAGCATCTGGCCAAGGGCGGCATCATAGGCGGCAAACCCGGCCAGCGCGCCCGTAGGATTTGCGGCGAGCCGGTGCCACGGCTGGAAGGCTGCGTTGGTGCTGCCAAGGCAGGTATCCGCGCTTGCCGCGCTCGGCAACATGAGAACGCGGGCGTCTGTGCGGTGGTGCCAGCCGGGCAGGGGGGCCACGCCTTGGGCCAGGGCCGCGCAGATTTTGGCGAAAAGTTCGGGCGACAGCAAGGTGGCCGCGCCGGTTTGCCGGATACCGGGAATGTCGCAGGTGGCCAGAACGGCGGCGACCTCTTCTGCCGCCGACATTCCGCCAACCAGCACGATGACATCGCGGCCCGACAGGCAAACGGCGGCCTTGCCGTTCGCCTCTTCGGTGATCTTGCGTTGCCGGGCAAAGCCAGCCTCATTTTCGTTCGACAAGCCGAAGGCGTTTCCCGGCAGGTGAGTCATCCGTAACCAAGCGCGTTGCGGTGCGCCGAAAAACTCGGCCTCATAACCCGGGACGGCCTGCCAAGCGGCCCTGACGGCGGCGAGGTGCGAATTGCCGATGAAAAGCAGGTTTTTCATCGAGCGAACTGTTCCAGAAGCGCTTCTTCGCAACGCAGGTCGTCGTCATCCTCTGCGGTGGTCGGGGCAAGAGCCTCGATCTTATGGGCGTCAAGGAACAGTTTCATCGCCTGCGCGACCCCGGATGCGGTGACGGAACGCTTGTTCGCCTCGAAATAGACGCCGCGGTTGTTGGTTGAGGTGATCAGTTCATAGGACGGGAAGTAGTCGATGCGGTCATCCTCGGCGTAAAGCCTGCCGCAGGCGGCGCGCAGGACGGCCTTGGAATAGGCGGTGGCCACCTCGACATGCTGGCCGCTTGCGGTGGCGGTCAGTGGCACCGGCGAGACGGTGATCAGGAAACGGACCCGCCGGTTCACCCGGCGCAGGCGTTTCACAAAGCTGCGGAAGGCGTCCAGCACTTCGATCACATCGAAATTCTTGAAGGCGTAGGTGTCAGGGTCATAGGTGCCCGCGATGGTGCCGGGGGCGGTCGGATAGACGGTGCCTGAGGTGCGATGAACCCAGGCCTCGGTCAGGCCGAAGGTAAAGACGAACAGATCGGCGGATTCGAAGGCCTCTTTCACCCGGGTCAGGTGGTGGGCGCGGTGGCGCAGCACGTCTTCCGGGCTGGGCAGGCCGTCGGGGTCAAGGCCGGGGCGTTGGGCGTCATAAAAGCGGCCGGCCTTTTGCCAGACCGGATCGGCGGGGCTCAGGCGGCCGCAAGCCTCATCATACAACTGCAAAAGCTGGGCGGCGGTGTAGATATTGCCGTAGCGCGCCGAATAAAGCCGGTAGCCGTGATCCTGGGCCAAGGCGTCGGGGACGACATCGGGCAAAGGCTCGGCGTCGATGATGCGAAAGCCGCACTGCTTCAGCGCGCGCCCGATAGCTTGGGCAAAGCAACTGCCCGCCGTGACGATGCGTTGGCGGCGGGTGATGGCAAAGCGCGGGACATACAGCGCGCCGGGGTCAAGTGGCGCGCGATCCGCCACGGCGAATTTCCAATAGGCGGTCGGGGGCAGCCCATCATAGGGCGATGGCATGGCCTAAGCCTCGACCTGGGCGCGAACCGTGCGGTTTTCGATGCGGTTCCTATGCGCGCCCCCAATCAGGCGGTGAACATAGATGCCGGGCAGGTGAATCTTGTCGGGGTCAAGCGCGCCGAGGGGGACAAGCTCTTGGACCTCGGCCACGCAGATGCGGCCAGAGGTGGCGGCGGGCGGGTTGAAATTGCGCGCCGTCTTGCGGAATTCGAGGTTGCCCGAGGGGTCGGCGCGCCAGGCCTTGACGATGGCCAGGTCGGCCACGATGCCGCGCTCAAGTATATAGGTCTTGCCGTCGAAATCCTTGTGCTCTTTGCCGTCGGCGATCACGGTGCCGACGCCGGTGCTTGTGTAAAAGCCGGGAATCCCGGCCCCGCCAGCGCGCACACGCTCAGCCAGGGTGCCCTGGGGGC